>VBOR01000126.1 GCA_005893165.1 Candidatus Eiseniibacteriota bacterium | reverse complement strand
GACGCTCACGCCCGAGGCCAGCGTGTCGCCCCCGGAGAAAGGAGACGCCGAGGGCTGATCGATTCCGGTCCGGCTGGCGTCGAAGAAGAGCTCCGGGTCGAAGGCCCCGCTCTCGTGACGAAGCGTGCCCCGCGCCGCGCGCATCGAGGCGTCGGCTTCGCGCACGCTCGTCTCCTGGACGAGCGCCTTCTGGAGCGCGTCTTCGAGGGTGATGGGCGTGCCTTCGATCTTCTGGATCGCGATGGCCAGCGTGCTGTCTGGATTCTGCTCGAGGAAAACGTCCGCCGCGCCCGCCGACGAAGAGATGAGAGCCAGGAGGAGGAATGCGAAAACGAAGATCAGTTTCGACACAGCATAGGTCCGATGGATCTGTGTTTCCCTCGAAAATGGTGAAGATAAATTTTCCACGGGAAACACAGCTCCATCGGACCTACCCCGAGAGGACATGGATATCGGTTCCGACATACCTCGATCGAACCCTCCCGATCTCTTCGTTGTCGTTCGCGACGGGTCCAGCGAACTTCGGCGAGACGGATCACCCGCGAGCGCGAATGCGGGCGGCCTAGTTCAACGTGTGCCGCTGGGCGACAAGACGGGCGTCACCTCGAAGTCGAGCTTCTCGGTGAGCCGGAGCACAGTGATTTTAGACGGAACGCCCACCTGTTGCTCGGTGAGCAGAAGCTGAAGGGCGTCGATTCCACCGACGGGTTGACCGTTGAAAGCGACGATGCGATCTCCCAGCCGGACGCCGGCCTTCTCGGCGGGGCCCCCCTGTTCCAGGGAGACTACCAGAACTCCGCTCTCCACCGATAGCTGGTGGAACCTCGAGACGCGGCGCGCCACCGGCACGGTCTGGCCGCCCACGCCGATGTAGCTGCGCGTCACCTTGCCGTCGCGAATGAGGCGGGAGGCCACGAATTTCGCGTTGTTGATCGCGATCGCGAAGCAGATTCCCTGGGCGGGCATGATGACCGCGGTGTTCACGCCGATCACGTCGCCGCGCGAGTCCACCAGCGGGCCGCCGGAATTCCCGGGATTCAGCGCCGCGTCGGTCTGGATGACGTTGTCGATGAGGCGGCCGGATTGGGCCCGGAGCGACCGGCCCAAGGCGCTCACGACGCCCGCGGTCACGGTCGTCTGGAATCCGTAGGGATTCCCGATCGCGATCGCCACCTGCCCCACCCGGATCGCCGCCGAGTCGCCGAGCGTGGCGGGGTTCAGCGAGTCGGGACCGATGCGCACCACCGCGAGGTCCGTCTCGGGATCGTCCCCGATCAGTCGCGCCTCGCGCACCTGTCCGTCCTCCCGCGTCACCTGGATCGATTCCGCGTCGTGAACGACGTGACTGTTGGTGAGAATGAATCCGTCCGGGGTGAAGAGGAATCCGGAGGCGCTGCCGCCGAGTCCGCGCGGGTCGCGCGGCTCGCGCCCCTTCGGCGCCGCCCGGCGGGTCTCGATGTTCACGACCGAGGGGCTGACGCGCCCAACGGCGTCCACGACCGCCTGGGAATAGGCGTCGAGGATGATCGTGTCGTCCGGTGCGGCCATGGCAGGTTAGATTCTACGACGAGTGTGCGGATTCTCGGCGCCCGCCCATCGGTTGGTGTATCCTGGGCGGCCGTTCCGGCGTTTTTCACGCGGTGGAGGGAGCTTTGTTCGATTCGTCGTCCCGCGACTCCTGGCTCGAGATTCCCGGCGGTCCCAAGCTCTTCACCCGCGCCTGGGGGGAGGATCCCAAGGCGCCGGCGGTCGCCATCATCCATGGGCTCGGCGATCATTCGGGACGCTGGGAGCGCGTGGGGCGAACGCTCCAGAGCCGTGGATTCACGGCCTATGCGCTGGATCTCCCCGGCCACGGGCGCTCCGAGGGCCGGCGCGGCCACGTGAAGTCCTGGGACGATTACCGGAACGCGGTGACCCGGTGGATCGAGACCCTGCGCCAGGGGGACGGCGGGCGACGCTGGGCGTTGTTCGGGCACAGCCTCGGAGCGCTCATCGCGCTCGACTGGTCCGAGCTGCACCCCCGATATGTCGACGCGCTCGTGCTCTCCGCGCCTCCCTTCGAGCTTTCCCTGAAGCCCGCGACGATCAAGGTCCACGCGGCGCGCCTCATCGGCCTCCTCTGGCCCGGATTCACCCAGGGGAATCAGATCCCCCCTTCCCTCCTCTCGCACGATCCGGCCGTGGTCCGCGCCCACCGCTCCGATCCGTACGTCCATTTCCGGATCAGCGCGCGCCTGTTTCTGGAATTCCAGGCCATGCGCCGCAAGCTGGCCAAGGTCTCGGGAACCCATTCCATCCCCACGCTCCTCATCCAGGGGGGCGCCGATCCCGTGTCGAGCTGCCTGGGCTCCGCGCAGTGGGCGAAGACGGCGAAGGAAGGGATCGTCACTTATAAGGAGTATCCGGGACTCTTCCACGAGGTCCTGAACGAGGTCGACGGGGCCGCGATCCTGGACGAGGTCATCGTCTGGCTGAAGCAGGCGCTCTCGGCGCCCCGTCAGGATGGTGCGCCCGCGAGCAGCATCTCCACCGCCTCGATCCAGCCCCGGTAGAGCCGCTCCCGCTCCGCGCGCTTCATGCGCGGACGGAAGACGCGCCCCGATCCCCGCACGGTCTTCAGGTCCGAAGCGCGCTTCCACCATCCCGCGCCGATTCCTGCCAGGAGCGCTGCGCCGAGCGCGGTCGTCTCCACCAGCCCCGGACGCGAGATCGGGATCCCGAGAAGATCCGCCTGGAATTGCATGAGGAACGCGTTCATCGCGGCCCCTCCGTCCACGCGCAGCTCGCGGATCCGGACCCGGGAGTCGCGTCTCATCGCTTCCACGAGATCGCGGGACTGGAACGCGATCGATTCGAGCGCGGCGCGCGCGAGGTGCGCGCGCGTGGTGCCGCGCGTCAACCCGCGCCAGATGCCGCGCGCCTCGGGCCTCCAGTACGGGGCCCCCAGCCCCGCGAAGGCGGGGACGAGCGTGGTGCCCCCGGCATCGGGCACGGAGCGCGCCATCGTCTCGCTCTCCTCGGCGCTCTCGAGGATCCCGAGTCCGTCGCGGAGCCACTGGATCGCCGCGCCTCCGATGAAGACGCTCCCCTCGAGCGCGTAGCGCGGCTCGCCGCGGGGACCGCAGGCGATCGTCGTGAGAAGGCCGCTCCTCGAGGGAACGGGTTTCGACCCCGTATGGAGGAGGAGAAAGCATCCGGTGCCGTAGGTGTTCTTGAGCCCTCCCGCCGCGACGCATCCTTGGCCGAAGAGCGCCGCCTGCTGATCGCCGGCCATGCCGAGGATCGGGATGCCGTCGGGGAGCCCCTTCACCCCGCGCGTCAGCCCGAAATCGGAGATCGAGGGGCGCACCTCGGGAAGAAGGGACCGGGGCACGCCGAAGAGGCGGAGGAGCGACGGGTCCCACCGGCGGACGCGGATGTCGAAGAGCAGGGTGCGGCTCGCGTTCGTGGCATCGGTCGCGTGCACCGCGCCTCCGGTGAGCCGCCAGAGGAGCCAGGAATCCACCGTGCCGAAGGCGAGCGCTCCGCGCCGGGCGCGCCCGCGCACCCCGCCCACGTTCCGGAGAATCCACTCGAGCTTGGTGGCCGAGAAATAGGGATCCAGCTTGAGCCCGGTGCGGCGCGCGATCTCACGCTCCCTTCCGGCGCGCCGGAGCGCCGCGCATCGATCCGCGGTGCGCCGGTCCTGCCACACGATCGCGGGCGCGACCGGCTTCGACGTGTCTCGATCCCACACCAGCGTGGTCTCCCGCTGGTTCGTGAGACCGATGGCGGCGATCCGCGGCGCGCGGGCGCCTCCCAGGGAACGGAGCGCCGTCCGGAGGGCGAGGAGCGTGGTCTCCCAGATCTCCTCGCCGCGATGCTCCACCCAGCCCGGACGCGGAAAGTGCTGCGGAAGCTCCGCGTACCCTCGGGCGCGAAGGCGGCCCTCGCGATCGAAGGCGAGCACGGTCGTGCCGGTGGTGCCCTGATCGATGGCCAGGATGAATTCCCTTCGGCTCACGTGCGTCCCCCCTCCATGGCGGCATCCAGAACCTGGGCTTCCCGGTCCATCGCGTGAGCCACCCGTTCCACCTCGCGGGCGCGCCTGGATTCGTCCCATCCGAGATGCGACCCCATCCACGCCGCGACCTGGGGCGCCGCCCGTCGCATCGCGTCCAAGCGGAGCCAGAGCCGCGAGCGCCGCTCCAGGATGTCGTCGGGATGCCTCGCGTGCTCCTTCTGCACCGCGTGAGCGACCTCCGCTTCGGTGATCTCGAGGGAGCCCTCGAGGCGAAGCTTCCCCGGGTAGCGCGGCGTGAGCTCCGCGATGGCCCGGAGGCGGCCGGGAAGCTCCGTCTCCGCGGTCACGCAGCGGCCCACGCGAACGCCCGTCAGCGCCGCCACGCGATCCACGACGCGCTCCGCCAGGCTTCGGTGCGTCGTGTACTTCCCGCCGATCAGGGTGAGCATCGTTCCCTCCTCGACGATCCGGTGCTCGCGCGAATTCGCCCAGGGGCGGATGGCGCTCCCCTGCGCGAGGGAACGAAGTCCCGCGAAGGCCCGAAGCGGCCGGGCGTCCCCGCGCAACCGCGGCAGCGCGCGCGCCGCCTCCTCGAGAAGATAACGGACGTCCCCCGCGTCCGGCGCGACCCGCTCGGGCGGCGTGCTGTCGTCCACGTCGGTGGTCCCGATCAGGGAATGCTCCCCCCAGGGAAGCACGAAGAAGGCGCGTCCGTCCCGGTGCGCGGTGAGAAGGAGTGCCTTCTCGCGCGTCAGGGAGGGGACGACGACGTGGGTGCCGCGCGTGCGTCGAAGGCCCACGCCCGGCGCGGCGCGCACGAGACCCCGGATCGCCTCGGCCCAGGGCCCGGCCGCGTTCACCACGCAACGGGCCTCCTCGATCCGCTCCTCACCGCTGTCCACGTCGTGGAATCGCGCCCGCCACGAGGATCCTCTCACCTCCAGGCCCACCACGGCGGCGTAGGTCCGGATCGTGGCGCCCGCGCGCTCCGCATCGACCGCCACCGACACGCAGAGCAGCGCGTCGTCCATCTGCGCATCCCAGTAGAGTGAGGCGCCGAGGAGCCCCTCGGGCCGGAGCTCCGGCTCGAGCGCCCGCGCCTCCGTGGCGTCGAGGGTACGGTGCCGGGCGAGCGCATGGTGTCCCGCGAGCGCGGCGTAGAGGGCAAGACCCGCGCGAACCAGGAAACGAGGTCTTCCCTCGCGCCGGTAGTGCGGAATCAGGAACGGAAGGGGGCGGACGAATTCGGACGCCAGGCGAAGAAGGATGGCCCGCTCGCGCAGCGCCTCGCGCACGAGCCCGAACTGGCCGGTTTCGAGATAACGGATGCCGCCGTGGATCAGCTTGGAGGAGCGGCTGCTCGTCCCGGAAGCGAGGTCGCCCCGCTCGAGCAGGAGCACCCTGAGCCCGCGCATCGCGGCGTCGCGCGCCACGGCTGCGCCCTGGATGCCGCCTCCAACGACGAGGAGATCGAATGGCAACCGCGTCCCTCCACCGTCCCATGCCCCATTCCGCTCCGGCGCGGGATTCTAGGGGACCGGCTGGATCGAGACCAGCGACTTCGCTATGCTCGCGCACTCCATGACCGACTCGACCGATCTCGAGGGACGCTGGGCGCTCGTCACGGGCGCGACGAGCGGATTCGGGCTCGCGACCGCCCGCGCGATCGCCGCGCTCGGCTGCCATGTCGCGATCACCGGGAGGCGCGAGGAGCGCCTCCGTTTCGACGTCCTCGTGAACAACGCGGGCCTGGCGCTCGACCTGGACCCCTTACAATCGGGAGACACCCGGGACTGGGACCAGATGATCGACACGAACGTGAAGGGGCTCCTCTACGTCACCCGCACGGTCCTTCCCGGAAGGGTGGAGCGCGGGCGCGGACACATCGTGAACGTGGGCTCCGTGGCGGGTCACCAGACCTACGCCGGGGGCGCGGTGTACAGCGCAACCAAGTACGCCGTTCGCGCCATCACGGACGTGCTTCGCTACGACGTGCTGGGGAAGGGCATCCGGGTCTCGAACGTGGAGCCGGGGCTGGCCGAGACGGAGTTCAGCGAGGTCCGCTTCAAGGGAGACCGCGCGCGGGCGAAGACAGTCTATGAGGGCACGAAGCCTCTGCTCGCCGAGGACGTCGCAGACGCTGTCGTTTGGTGCATTACTCGTCCCGAGCACGTGAATGTGCAGTCGGTGCTCATCATGCCGACCGATCAGGCATCAGCCCACGCGGTGCATCGGAGGAAGTAGATCACGGCGGTAGCTCAGAACGGCCTGCGGCCGACAGGGCTTGTCGTGGGTGCTCTTCGGAACCACGGATTGAAGGTTAGATCGCGGTACTGCAGGCACTTCCGAGTGTGGCACTCGTCCCAGGACGAGTTGTTTCGTCCGTACTCCATTGGAGAAATCCGGAGCGTGACCTGTCCTGGACAATGTTGAGATCAGAATTATCTCCGCAGCAGCACGTGGTACAGATTCCCATCGGCTCCGGTACGCGGTGACTCCAGCGGCTTCTCCTCGAACCGGTCGTAGTACAGCGCCGCGAGCTCGAACGGCCCACCCTCGAGCAGCCGGTCGAAATCCTCCTGGGTCCAGTAGCGGAGCACGTGAGGCTCCTCGATGATCCTCCGCTCCTGCCCCCGCTCCACGACGATGCGGCACTCCTGGTGGGACCGGCGCGCCTCCGGCTCCTCGCGAACGATACGCCAGGTCAGTGAGGTCTTGAGCCCCGCCCGCGCGTTGGGCCAGGGGCCGAAGGCTCCCTGCTCCGGGGGCTCTCCGCCGTAGCTCAGCTGCACCAGATAGACCCCTCCCGGCGGGATCACTTCCCCCACCCGTTCGAGATGGGACCGAAGCGCCTCATCCTCCAAGAGGTAGCCGATGGAGTTCACGAGGTTGATCGCGGCGTCGTAGCGCCCCGGCGGCCGGAACGCGGCCATCTCGCCGCGCATCACCTGTCCCCCGAAGCGCGCGAGCTTCGCCGAGGCGAACGCGACCATCGCGGGGCTCATGTCGTAGCCTGTGACCTCGTATCCACGGGCGCAGAGCGCCGCCAGGATCCGGCCCGTTCCGCAGGCCGGCTCCAGGACCCGCCGCACCGGCTCGACCGAATGCTTGCGCAGGCAGGACTCGACGAAATCCAGCTCCATCGTGAGATCCCACCCGAAGGCGACGTCGTAGATCTCGGGGCTCTCGTACAGGGGCGGCGAGGATCGCTGGGAGGGCTCGATGCGGGGCTTCATTCCCATGAAAATAACAAGCGGGGCAGCCGTTGGACAGCCGCCCCGCCGTACAGCTCTTGGTGAAGTTGGTTCTTGGCGCTTACGCCTTGCGGACGTTCGCGGCCTGAAGCCCCTTCGGTCCACGGACGATGTCGAACTCCAGGCGCTCGCCCTCGGCCAGCGTCTTGAAGCCTTCGCCCTGGATCGCGGAGTAGTGGACGAACACGTCTTCGCCACCCTCCTGCTGGATGAAACCAAAACCCTTCGCTTCGTTGAACCACTTCACCGTTCCGTTTGCCACTTGCAAACTCCTTCTACTCGCTGGGGCATCGCCCCTACACCACGCCCTGATTTCGGGCGCCCGGCCCGGCCACCTTGGTCGGGCCTCCGGACGACGAATCGCCCAGATACAGCAAAAAGCCGCAGGCATCATCCCCTGCGGCGCTAAGTCCAATATGGAGGGTCAGGATCAACCGCCAGGCTACTGCTTGCGCAAAGAGTATCGGTCAGAACCCCTACGTTCGCAACACAAATCTTGATCCAGGTGTTACCCTTTATCCCCTATGAAGTTGCGTAACCGGAATTCGGAACGCCTGCGGGTCCTCCGCCGGATGCCCATTCGCGAGCTGGGCCTGCGCCTGACGGGATCTCCCATGGAACCCCTCATTCTCACGCTCCAGGCCGAGCTGCGCCGGAAGCTCCGCCGTTTCCGCCCGCAGTACTACCTGACCGATGAGTGGGGGTGCCCTTCGGGGCAGCCCGTGATCGGGATTCCCTTCTACCTCGCGGACCCGGAGCTGGCGCGGATCGAGAAACAGACGAACGACCTCGAGAACGCGCGCCAGATCCTCATGTACCTTCGCCATGAGGCGGGGCACGCGTTCAACTACGCGTATCGGCTCTACCAGCGACCCGAGTGGCGTGCTACGTTCGGCTCGTTCCGTCGCCGCTACAGCGACGATTACCGGCCGGTTCCCTTCAGCCGCGACTACGTGCGGCACTTGCCGGGATGGTACGCGCAGAAACATCCGGACGAGGACTTCGCCGAAACGTTCGCGGTGTGGCTCACGCCGGGATCCAACTGGCGGCGGCGCTATCGCGGATGGCCGGCCATGAAGAAGCTCCTGTACATCGACCGCCTGGCGCGGGTGAACGCGGACAAGGACCCGCTCCTGAGCCGCGGGCGTCCGGACATCACGGCCGACCAGATGAACATGACGGTGGGCCAATACATCGACCAGACCGCGGCGCGCACGCGGGCGGTGTTCGAGGCGGACCATCACCTGGAGGACATCTTCCTGCCGCCGGGATCCTCGGCGCGGGGCTCGCGCCCCGCGTGGGAGATCGTCGAGGAGCACCGGGTTCCCCTCACCAACACGATCGCGACCTGGACCGGAGTGCGGCGCTCGGTCGTGCGCGACCTGGTCGATTCGATCGCCGCGGCAACGCGGAAGCAGGGCTTCCGGGGAATCCGGGGCAAGGAGAAGGACTATCTGGTGCATTTGACCGCGTACACGACCGCGCTCGCGGCGAACTATCTGACGCGGGGAAAATTCCACAAGGTCTAGAGGTGCTTCTTGGAGTCATCGTCTCTGCGAATCGGCGTGCTCTATGACGAATGGGCGGAAACGAAGGAGCCCGCCGTCGAGCCCAAGCCCGCGGACGTTCCGAAGCGAAAACGGCGCCGTGACAAGCCGGACCGCGAGGAGGTCTTCGAGGCGCTGGTCAAGAAGGGGCATCAGCCCGCCTATTTCTGTCTCGACGGGCGCCCGAAGACCCTGAAAGCGCTCGCCTCGGCCGAGGTGGACCTCATGTTCAACCTGACCGAGTCCTACGCCGGGGACGACACCAAGGACATCAACCTCGCCGCGTATCTCGACCTCCTCGGAATTCCCTACACCGGATCCGGCCCGGGGGGCCTTCATCTCGCCCAGGACAAGGCCGTGGCCAAGCGCCTCTTCGCGTTCCATGGGATCCGCACCCCCAACTTCGCCACGGTGTACCAGGGGCGGCTGCAGTGGGCGGACGACGTGCATTTCCCCGTGATCGTGAAGCCCAAGCGGGAGGACGGATCGATCGGCATCGCGTTCAGCGCGGTGGCGGGCTCCATCAAGGAGCTGATGGAGCGGATCGACGCGCTCCACGCCGACCTGAACGCGCCCGTGCTGATCGAGGAATACATCGAAGGACGCGAGCTCTACGTCTCCGTGATCGGGAACGATCCTCCGGTGGCGCTGCCGGTCATCGAGCTGAACCTGGACGACCTGCCCGAGGGAACGCCGCGCATCGCCGGCACGGAGGTGAAGTGGGAGCGCGGCACCGCGGCGTACCGCAAGACGAAGCTCCGGTTCCCCGAGGACCTGAGCGAGAACCTGCTCGCCGAGATTCAGGAGACCGCGGTGAAAGCCTGCCAGGTGCTCGAGATTCGCGATTACGCCCGCGTCGATTTCCGGCTGTCGCCGAAGCGGAAATTCTTCACCCTGGAAGTGAATCCCAACCCCTGGCTCCACTCCACCGCGGAATTCGCGCTCGCCGCCAAGCAATCCGGGCGCGAGCACGCCGACGTCATCCAGGAGATCGTGGACCTGGCTTTGGCGCGCTACCGAGGAATCTCGCAAGCAAGTTCTTCGTGATCCGCGCGATGTCGGGATGGCTCCGGGCGGAGCGAAGCTCCGGCGCGCCCCAGTCGTCGAGGCCCCACGACCACTCCATCGTCCCCGCGGCGAATACGTTCGCGCCCGACGGCGCCACGTAGATCGTGGACTCGGTGGGCGGCCGGTCCACTTTGAGCGGCTGCACCCACGCTCGCGCGAGCACGGTGAGCCGCGGTGGAGAAAACCGGGCGAACGTCTTGTCCTTGGCAAAGCTTCGATCCACCTCGTAGCCCAGGAGCCCCCGCACGGCGTGCGTCGTGCCCGCGGCGATGCCGGTGTTCGCGTACACCCAGTGCCCGCGCGCCTGGGGCAGCGGCGTGAAGTCCCCCTGCACGTCCTCCGCGCTCATCATCATGCCCACCAGCGCGACCTCGGGGCGCGCTGGGTGGAGGTTCCGGAACCGGACCGTGAGGTCCCGGTCCCGCTCCGTGTTCGCGACGGGATCCTTGTCCGCCTGCTTGGCGCAGAAGAGGGTCCGGTCCAGGACCCCGGTGCTCGAGGGCTCGCATCGCACCTGCCAGTAGCACACGTTGGCCGCGAAGATCCCGAGGTTCACGCCCTGGTCCCGCGCGCGCTCGGCGTTGTCTCGCATCAGTCGCGTCCAGTATTCGTCGTGCCCCACCACGAGCAGCGCTTTTCGCTTCCCGAGGATCGAAGGGTCCGCATGGAGATCGAGGTTCGTCGCATACGCCACGTCGTACCCTTCCTTCTCGATCCAGCGTACGAAGGGGTATTCCCAGCCGGCGGCGGGAGACGCGTGGGTCACGCTCAGGAACTCCCCCGCCCCCGCGCCGCGGCCGGCTTCCGCGCTCGTGGCGTAGGGGCGGTCGAAGGACACGCGCATGGCCCTCCCGCCGAAGCTGTTGAAGTCGTAGAGGCTCTTCCCTCCCCAGTTGTTGTAGGCCTGCCACGTGTTCACCGAGACCTGGACGAGAATGGGAGCGCGGCGCGCCGTCGCTTCGCGGCGGATCGGCTCGCGCACGACGAAGGGAACGAAGGATTGCTTGCCGTCACCGGTGCCCGTGAGGCGCGCGAGGTAGACGCCGCTCACCCAGTCGGCGCCGATGGGAACGCGGCAGGAGATTGGCCAGTTGCACTCGATGAGCCCGTCCCCCTCCCGCGGCTTCGGAACGGCGCGCTTGCCCCCCGCCATCTCGCGGAACTCCAGGACGCGCCGGGCTCCGGCTCCGGCATACCAGCCCATGCGGAACACGTCGACCGAGAAGCGGGGGGAGGCGGAGCTGACGTGGAGCCGGATCGTCCCTCCCGGCTCCGCGCTCGCGGCGTCGGCGTATCCCTCGATCTCGTGCTGCAGTGCGGGATTGACCAGCTCCCAGTCGGGGGTCCCTGGCCGCTCGTTCTCCTGGGAGGCGGGATTGGGGTAGCCCTCCGCGTGCCCCGCACCAACCAGAAGCCCACATGCTCCCATCAAAACCAGCAGATCGGAGAGAAGACCTCCGACGCGCCTTGACTTGGGGGGCGTCTTGGCGGAACATTCCCGGCCTGATCTCAGTATTTCCAGAGAGCAGTCCCCCACGGGCCGCAGGCCATCCATAGGAGACATCCCATGAAACAGGCAGTCCCACTTCCGGTCGGGCGCGCGGTTTCTGCGTTCGCGCGCCTCGCGCTCGTGTGCGCGTGCACCTTGTCGCTCGCCGCGTCCACCGCGACGCGCGCCTCCGCCAAGGACGTGGCGGCGAAGCCGCCCCAGGTGAAGCTCCTGCTCGAGAAGTACACGCTTCCGAATGGCCTCGAGGTCATCCTTCACGAAGACCATCAGCTTCCTCTCGTGGCGGTGAACATCTGGTATCACACCGGGCCCGCGAACGAGCGGACCGGCCAGACCGGCTTCGCGCATCTCTTCGAGCATCTCATGTTTCAGTCCTCGGGACACGTGCCCGAGGATTCGTACTTCAAGTATCTCGAAGCGGCGGGCGCTTCGTTCGTGAACGGATCCACGGATTTCGACCGCACGAACTATCTCGAGGACATCCCTTCGAACCAGCTCGAGCTGGCGCTCTGGCTGGAGAGCGACCGGATGGGCTTCCTCCTCGACCGCCTCACCGCGGCGTCCTTCGCGAACCAGCAGGACGTCGTCCGGAACGAGAGGCGCCAGAGCGTCGAGAACGCTCCGTACGGTCTCGTGGAGGAGGAGCTGTATCACCAGCTCTTCCCGAAGACGCATCCCTACTACGCGTCGGTCATCGGATCGCACGAGGACATCCAGAACGCGAAGGTCGATGACATCCGCGACTTCTTCAAGCGCTATTACGTTCCGAACAACGCCACGCTCGTGATCGCGGGCGACATCGACAAGGTGCAGGCGAAGGCGCTCGTCACGAAGTATTTCGCCACGATCCCGCGGGGAGACGTGATCCCGCCGGTCGAGGTGACCACGCCTCCGATCACGCAGGAGCGCCGCTCCAAGGTCACCGACGAGGTGGAGCTGCCGCGTGTGTTCCTGGGCTGGATCACGTCGCCCATCTTCAAGCCCGGGGATGCCGAGGCCGCAATCGCCGCGGACATCCTGGGCGGCGGTAAGGCGAGCCGCCTCTACAAGTCGCTCGTCTACGAGAAGAAGATCGCGCAGGACGTGAACGCCACCCTCCAGTCGCTCACGCTGGGCTCGGTCTTCGAGATCGTCGCGACCGCCAAGCCCGGCCACACGGCCGAGGAGCTGGAGGCCGCGATCGACCAGGAGATCCAGAAGCTGGCCGCGGAGGGTCCCACCGCGGCGGAAGTGGCCGCGTCGCAGAACTCCCAATATTCGGAGGTCGTCCAGAGCCTCGAGAGGATCGGCGGGTTCGGCGGCGTCGCGGACCGCGTCAACATGTACAACCAGCACACCAAGGATCCCAACTACCTGAACAAGGACCTCGCGCGGTACGCGGCGGTCACGCCGGACGGCGTGAAGCGGTTCACCCAGGAGCAGCTCGGCAAGCAGAGCCGCGCCACCGTGTTCGGCGTCCCCGGCGCGAAGGTCGTGCCTCCGGCTCCGCCGACCCCTCCCGCGCCCACCGCGACCGAGGCGAAGGTGGAATCCAAGGAGCCCTGGAGAAGCACGATCCCCGGGGCCGGCCCCACCCCCGTCGTGAAGCTGCCGATGGCGAAGCGGTTCCAGCTCCAGAACGGGCTCACGGTGCTCCTCGTGGAGAACCACCGCCTCCCGATCGTCGCCAGCACGCTGGTGCTCCGCTCGGGGAGCGCGCAGGACCCGGCGGACCTGTCTGGACTCTCCGGGTTCACCTCGAGCATGTTGGACGAGGGGACCCAGAAGCGGAGCGCGCTCGCGATCGCGAACGAGCTCCACGGACTGGGCGCGTCGCTGAACACGGGCTCGAGCGTGGACGGAAGCACCATCGGATGCCGCTCGTTGAAAGCGACGACCAGCGCGACGATGTCGATCCTCTCCGACGTGGCGCTCCACCCGGCCTTCCCCGAGAAGGACGTGGATCGCGTGCGCGACGACCGCGTGACGACGCTCCTCCAGCAGCGGGACAGCCCGAACCAGACGGCGAGCCGCATCATGTGGAGCTGCCTCTACGGGCCGAGCCATCCGTACGGACACATCACGCTCGGCACGGCGGACGCGCTGAAGAAGATCTCGCGCGACGACATGATTCGCTTCTACCAGGCCTACTACACGCCGCAGAACGCCGCGCTGGTGTTCGTGGGCGACCTGACCGAGGCGGAGGCGAAGAAGCTGGCCAACGACGCGCTCGGCACGTGGACGGGGCCTCCGACGGAGACCCCGCGGCCGCCGCAGGGCAACATGATCAACTCCCGCGTCGTGATCGTGGACAAGCCGGGCATGCCGCAGACGGCGCTCCGCGTGGTGCAGCTCGGCCTCATGCGCTCCGATCCCGATTTCGAGCGGATGGATCTCGCGAACACCATCCTGGGCGGGCTCTTCTCGAGCCGGATCAACATGAACCTGCGTGAGGCGCACGGGTACACGTACGGCGCCTATTCGCAGCTCTCCGAGAATCGCGGCCAGGGTCCGTTCCTGATCGGAACGAGCGTCCGGACGGACGTGACGGGAGCCTCGATCGACGAGATCCTGAAGGAAGTGCACGCCATGGTGGACAAGCCGGTCACCGCGGACGAGCTCAAGATGGCGAAGGAGTCGACGATCCGGACCCTTCCGGCCGCGTTCCAGACCACCTACGGCACGGCGGGCACGATCGCGACCCTGTACCTCTACGATCTGCCGCCGGATTACTACCAGACGCTTCCCGGCCGCATCACCTCGATCACGGCCGCGGACGTCCAGGCCGTCTCGAAGAAGTTCCTGGCTCCGGACCGGATGCTGGTCATCGCGGTCGGCGACCGCTCGAAGATCGAGCCCCAGATCATGAAGCTCAACCTGGGCAACGTCGCGTACCGGGATCTGGATGGCAAGGAAGTCGCCGCCACGACGAACTAACGCCGGCGTCGGCTGAGAGGAAGAACGAGGGGCCGGTCCCGTGAGGGATCGACCCCTTTTCTTGAGCTCGTTGCGCTCTCGGCGCGGGCGACGGGCGGTCGCCTGCCGGGTCGCCGGTTACGTGGCTTCGGCGGCCGCGGCCGGTCTGGTTCCTCTGCGGGCGAGGTAGTCCTCGACGAAGAGTAGATTCGTTCCCGCCCGCTTCACCATCTTGAGCAGCATGTCCATGCTCGAGACTTCCTCCAGCTGCTCGTTCACGAACCACTGCAAGAAGGTATGCGACGTGTGGTCGTTCTCCTTGCCGGCGAGGTCCACGAGATCGTTGATCTGCTTCGTGACCGTGATCTCCCAGTCCAGCGAGAGCTTCACCGCCTCCTCCGCGCTGGAAAAGCGCGACTTGGGAGCCGGGATGGCCGGGATCTCGGGCAGGCCGCCCGCGTCCAGAACGTAGTTCACGAACTTCATGGCGTGCTGGCGCTCTTCCATGGCCTGCTGGTTGAAATGCTTGGCCAGCTCCGGAAGGCTCTCGTTTCCAAAGTACGCCGCGATCGCCACATATTGGAGAAATGCGCCGAACTCGTTTCCGATCTGCTTGTTGATCGCCGCGACCATCTTGTCGCTGATCAGCATCTCGCCCCCCTTGCGCTCGGAGCTCGCTCCGATGAGCTGGAACACGAAAGAGGGGCGAGTCTAGCACAGGCCCCGTACCGGGGCAGCACGCTCGGGAGCTCCTTGATTAGGTCTGGCGTCGGAGAACCATTGAGCCTGCACGGACGGTGATCTGTTGTGCAGCGGAGTATGCTACCGTGCT
>VBOR01000125.1 GCA_005893165.1 Candidatus Eiseniibacteriota bacterium | reverse complement strand
GCGCGCGTGTTCCAGGAATCGACGAGCGCGCCCGCGAGCGGCCCGATCAGGATCGTGGGAAGAAAGCTCACCGCCGGCACGAGCGCCAGCTCGGGGGCGGGATTTCGCGGATCGCGCGCCCGCTCCATGATGAGCGCGAGCAGGGCGAGGTAGTGCAGGCGGTCGCCGAAGATGGAGACGAACTGGCCCAGCCAGAGCGACCGGAAGCTGCTGTTTCGGGCGAGGCGCGCGCCCGCGCCTCTCATCCCAGGAGCGAGGCGTAGATGGATTCCAGCCGCTCCACGATGCCAGGCCAGGCGAACCGCCGGGCGGTCTCGATCCCACGGGACCCCATCTCGCGGCGCAGCTCGGGGCGCTCGAGGAGGGTCCGGAGGGCCCGGCTCAGCGAGGCGGGATCGCGCGTGGGCACCGTGAGCCCTTCCACTCCCGGCGTGAGCACGGTGCGATATCCGGGGAGGTCGGTGGCGACGATGGGCACGCCCGAGGCCATGGCCTCCAGGAGCACGATGCCGAAGCTCTCCCCCCCTCGCGCCGGAGAGCAGAACACGTCCGCCGAAGCGTAGTACCTCGGCAGGCGGTCGTTGCTCACGCGCCCTTCGAAGTGGACGCGCGCCTGCAAGGGCCCGCGCGCCAGCCTCTCGATCCGCTGCCTCAGCACCCCGTCCCCCACGACGATGAGCCGGAAGGGAACCGAGTCGCGCGCGAGCGTCTCGCACGCGGTCATGAGCTCCGGGAGGCCTTTTCTGGGGTCGTGGCGGCCCACGAAGAGGAGGTTCGGGATTCCATCGTCGAAGCGCTCCAGCCGCGGAAGCCCGGGCCGGAAGCGGTCCAGGCTCACGCCGTTCGGCAGGACATCGACGGGTCCGGGAAAATGCCGGAGCACGCACGAGCGGGCCTCCTCCGAGACCGCGAGGCTCCTGTCGATCCGCCGGAAGGAGGGGAGGAGCGCGCGCCGGAAGAGGCGGAACGCGAGATCCGAGGTGACCGTGGAATGGAACGTGCCCACGATCGGCTGACGCGCGACCCGGAGCGCGAGCAGGGGAAGGACGGGGGAGACCGGACAATGCACGTGGAGAAGATCGAACCGTTCCCGCTCGAGGATGGCGCAGAGCTTCCGGCGCAGCCCGAGCCCGATCGTGAGATTGTTCTCGGCTCCGTTGTATGGCACCGCGAGGTTCCGTCCGATGCGGACGATCCGGTGCGGCTGCGACGCGTCGCGCGGCGGCTCGGAGTCCTCGCGCGCTCCGTCCCCGCCGTTCCCTTCGTGCCGGAGGTGGCCGTTTCCATTCGACGCGGATCCCCGCCAGTCGCGCTCGGAGAACCCCGCGGTGATGACGGTCACCTCGTGCCCTCTCCCACGCAGCGCGCGCGCGGTGGCGTCCACGTGCTCGGTCACCCCGCCGACGGCGGGATGGTACGCCTGGCTCAGGATGCCGATCCTAAGCGGCATCGCTCGCGGGGAAGAGGGGGCGGAAGATGCACCACGTCGTGAGGTTCGCCGCGATCGCGCGCTCCTGATACTCCGCCACCCGGCGCATGAGGCGCAGGAGATCCTCCTTCAGCGGGAGCGCCGGATCGGGCAGCTCCACTCCATCGAAGGAGACGACGTGGCGCTCGAGGGGCCGGTGCGCGCCGTTCCCCGCGCCCGCCGTGACCGCGGGCCTTCGCTCCGCGTGCGCGAAGAGGAGCGGGGATCGGGCCCTCCGCGCGAGCAGCGCGGGACCGGCCGGCAGGGCCACGCGGCGGCCGAAGAATTCCGTCTCGAGCGATCGCACGAACACGTCGCCGTCCGCGAGGAGCACCACGATCCCGCCCTCCCGCAGCGTGCGGAGCAGCGGACGGAAGCCCTCCTCGGGCGTGCTCACGAGAATGCGCTCGCGGTCCTTGAGCGCGCGCGCCGCTCCGGTGAAGGCGGGGTGGAACTGGACGCCGGTCACGACGTGGACCCGGTGTCCGAGCCGCGCGGTCGCGATGCCGGCGAGCTCCCAGTTCCCGACGTGGGGGGCCGCGACCACCGCGCCCCGCCCGAGCGAGAGCGCCTCGTAGAGAAGCTCCATTCCCTCGAAGCGAAACTTGGTGTCGAGGGCATGCGCGCCGAGAGCGCGCTGGGACAGGTACTCGAGCAGGAAGCGGTGATAGCTCTCGAAGATGGCGCGGACGGTTCGTCGAAGAGGCGGCGGGGGTCCGGGCAGACGGCCGGAGCCCGCGATCCAGGCGAGATTGGACTCGACCGCTCTGCGGCGTTTCGAGGAGAAGGCGTATTCGAGACGGGCGGTGGCGCGCGCGAGGGGATCGATCGCGGGCTCGGGAAGGCTGGGGGCGAGCCGGAGCGCCGCGTTCAGGAGAAAGCTGGGGATCAAAGCGGCGCCGGGTGGGGCTCGGGATCGAACGTCACGGTTCGACGCTACACGAGCGGCTCCGGAAGCGTCAAGAATGGGCGGGCTTTTGTTTGACTGGCGCGCCGTGCGCGCCTAGAGTGCGACCCAAGGGATGCGTCTTTTCGCGCATCACGGGGACGAAACGAGCCATTCGTCTCAGCGGCCGATCTCGGCGTCCCATCCATCCGATTCGAAGAGCGCGTCCGCGGTCTCCACTTCGGAGAGACAGCGGCACCGCGAGCCCTGCTTCACGTGCGGGCAGACGGCATACACGCGATTGTCGCGCCGGCAATAGACTTCCGTGGCGCGCCGGGCGGTGGTTCTCGCGGCGGGGGAATGCGAACTCGGCTTCATGGTGTCCTCCTCGGGATCTCGTGCCTCGAGCGGGCCCGGCACTCGCGCTCCTTCGCGTGCAGTTCCAGTCACTCCGAACACGGTGAAATTGCAACGCGCATGCCATGGGCGGTCTCCATCCGGAGGGTGAGGCGATGGCGAGTCAGAAGCTGGTGCGCTGCGAGATTCGGAGACCGGATTCCACGGGAGACGCGACGGTGCGCTACGTGCCGCTGGAGATCTTCGGGCTCTGGGAATTCCTCATGCGGACGAAGCACCGGTTCGACGTGACGCAGACCGTGGCGTCCCTGTGGATCGACGTGAACGAATCACCGGAAGCCGCGTACGGCGAGAACCAGTACGAGCGCGTCACCGAGGTGGAGCTCCTGCGCTATTCCGACCGCGACGGAATGTTCAGCCGCGTGAATCGCTACTTCCCGACGTCCGATTACCCGGCGCTCAAGGAGCTCCTGCTCCGGCACTACGAAGGCGCCTCCGATCCGACGGCCCCTCAGCTCCAGATCAAGGAGCGGCAGGGGATCTGGATCCGGCGCGATCCTCGCGCCTGACCTCTCCCGGGCGGCACGGGCCGCTATCTGACGCTGGCCGTGACAACTGCATGACTCCCCGCCCCTATCCCGCGTGAAGGACGCCCCTTCCGCCCGCGGATCCATCCGAACGAAGCTGCATTTCTACTAAAGATTAGCCCCCCATCCACCGTTCTATTTCCAAAGACAGGCGGCACGTATCGTGCTCCCGAGAGGGAGGGGTACGAACCCGGAACATCGAGGAGCGACGCCATGGTGGTGGTCAGCTATTCGGGACGCGAGATCAACGCGAAGATCGTGTACTACGGCCCCGGTCTGAGCGGAAAGACGACGAACCTCGAGAAGATCTACGACAGCGTCCCGGAGACCAATCGAGGCCGGATGGTCTCGATGAAGACGCAGACCGACCGCACGCTCTTCTTCGATCTCCTCCCTCTGGACCTGGGGGAGCTGCAGGGCATGAAGACCCGCCTTCTCCTCTATACCGTTCCCGGCCAGGTCTATTACAACGCCACCCGGAAGCTGGTGCTCAAGGGAGTGGACGCGGTGGTCTTCGTCGCCGACTCGGCTCCGGACAAGATGGCGGAGAACCGCGAGAGCTTCACGAACCTCGAGTTGAACCTGAAGGCGTACGGGATCGACATCCGGATCATCCCGCTGGTGATCCAGCTCAACAAGCGCGACCTTCCGAACGCGATGCCGGTCGAGGACATGAACCGCGAGCTGAACCGCCTGAACGTGCCCTGGTTCGAGGCGCAGGCCGCGAACGGCGCAGGCGTGTTCGAGACGCTCCGCGGCGTTTCGAAGCTCCTGCTCGCGAAGATCACGAAGGACGTGCTCGAGAAGGACAAGGGTGCGGTGCAGGGCCTGAGCCGCGCGAAGAGCGCCGCGGCGAAGGCGCAGGCGGCTCCCGCGGCCCCGGCCCGGCCCACCGCGGCGCCGGCGAAGCCCGAGAAGGCGCCGGCGGGCGGCAAGCTCCTCAAGTATCTCAAGCGCGGCAAGGGCGAGGAGGCTCCCGAGGCGGAAGCCGCGCCGGCTCCCGGACCCGCGCCCACGCAGTTCATGAACGAGAACGTCCTCATGGACGACGGAACGATCCTGGGACGTCCGCCTCAGAACCTGAACGCCGAAGAGGAGCTGGTGCTCACGGAGGAGGACATGATCGCGCATCCGCCTCCGGGCGTGGAAGCGCCCCCTCCGCTCCAGCGTGCCGCCGTGGCGGCGCCTCCCCCGCCGCCGGTCGCCCGCGACGAGGAGAGCGTCGGAGATTTCGAGCGGGAGGGAAGCCAGATATCCTCCAGCCAGGCGCGCGTCTCGGCCGTGGGCTCCGGCGATGCGCGCCGGGTCTCGATTCCCATCGAGCTGGGCTCCCTTCCGCGCTCCGGGCGCGTCACGCTCACCGTCGAGATCTCGATCCAGATCGATTCGGACGACGCTCGCCCGAAGGTCTCCGGCGGGAAGAAGCACGCGGGCCTCGACGACTCCTTCACGCGCGACCTGGAACCCATTCCCTAACCCTTTTTCGTTGACACACGCTTCCGGCCGTCCCTAGGCTGCGCCCGTGGATCGGGCGTTGCCGATGGCGATTCCCGACGCTTCACTCGGAGCGTCGAGCGCGCGGAGCGAGGAGAGCCTCGTCCTGGCGGAGCGTCTCGCGCAGGGCGCCTCCGACCCCGAGCAGGTGCGCGAGGCCGCGCGTCTCTTCTCCCTCGAGGGGCATCGCGCGCGCGCGATCGACGTTCTGCGCCAGGGGATTCTCACCCACCCGCGTCACCCCGACCTCAACGCCCTCCTGGCCGATCTTCTCTCCCGGAGCGGAAGCTTCGAGGAAGCGGACCTCTGCTTCCAGAGGGCGGTCGAGTGCGATCCCGGGAACGCGGAGGTCCGTTACCTCGAGGGGCTGCACCACGGAAGGCAGGGACATCTCCCGGCGGCGCAGAGCTCCTATGAAGAGGCGGTGCGGCTTTCGCCCACCCACGTGAAGGCGTGGGTGAATCTGGGGCTGGCGCTGGCCGACCGCGGCGACCGGACCGGAGCGGCGAGCGCCCTCAAGCGCGCCATCGCGGCGGACCCTTCCTGCGCCGAGGCCCACTCGAACCTGGGAGTCCTCTTCGCGGAAGAGGGCCTGCGCGAGGAGGCGCTCGAGGAATTCCGGCGCGCGGTAGCACTCCGCCCCGATTCCTCGGAGTCGCACTTCAACCTCGGCTGGGCGCTCCTCTGCGAGGATGAGCTCTGCCAGGCCGAGGCCACGCTCCAGGAGTCGGTGCGCCTCGATCCGGGGAACGTGGAAGGGCTCTACGCCCTGGCGCTCCTGCATCAGCGCACGGGCGCCTACGCGCGTGCCGTCGAGGCGCTCAAGCAGGCGATCGAGAGGCGGCCGGACGACGCGCGCTTCCATTATTCTCTCGGCATGGCCTACAACAGCCAGGAAGCGGTGGACCAGGCAATCTTGGCTTTAGAGACCGCGGCCCGGCTCGAGCCCCTCGATCCTCGCATCCATCGCCTTCTGGGCGTGGCCTTCGACAAGAAGGAGTTGCCGGCCCGGGCTCGCGAAGCGTACCGGCGGGCGGCGGCCCTGAGCGGGTGACCGGGCCCGCGCGGCTCGGAGGGATCGCGCGCGCGTTCGAAGCCGCGAAGCGCGAGCGCCGCGGCGCGTTTCTTCCCTTCCTCACTTCCGGCTTTCCCGACCTCGTGGAATCGGACCGGCTCGCGGCGGCGCTCTGCGAGGAAGGCGCCGACGTCCTGGAGCTGGGCGTCCCCTTCTCCGATCCGGTCGCGGACGGGCCCGTCATCCAGCGTGCGAGCGAGGCCGCGCTCCGCGCCGGCGCGACGCTGGCGCACACGCTGGGGCAGGCGATGAGACTTCACGCGCGGCACGACACCCCGATCGTGCTCATGACGTATCTCAATCCCGTCCTCCGATACGGGACCCAGCGCTTCGTCTCGGACGCCGCCGCCGCCCTCGTGGACGGCGTCATCCTCGTGGACCTTCCTCCCGAGGAGGAGCCGGAGCTGTGGGATGCCTTGCGCGCCGCGGGAATCGACACGGTGACCCTGGTCGCGCCCACGACCGAGCCCGGGCGGCTCGTGCGGATCGCGGAGCGCGCGAGCGGGTTCCTCTACGTCGTGGCCCGGCTGGGCGTGACGGGGCAGGGGCGAATCGACGCCGCCCTCGATTCCATCCTCGACCGGTGCCGCGAGCTCACGCCCCTGCCGCGCTGTCTCGGCTTCGGGATGGATCTAAAGACACCGATCGGGCGCTATCGAGGAAAAGCGGAAGGGATCGTGGTGGGGAGCGCCCTGCTCGAAACGATTCTCGAGGGGTCCGATCCGCGCTCCCGCGAGGAGCGCGCGCGCGGGTTCGTACGCGGCATGCGGGCGAGGCTTCCGGAGCTTTCCCCGCTCTAGATCAGATTCCCGACCGGATCAGAGCCCCAGGTTCGAGAGACGCCACAGGGCGCGCTCGCCGCTTCGATCGGAGGACAACAAGATTTCCCGTCCGTCCGGAGACCACGCCGGATGGCGGATCACGGCCTGCGGCAGGTCCTGCGCCAGCAACGTGAGCCCCTGCGCTTCTCCCATCGGATTCAGGGCCCACACGCCCCAAATGCCCCCGCGATGGGACGCCATGAGAATCTGCGTCCCATCGGGGCTCCACTTCGGGCTCCGGTCGAGGACCGGCCCCGAAGGAGGGTTCGAGGCGACCGTGAGCTGGACCGCCAGCGTGTCCGAGAGCGAGAGCTTCCAGATCTGCCTCGTCCCGCTGGGCCCCGCCGCGCTGAAGCAGATCGCGTTTCCGGTGGGATCGAAGGAGGGCTCGCCCGCGAGGAGCGAGGGCGCCGTGAGGTAGATCTGCTGCAGGGGGACCTGGGCTGTGTCCGGAATCAGCGTGAGACGGCCCTGGTCCGGATCGGTTCCTTCCACATAGACGACCCCCGGCGTTCCCGGCCGGGGCACCGGGGTCCATTCGCCCCCCGGGAATGCCGTGAGGCGCCGCGTGGCTCCCGTCGCGATCTCGAGGTACCAGAGATCCTCGGAGCCGGAGCGATCGGAGGATTCCAGGAGAAGCCCCGGGCGGACCCACCGCGGGGCGCGAGCTCCCACCGCCGCGGCCTCCGGCTCGATCTGGATCCCGCTTCCATCCTCCGCCGCCACCGCGACCTTGTCCTGACCCGTATCCCGGACCTGGAACGCGATGGAATCGGCGAGCCAGTCGGCGCGATCGGGCTCGATCACCTGGGACGGCGTGAGGCGCGTCCAGACCACGCCGCCCGTGGAGATCACATCGCGCGCGCCGTGTCCGCACGAGGCGAGACCGCATGGGAAGAGCGTTATCAGGAGCGCGCACGCGGCGCGCATTCGCGCGTTTCGAGTCACGAGCGCCGATCGTAACAGGGCGTGCCGCACGCGGCAACGCGCTCTGGCTCGATCCGGCCGTTCGCGAGCGCGGCGCTCGCGCCGCGGCCATTCCCGGTTCAGAAGAGTCCCGCTTCTGCCGAAGAAAAATCAGGACGGGCCGGCAGGGACTCGCATGGGGCGCTTCCCGGATCGGCAAGGCGAGACGCCTCTCCGGCAGGACGCCGGAGCCCGACAGAGGGCACGATGCTCCTCCTGACCCGAAAACTCGGCGAAAACATTCGGATTGGAGACGACGTGAAGATCACGATCGTGGAGGTGAAGGGCAACCACGTGAAGCTGGGGATCGACGCGCCGCCGAGCGTCAAGGTTCATCGCGAGGAAATCTACGAGCGGATCCAGCAAGAACGTCGCGAGCAGGCTCTGAAAGACGCGAACGACACCCCGGGGACCCAGGGGAAGTGAGTCACGCGTACGAGGAGAACCCCGCCGAGCTGGACCGGTGGCTCCGTCGTTGCGACGAGGTTCTGGCGCTTCTGGATTGCGCCCTCCGGGGCTGCCGCGCGGGGAAGCGGCCGGTCGTGGAGGAGGCGCTTCGCGAATCGATGCAGTGCCTGGAGCTCGCCAGCGAGGACGTCGCGGGACGCGTGGTTGGAATTCTCGAGTTTTGCATGACCGAATCGGCGGAGGGCCGGTTCGACGAGGCTGCCGAGATGCTCGCGGACTTGAAGGAAAGCTGGACCGAAGCGATCGCATCGATTCGGAGGGACCGCAGCCGTGCCGCAAACCTCAATTGAAGCCCCGGCCGAAGGCATTTCGAGGATGGCCGAGATTCGCCGCCGCATTCGCGACCACTACTACGACCGCCCCGAGGTCCGCCGAGTCCTGACCCGGCTCTTCCTGCGCCGCATGGCGAAAGAGACCGCCGGGAAGGGTCGCCGCCGTCTCTGAATCCGCTTGACCGGGCCGAAAGGGGACTGGTAAGAAGATTACCGGCGCCCTGAAATCCCTCCTTCCCCGGATGTGGAGTCGAGCGCGGAACCGATACCCGTGCAGCAGATTGGCGAGGCCAGGTCGTGAGGTCGCGGAGCGTCCTTCACGCGGGCGGCGTGCCGTCGCCCCCGGGCCAGCACGGGATCGACGCGGCGTGGAGCTTCCTCCGCCACGCCCCCTTCGGCGTGATCGCGATCGGAAGGGACGGGACCGTGCTCGCGATCAATCCCGCGGCTTCCTCGCTCCTGGGATATTCCGCCGAGGAGGTGGAGGGGGAGGACATCGCGCGAATTCTGCGCGCCCCGCGCGGTGAGTCGCACGTCACGCCCGGAGCCTGCGCCGCTCCCGAGGGGCCGCGTGAAGTGGAAGTCGTCACGCGCGCCGGGGATGTGCTTCCGGTCGGACTGAGGCTCCTTCCTCTCGAATCGCTCGACGGCTCGCTCCAGGGAACGCTCGCGCTCTTCCAGGATCTCCGGGAGCAGAAGGCGCTCGAGGAACAGTGGCGCCGCCGCGACCGGCTCGCTTCGCTCGGCGCGCTCGCGGCCGGCGTGGCGCACGAGATCCGGAATCCGCTCGCCGGGATCGGCACCTCCGCCCAGGTCATGAAGCGCCGCCTCGAGGTGGGAGACCCGCGGGCCCAGTTCATCGACCTCATCCTGGAAGAGGTCTCGCGCCTGGACCGGATCGTGACCGGATTATTACAATTCGCGCGGCCGGCGACGCCCAAGCTCCAGCGCCAGTCGATCCTGCCCGCCCTCGAGAAAGCCCTGACCCTCGTCCACGAAGTGGCGGTGCGCCAGAACGTGCTGATTCGCGTGGAGCGCGCGGACACGGTGCCGGACGTCTACGTGGACCTGGACCAGCTCATCCAGGTGATCCTGAACGTGCTCATGAACGCGCTCCAGGCGCTGGACCGCGGAGGAGAGCTCCTGGTCCAGGTCGGGCCCGTTCGGAAGCGCCTGGCCGAGCGCTCCCGCCTGGGACGGCGCGCCGGGGACCG
>VBOR01000141.1 GCA_005893165.1 Candidatus Eiseniibacteriota bacterium | reverse complement strand
AGTGGAATCAATCCCGGGAACGGACCGGATCCCGTCGACGTCCGAGTTCGAGATGTGTTCAATTCGCTTCAAGTGCCAAGACGGGAACGTCTGAGGTCGACGCGGCGACCCGTGAGGGGGCGGGAAAACGCGGGGGGAGACCTTTGCAGCAGATGCGAGAGACGGTTCAGAGCGAACACGAGTCGGTGTGCGGGGTCGGTCTCGGCACCGTCGGGGCACCCACGGCTGAATTTTTTCTAGGCCGCGGGATCCCGACGTATGGATGCGACCTCGACCCGATCGCCCTCGGGCGGCTGTCGCCGCGTCTCACGGGAGGGGCGACCGCCCTCGCGGCCCTCCCCCTCGCCAGCGTCCGCAGCATGATCCGCCCGCGGCGGTCGTCGGCGATTCGCAGCATGGCGATGGCAGCTCTAGCGTCCACTGTGATTCCTGCGCCGAAAGGTCCAAGTGGCCGGACGGACCACGGAACGCTCCCCATTAGCTTCTCTCGGTTCGGACGACCTTCGAAGTCTCCGAGCCAGACGTCCGATTCGACGCGAACATCCGGCGTGGTTAGTCGACCATGTCACTCTCTCGTAAGTTTGAAATATAGCTTTAAGACTCCGGACCGTTACCGCCCTCAGGCCGGTAAAGCGTTGGTGGGGGACCCGATCGCGTGATTCGACCTCAGATTGAAAGAGCGCGTTCGGCCCCCGGGCAGAGGACCTTTCAGAGCGGGAACATTGGACCATCGGTGGCGCCGGGGAAGGCCCCCCGGCGGGCGCTCGTGACCGGCGCCGGCGGCTTCATCGGCCACCACTTGGTCAAGCGGCTCAAGGCGGAAGGATTCTGGGTCCGCGGGGTCGACATCAAGCGTCCCGATTTCGAGCCGAGCCCCGCGGACGAGTTCCTCGTCGCGGACCTTCGGACGTTCGACGCTTCCACCGCCGCCGTACGGGACGTCCAGGACGTGTACCAACTCGCGGCGGACATGGGCGGGATCGGGTACATCGCGAAGTTTCACGCGCGCCTCGCCCGGAACAACGCCCTGATCAACGCGAACATGCTCGAAGCGTCCCGGATCGAACGGATCGAGCGATACCTGTACACGTCTTCGGCCTGCGTCTACCCGAGCTTCCTGCAGGACCGAGAGGACGTGCGCCCGTTGCGGGAGGAAGACGCGATTCCCGCCAACCCTGAAAAAGGGTACGGCTGGGAGAAGCTGTTCGCCGAACAACTCACGACGTACTACCATGAAGACGAAGGCTTGGACGTCCGGATCGTCCGCTTCCACAACGTGTACGGACCCCTCGGCACGTTCGAGGGCGGACGTGAAAAGGCACCTGCCGCGATCTGCCGGAAGGTGGCGGAGGCCGAGGACGGGACGACGATCGAGGTCTGGGGGAGCGGCCACCAGACGCGCACCTTCTGTTTCATCGACGACTGCGTGGACGGCATTCGGCGGATCATGGAATCCGGTCACACGGAGCCGATCAACTTGGGGACGGATACGGTCATCACGGCGGACGGACTCGTGGACCTCGTCTGTTCGATCGCCGGAAAGCGACTCGAGAAGGTCCACAATCTGGAACGTCCCCAGGGCGTGCGGGGCCGGAACTGCGACACGACGGCTTTCCGCGCCCTCCTGAACTGGGAGCCCCGAGTCTCCCTCGCGGACGGGCTCCGCGAGACCTATGCTTGGATCTGGGCCGAACTCGCGAAGCAGGGACGGGCCAAGCCCCCGATGCCAGGCATGGAGGTTCCCGAACCGATCCCGATGGAGGGAGGGCCGCTCATTCGGGTCCAATCGAGACCGGTCGCGGAAGGGGCGTTAAGGGCGGAGCTCGATCCCAGCCTGAGATTCGTTGGGGATGATCGGACTGACGACGGACGTCGGCGTTCGCCGGATTCTCGCTAGTTACCTGAACCTCGGACTCCTCCGGAGAGGGCCGCAAACCGTGGATCGGAGCGGGAAACGCCGGACCAAACACTGAGCCGCGGTTTCAACGGCCACCGACCCACACCGAGGTGACGCTCACGAGACCGAGCAGGTCCACGTACGGGAACGACGACCTAACGGTCGTGATTCAGCACTTCGGCAGTTACGACCTTCTACGACGATGTCTGAGAGAACTATCACCAAGTCACCTGGCAACCATCGTCGTGGAGGATGGGTGCTACGAAAAGAAAATCCGGGACGACTTCCCAACTGTCAGATTCGTCACACTCTCGCGCAACTCCGGTTTCGCGGCGGCGTGCAACCGTGGGCTGGCGGCGGTCGACACGGCCTGTGTCGCCTTCCTGAACAACGACGTTTTCGTGACGCCGAATTGGCAGACGCCCCTGCTCGATGCGTTGGCGCGCGACGAGGACGTTGCGATTTGCCAACCGAAACTCCTCTCGGCCAAGAACGCCGGTTATTTCGACTATGCCGGCGCGGCGGGCGGGCTGATCGACCGATACGGCTACCCGTTCTGCCGCGGGCGGATTTTCGACGAAACGACTCCGCGCCCGGGGAAAGAAGATCGTCTTCGTCCCGGACTCGAGGATCTTCCACGTCGGAAGCGCGACCTGGGATTCGATGGCGGTTCGGAGGGCTTATCTGCTCCATCGCAACAGCATCATCGTCCTTCTGAAAAATTGCCCTCGATCGGATTTGGGCCTCGTCTTGGGGGCGCGCTATTTTCTCGAACTTGCCTCGGCGGCGTACTTCTTCGTCGGCGGCCATCCGGATCGCGCCGCCGCGGTTCTGAGGGCGCTCGTCTGGAACCTCTGGCGCTCTCCGGCCACGCTGCGTAGGTATCGCAGCTCCGGTGAACAACATATCGTGCACGACCTGTCGCCATTCGTATACCCAAAGTCCATCGCGATGGCACGCTTTCTCGGGAAAGTCACCCGTTTCAGCGACCTGAAGTGGTAGTAGGTGCTCTGCTGACACGAAGCGCGACAATCCCCCATCGTCAAGTTCCCATAACGGCAAGGAGAGGAACGTGACGCTCAAAACGGGCGGCGACGTTCCCGGCGTGATGCGATGATCAAGGCCTCGGTGATCGTCATCACCTACAATGGCCGTCACCACTTGGACGCCTGTTTTCGGTCCCTCGAGAAACAGTCGGTCGAGGCACACGAAACGATCCTCATCGACAACGGCTCCCAAGATGGGAGCGCCGACTTTGTTCGTCGGAATTTTCCGCGAGTCCGGGTCATTGAATCCAAGACGAATCTGGGCTTCGCGGGAGGAAACAACCTCGCGGCCAAAGAGGCATCGGGCGAGGTGCTCGTCTTCCTGAACGACGATACCGAGGTGTCCCCCAATTGGCTCGAACGGGTCCTCTCACCGTTCGACTCCGATCCGCGGATCGCGATCGTCGGTTGCAAGATGATCGACTTCTTCCACCGAGACGTTGAGGTCCGCGTCCTCTGCGACCTGTTCGGGTCCGCGATCAACGATGGGATTCCACGGACTCCCGCCTCGCACGGTTATGCGGACGTCTTCTACGTTCCCGGGTTCGCCCTCGCCATCCGGACCGCGGTGTTCCGTGAGGTCGGCGGGTTCGACGACTCATACTTCATGTTCGCCGAGGACATCGACCTGGACTGGCGGGTCCTGCTGGCCGGCCACCGCATGGTCGCGGTTCGGGATGCGGTCGTCTATCACAAATTCGGAGGCTCCGTGCCCGGTGCCCAAATCGTCGCTGCGGAAGCGAGACCGTTTCGGACCGCACTCTGGAAACGGGAGATGGGCGAGAGGAATCTGATTACGACTGTCCTGAAGAACTACCACGCATGGAACTTGGCCTGGGTCCTGCCTAGTTATTTCGGCATCTATCTTCTCGAGTTACTGTTCTTCCTGGCGAGACAAAGACCGGACGTTGTTCGGGCGTATGGGCGCGCGCTGATCGCGAATCTGCGAGGGCTCCGAAGGACCCTCCGCGTGAGGCGGGGGATTCAAGCCATGAGGAGAGTGCCCGATCGCACGATCATCCGACAGACGCGGATGGGCAGCGTGAAGCTCCTTCAGGCGCGCAAGACGGGCTTTCGGATTGAGATCTCTTCGTGATGTCAGCGACGCCACGACGCTCGCATCGTCGGGAGAATCGGAGACTGCGTCCAGGACGAAGCCGTGCCCCGATCGCCAATTGAGAACGCCGTGAACCTTAAGACACGAACCATGTATCCAATCGTCGTCTCGCTTGATTCCCACTTCGAAGGCGCCGGACCGCAAGGAAGGCGGGGCTGTTAACGTCGCGTCCTCGACTCTCTCCGCCGCGCCAGGAAGGGCTCCGACAGGCGGATCATCGGAACGCAACGCGACCCCAGGCCTCACCGTGTTCCTTCCCGTTCACAACGAGGCCGAGACGATCCGAGAGGTCCTAGATGTCGTCTACCGCGAGGTCGTCGTTCCGACGCGAGCTGACCTCCTCGTCTGCGAGGACGGGAGCACAGACGGCACGGACGAAGTCCTCCGAGAGTTGGCGAAAAAATACCCGATGCGCCTCCGGGCGGGGGGGAGCCGGAAGGGATACGCCGGCGCTGTCCGAGAAGGCCTCGAACGAATCCAGACGCCGCTCACCTTCTTCGCCGATTCCGACGGCCAATACGATCCCCACGATTTCTGGCGGCTGTGGCCGCACGCCGCCGATTACGACATTGTCGTGGGCCGCAAGGTGGTTCGCGACGAGCCCTTCCATCGCATCTTGCTCTCTCGCGGTTTCCACGTCCTCGCCAAGATGATGACGGAGGTGCCCCTGAAGGACATGGACTGCGGCTTCCGGCTCCTGCGGAAGGAGGTCGTCGAGGAGGTCCTCCCCGAGGCCACGACCTTGCCCGACAGCTTTTGGGCCGAGTTCACGATTA
>VBOR01000072.1 GCA_005893165.1 Candidatus Eiseniibacteriota bacterium | reverse complement strand
GCTTCAGGTGCACCGCGACGTTCTCGGCGATGTTCATCGCGAAGCTGGTCTTCCCCATCGAGGGACGCCCCGCGATCACCACGAAATCCGATTTCTGGAATCCCGCCGTCATTTCGTCGAGGTCGTAGAAGCCGGAAGGGACGCCCGTGACGTGCACCTTGCGCTGCCGGTACTCCTCGATCGCGGAATATCCCTGGAGCACGAGCTGGCGCATGGGATGGAAGCCGGTCCGCAGGCGGTCGTCGGAGATGGCGAAGATGGCCTGCTCGGCGCGGTCGAGGAGCAGCGCCGGCTCTTTCCGCTGGTCGTAGCACTCTCCGACGATCTCGGTCCCCACCTCGATCAGCCGCCGGAGGGTGGCCTTCTCGTTCACGATCTTGCAGTAGTGCTCGACGTTCGCCGCGGTGGCCACGAACTGGTCCAGGCTGGTGAGGTAGGCCGCGCCTCCGATCACCTCCAGCTCTTTCCTCCGCTTCAGCTCCTCCACCAGGGTGACCAGGTCCACCGGGGATGATTTCTGCGCGTCGAAGAGCGCCATCATCGCGCGCCAGATCTTCCGGTGCGTCTCCCGGTAGAACGCGCGCTCGTCCAGGTGCTGGACCGCCGTCGCGATGGCGTCGCGCGAGAGGAGCATCGCGCCCAGCACGGAGCGCTCGGCATCCAGCGATTGAGGGGGGATTCGCCCCAGGTCCGAGACGTCATCCTTGGCCAGCGGACGGCGGGGCTCGGCGATCCGTTCTGCCGCTTGCTCCATCTCTCGCTCCTCAGCTCGCGGTGCGAGCCCTCAAGGTGTCGCGCACACGCTGCAGGTCCTCCCAGGCTTCTCGCTTCAAGCCGGGATTCCGGAGTAGCGCCGCCGGGTGATACGTCGGGATGAGCGGGATGCCCTTGTATTCGAACGTGCGTCCGCGAAGGGACGTCATCGAGGCCTTCGTCTTGAGGAGCGCCTGGACGGCGGAGAGCCCCAGCGCGCAGAGGAGCGCGGGCTTGAGGAGCGCCAGCTGCTGTTCCAAGTAGGGAAGACACTGCTCCACTTCATCGGGCGCCGGAGTTCGGTTCTCGGGCGGGCGGCACTTGAGCACGTTGCAGATGTAGACCTCCTCACGCTTCAGATCGATGGCGGTGATCATCTTGTCGAGGAGCTGGCCGGCGCGACCGACGAAGGGGAGCCCTTTCAGGTCCTCGTCCCGGCCAGGGGCCTCGCCGATGAAGACGAGCCTGGCGCGCGCGCTCCCGTCGGCGAAGACGGTGTTGGTGCGCGTCTCGCAGAGGCCGCATTTGCGGCACTCGGACACCATGCGCGCGAGCGTGCCCAGGTCGTCGGGAAGATCGTCCCGGGTCGCGAGAAGCTGGGAGGGTGGCGGCCCGAACGTGGGGAGCGACTGCGGCACGAGCGTCTCGAATCCGGGGAGTACGAGCGCGGCGGCCGGCGCGATTCCGGGAGGTCGGGGCGGAACCTCCGAGGCCTTCGCGGAATCGGCATCGAACGTGACGCGCTCCCTACCCCGCACCCGCTCGCGCTCCAGCATCGTCCGCGCCTCGCGGGCGATCGCCCCGAGCTCTTCGCGCGGATCGGTCACCGCGCGACCGCGGCTTCGAGCGCACGCGCCATGCGGAGCAGGATGGCGCGCGCCACGTCACGCTTGGGTCGGAGCCCGATGCGCTCGATCTCGCCCTGGCTGTCGAGCAGGATCACCTCGTTCTGATCGGAGCCGAACGCTGAACCCGCCTTGAGCGGATTGTTGATCGCGATCAGATCGAGCCCCTTCTTCTTGAGCTTCTCCATGCCGCCGCGCTCCTCCTCCTCCGTCTCGAGCGCGAACCCCACGAGGAGCTTCTTCGGGAATTCCTTTCGGATGGCGGCCAGGATGTCCGGCGTGGATTTCAGCTCGAGGGTCATGCCCCGCTCCCGGCGCTTCAGCTTCGAATCGCTCGGAGCGGCAGGCGCGAAATCACTCACCGCGGCCGCCATGACCAAGGCGTCGGCATGGGGCATGGCGGCGCGAACCGCGCGGGCCATGGCGTCCCCCGTGAGCGCCTCGATCTTCGGACCTTCGGGCGCGGGTGCGCTCGTGCGCGCGACGATCAGCGTCACCGTCGCCCCCATCGCGCGCGCTTCCTCGGCAAGCGCGAACCCCATCTTGCCGCTGGAGCGGTTCGTGATGACGCGCACGGGATCGATGGGCTCCTCGGTCCCGCCCGCGGTGACGACGAGGGTGCGGCCGAGAAGAGGAAGCCGATCGTGCATGGGGTTCAGGGGACCCGGCGGGGAGCCGGAGGGCGCCTTGACAGCCCGTGCGTCCGGCGCCGTGCGGGCGCTCGAAAGCGCCTTTCGCACCGCGGCAAGGATTGCGTCGAGCGAGGCCATGCGCCCCATGCCCCACTCGCCATCCGCCAGCTCCCCCTCCTCGGGATCCGCGAAGCGAACGCCGCGCTCCCGCAGAATGCGGACGTTCTCGCGAACCGCCACGTGCTCCCACATCGCGACGTTCATCGCGGGAGCGACGAGCACCGTCGAGCGCGTGGCGAGGAGGGCCGTGGAAAGAAGGTCGTCGGCGATCCCGTGGGCGTACTTCGCGAGCAGGTTGGCGGTGGCGGGAGCGACCAGGAAGAGATCCGCCTCGCGCGCCATGCCGATGTGGGCCATGCCGAGCGAGGAGCGCGGCGTGTCGGGGAACCAGGGGCCGTCCCCCAGGGCTTCGGCCTCGAACAGGTTGCCGAGCACCGGCCCGCGCGTGACCGCGCGGAGCGCGTCGCGGGTCACGAAGCGGCGCGCGTTGCGGGTGAGGATGACGGAGACCAAGGCCCCTTCCTTCGACAGGAGCCGGACCAATTCCGGAGCCTTGTAGGCGGCGATCCCCCCCGTGACCCCGAGGAGGATGCGCGCCTCTATGAGTCCACTCCGCCCTTCCGCCACCGCACCGTTACTCCTCTACGTTCTCTGGGGTCGCAGCGTCTCGGGTATCTTCCGTCTCGCTCCGGTACCGGTAGAGCACGTTGCCCTTCAGCGCTTCCTCGAGAGCGATGTTCGTGACCTTGCCTCCGAGGTTGAGGCCCGTCTGGCGGCTCAGCTCGTTCAGCCGGCGCGCTTCCTTGGAGGCCACGATGATGAGCTCGTACTTGTTGGGGATATTGCTGGAACGGAGCACTCCTTTTTCGTCCTGCACGATACCTCCTGGTCGATAGGCCACCACGTACTGCGTTACGTCGAAACCAGAGGCGGCCGCCGCGACGTGCTGCACGTCTCGGCCACGATGATCGAGGCGACCCGGTCCAGGGCCGACCTCAGCTCGTCGTTCACGACCGCATAATCATACTCGCTCACGAGCTTGATCTCGCGAAGCGCGTTGTCCAGGCGGAGCCGGATCGTGTCGTCCGAGTCGGTCGCGCGCCCACGAAGGCGCTCTTCCAGGTCCGCCAGGGACGGAGGCAGCACGAAGATGAACACCCCGTCCTTGTAGACCCGCCGGACCGCCCTGCCCCCCTGGACGTCGATGTCCAGGAGCACGTTCTTCCCGGCCCCGAGACGCCGCTCGATCTCGCTCCGCAGCGTCCCGTAATGCTCCCCGTGGACCTCCGCCCACTCCACGAATTCCCCGGCGTCGATTCTCCGCCGGAACTCGTCCCGGCCCAGGAAGAAGTAGTCCCGGCCCTCCGTCTCGTGCGGCCGGCGCGCCCGGGTCGTGGCGGACACCGAATACTCGAGATTCAAACCAGCGGCCAGGAGCTGCTTGACGAACGAGCTCTTCCCGACGCCCGAAGGTCCCGAAATCACCACCACGAACGGCCGGTGCCCGGTGGCGAGCCAGGCATCGACCTCATTCGATGTTCTGGACTTGCTCCCGGATCCGCTCAAGCTCCTCCTTCACCTCCACCACCTGTTCCACGATCGGCACGTCGGAGGATTTCGATCCGATCGTGTTGATCTCCCGATTCATTTCTTGCAGAAGGAAGTTGAGCTTTCGTCCGGGCGTGCTCTCGTCCTCGAGCAGTTTCAGAAAATGCCCGCAATGCGCTTCGAGCCGCACGCACTCCTCGGTGCAATCGAGACGGTCCGAGAGGATCGCGATCTCCTGTGCGACCCGCTCCTCGGGGATCTCCCCGTCCTCGAGGAGAACGTTCACCCGCTCCCGGAGCCTGGCCCGCACGTCGCGCACCCGGTCGGGCGCCCGCTCCCGGATCCGCGCCACGCGTTGCCGGATGGATTCGAGCCGCGTCTCGAGGTCGCCCCGGAGCGTCTCCCCCTCCAGCTCCTTCATGCGGAGGATGTCCTCGGTCGCCTTCACGACGACCTCCCGAAGAAGGGAGCCGTAGTGCTCGGGATCCGACGCGGGATCCTCCCAGATGAAGATGTTCGGGAGCGCCGCGAAGGACTTGAGATCGACCTCTCCGGTCAGGCCGTACTTGGTTTTCAGCTCGCGCAGGAGCTCGAGATACCGGTCCGCGGCCTTGGAGTCGAGCCGGAGCGTTGCGGTCGGCTCGGCCTGATGCTCCCCCTCGCCTCCCCACGTGACCGCGACCGAGATCTTCCCCCGGGAAAGCCTCTCCGTGACGAGCTTTCGCGCCTCCGCCTCGAAGTTCGAAAGAGCTCTGGGCAGACGCACCGAAATCTCGCAGAACCTGTGATTTACGGATCGGACCTCGGCGGTCAGGCGCAGGCCGTTCATCATGGCCTCGCCCCGACCGTAGCCCGTCATGCTTCGAATCATATGTCGGGTTTGGATCGCTCCTCGCAGGGTAGACCGGCAGGGTATCGCGCCTCCGCCGCGGAGTCAACGCGGCCCTGGGGGAATGTTGCCTTCCGAAGACGCAACCCACTCGGGGAGATTGAGATTGACCGTCTCGGCGGGCTGTCTCTAACGTTCCCGCATGCCTCCTGCCCGCGCCGCGCAAGACAAGGCTTCGCAAGCACCTCGCCCCGTCCCGAGTGGCGCGCAGGCGGTCGATCGAAAGCCCTCGAGGCCGGGCACGACCCCGCTCTGGCCGCTCTTCGCGCTGCTCGTGATCCTGGCCGCGCTCGTCCCGCACCTCAAGACGCTCGATTACGATTTCGTCTGGGACGACAAGGTCATGATCGGTCCGGTGCTCGATCTCTCCGGCCCGGCCGACCTGGTCCGGCTCTGGAGCACCCCCTTCGACTCGCTTCTGCGCGATCCGGTCCTCCACAACACGTACTTCCGCCCGGTCACGCTCCTGAGCCTCGCCCTGGACCGGGCGATCTACGGGTCGCAGCCGGCGGGATTCCATCTGACGAATCTCGTCGCGTTCGCGGCCGCGTGTCTTTTCCTCTGGCTCCTCGCGTGGGAGCTCTCGGGAACACCGGGGCTCGCGGCGCTGGGCGCCGTGGTATTCGCGCTCCATCCGACCCATCCGGAGAGCGTGGATTTCATCGCCGGACGGACCGACGTGATTTCCGGAGCCTTCCTCTTCGCCTCGCTCTGGGCCGCGGCGCGCTGGGGCCCGCGCTCGAGGAATTGGTTTCTCGCGCTCCTGCCTTCCTCGGTACTCCTCCTTCTCGCGCTCTATGCCAAGGAGGTCGCCCTCTTCGCGGCACCCTTGCCGCTTCTCATCCTCTGGCTGCGCGACCGGAACGCGGGGCCCGGGTCGCTCGCGCGGGCGGCGGTGCCTCTGGCCGTGGCGGTCGCGATCTATTTCCTGAGCCGCATCGCGGTCCTCGGGGCGCCTGCGCTTCCCGCGGCGTCCCCCGTCGAGGGGACGGGACCGCAGCTTCTCACCAGCGTGTCCTTGATCGCGCGTTACGTGGCGCTCCTCCTGGTTCCGGTCGGGCTCTCGGCGCGCCACGAGGTGCCCACGCTGACCCGTCCCGACCTGGTCTTCGCTTCAGGTCTCCTCATCCTGATCGCGACCGTCGTACTCCTCGTGATGCTCCTCCGGCGCCGGTCGAGGTGGGCCGTGCCCGTGGCGCTCTTCGCGTGCACCCTCTATCCCCTCTGCTACGCGCGCCTCATCGCGGGGGCGCTCCTGGCGGAGCGGTTCCTCTTCATCCCCAGCGCCTCCATCGCGCTCGCGATCCCGCTCCTTCCCGGAGCCTCGGGGTTCTTCGCCGGTGGGATCGCGGCGGCGCTCTATCTCGCGCTTCTCCTTCCGCGCATCCCGATGTGGAAAGACGACGCGACCCTCTACGCCTCGATGCTCCGCGATTCTCCCCGTTCCGCCTACGTCCACGCCGTGCTCGGAAGCTACTACTACGAGCGGCGCGATCTCCCGCGCGCGATCGAGCATCACCGGCGGGCCTTCCAGCTCAAGCCGGACTTCACGGAATCGCTCCTCAACCTGAGCGCCGCCGAGGACGAGGCGGGGCAGGGGGATTCCGCGCTCGCGCACGTGAGACTGCTTCTCAGGTTTCGGCCCGGGTACGATGCCGCCTGGTACGCGCTGGGGAACTATCAGGTGCGCACGGGGCGCCCCGACTCCGCGGTGACCGCGTACCGCGAGGCGATTCGCCTGACGCCCACGTTCGCTCAGGCGGAGAACAACCTCGGGGTCGCGCTGGAGCGGACGGGAAAAATCGGGGAGGCGATCGCGCACTACCGTCGCGCGCTCCAGATCCAGCCCGGATACGTGGACGCGGAGAACAATCTCACGCGCCTGCGGAAGCCATGACCGGGGTCGCGGAAATCCCGAGTCTCGTCGGCCGGGAAGTGCGCGGGATCGTGCCCTTCTCGAGCCGCTCCTTCGCCCTCTCCTTCGCCGGAACGCCTCGAGCCTTCCTCTGGGTCCATCTGGAGCGCAAGACGGCGTGGTTCGCGCTGGCTCCGGACCTTCCCACGGAACCCGACCCGCGCGGATCGCGGTTCGTACCCATGGAGACGGCGCTCCGGCGCGCCCAGGTCGTCGAGGCGCGCGCGAGGGAATCGGGCGGACTGGACCTGCGCTTCGACACCGGCGGGGAAGAGCAACGCGGCGTCCATCTCGCGATCACGGCGGAGGGACCGCGGGTGAACCTGAGCCTCATGACGGAGCCGGCGGGGACCGTCCTGTGGGCGTTCCACCGCGAGGAGCTGCGAGAAACCCTGGAGCGCGTCGCGGCGCCGCCGCACGGGCTCACGGCGCCGGAGCTTCCGCTCGGCTACCGGCCGCCCCTTGTCCAGGACGCGACGCTGGAACCGGCCCGGGGTGCGTTGCGCGCACGCATCGAGGCCGCCTTCGCGGCCGAGTTCCGGTCCGAGATCCAGCGCGTCCTGGGCTCCGCCGAGCGCACGCTGCAGCGTCGTGCGGCCGCCGCAGAGGAAGACAAGCGGAGCGCGCAGGCCATGCAGCTCGACAGGAGGCGGGGGGAAATCCTGCTCGCGAACTTCGGGAAGATTCGAAGGGGGGCGAGCCGCGTAGGTCTCCCCGATCCTTTCGCGGACTCGCATCGAGCGACGATCGAGATCGCTCTCGACCCGGCACTCTCCCCCGACGAGAACGCAGCGCGGCTCTTCCAAAGAGCCAAGAAGGGTGAACGAGGGGAGCGCCTCGCGGACGAGCGGCTTGCCGAAACGCGGCAAAGCCTTTCCGCGCTCACCGAGTTGCGCCGTGAGGCGCCCACCCTCAGTCCCAGAGAAGCTCTTGTTCGGATCGCGAGCTTCTTGAACGACGCCAAGATCGAATCAGGTGCACGGGGCGACGTTCGAGCGACCCATCTGGGTCGAAAGGCCGTCGCCGCGCCCCGTGCGGGACGTCCCGGGCGCGGAACTCCAGGGGCGCACAAGTCGCTCCGGCCAAGGACGTACGTTACGAAAGATGGATGGGAAGTCTGGGTCGGCCGCAGCAACACCGACAACGACCTCATCACCCATCGGCTATCCAACCCCCACGACTACTGGTTCCATGTCGTGGGGGCACCGGGTTCCCACGTGATCCTCCGCCGCCCCACTCGAAACTCCATCCCGAAGCAGACGACGCTCGTGGAGGCGGCGCAGATCGCCGCGTTTTTCAGCAAGGCGCGAAAGCAGACGCGGGTTCCGGTGATCTACACAGAACGAAAGTTCGTATCCAAACCTCGCCGCGGGAAGCCGGGTCAAGCCATCTGCACTCGGGAGCGGGAGCTGATCGTGCGACCCCTGAAACCCGGGACGCATCCGGCGGCGTAGCGCGATCGACTGTCTCTGAATGTGAGGCTCGTCAGGGGGGACCCTGAACCGGAACTGCCGAGTGTGTGCTTGGTACGACTAGGTGCTGGGTAACGATTAAGTGGGTCGCGGACCAATGAGGGCACCCAGTGAGAGTCAGTCTAGGAGCCTTTATGTCCACTGGGACCTGAAGTAGGATGGTTCGCCCTGGCCTTGGCTTCTCCTGAGAGCTCCCCATCGTCCGCGGCCCCACGTCATCTCACCGCGTCAAGCGCCTCAAAAAGCCCGCCCAACCCGTGGTGCCAGCGACTTCACAAAGCATGTCATGTGCCCGGCGGCTCGATCCGGCCGCGCGATTCCATTGGCGCGCGTATGTAGCTGGTGCGCAATCAGGTGGGTGACCACGCGTCGCGCGCTCGCAAGCCGTGGGAATTGCCGGGAGCTGCTCGAGGTGACCTGGATGTCACACTTTGACAGGCATGGAACCGGGTAAGTGGTTCTACGTATGAGGACTCGCGCCATGTCCCACCGCAAAAAGTCCGCGAGACGCGGATGTCACGCCTATTAAATCGCTCGAGTAAAAAGACCGAACATGGGGCGTGGAAAGAAACGCGCGACTCAAAGGGGGATTCCACATCGGGGGAGCGGTGTCTCCCGTGGAAAATTTATCTTCACCATTTTCGAGGGAGACACCGCTCCCCCGGAGGGCGTTTCTTCGGTTCTAGTAGATCTGCTTCAGGAGCCGGATGAGGTGCCTGCGGGTGATCCCCAGCTCCAGGGCGGCGCGGCTCCGGTTTCCACCGTTGCGCGAGAGGGCCGCGAGCACTTCTTCGCGCTTCACCATATCCACCTTCCCCCGCAAGCCGCGCGTGGGATAGGCGTCCGAGGGCGCTCCCGCTCCGGGGTAGAGAATCGGCATGAGCGACGCGCGGTCCAGAAGATCCTGGCGCCCCGCACAGAGGAAGATCGATTCGATCTTGTGCTTGAGCTCGCGGACGTTCCCCAGCCAGGGCAGGGAGACCAGGTACTCCAGAGCATCCTCGGAGAAGAGGACCTGGCGTCCCTCGCGCGCGCAAAGCTCGTCCAGATAGTTCCGGATCAGGAGCGGAATGTCCTCTCTCCGCTCCCGGAGCGGAGGGAGCGAGAGGACGACCTGCCCCAGGCGGTAGAAGAGATCCGCCCGGAACCAGCCCGCCTTCACCGCCGCGTCGAGGTCCTTGTTCGTGGCCGAGACGATGCGCACGTTGAGCTGGCGCGAGCGGACCTCGCCCAAGCGCCGGTAGGTGCCGTCGTCCAGCACTTGGAGCAGCTTCACCTGCGTGCGCTCGGAAAGCTCGCCGATCTCGTTCAGGAAGATCGTGCCGCCGTCCGCGTCCTCGAAGATCCCGCGTTTCGTGATGGCGGCCCCTGTGAAGGCGCCGCGCACGTATCCGAAGAGCTCGCTCTCGACGAGATCGCCGGGAAGGCTGGTGCAGTTCACTTCCACGAACGGACGCCCGCGCTCGATCTCGAACGTCCGGAACATGTACGCGAGGAGGTTCTTCCCGACCCCGGTCTCCCCTTGAAGCAATACTCGCGCCGGGGTGGACAGAAGCTCGGAGGCCTTGCGCACGACGTCCAGCGTGCGCGCGTGCTGCGTGAGGAAGCCGTGTGCGCGCGCGATGTCCTGCGCCTGAGAGGAAGGATGGTGCGCGGGACGTTCGGTGCGCGGCGCGACGAGCCACGTGGGCGCGTTCAGCTCGCGCAGGATTCCTTCGCAGTCGCTGCCGGCGTCCTCCAATCCGAGCTGCTCGAAGAGGGACATCGCCTTGAACGCGTAGTCCTGGGCCTCGCGAAGCCGCTCGGGATCGGAATCCCCCTTCACCCGTCTCGCCTGCTCGCGATAGGCGCGCGCCAGCTCGAACCGCTCGTGGATCGCCTCGAGGAGTCGGATCGCCT
>VBOR01000071.1 GCA_005893165.1 Candidatus Eiseniibacteriota bacterium | reverse complement strand
CTCGATTCAGGTGAAACGGCTCCGCGTGCGCGCGGACAGCCTCCGGAACCTCATCGTGGGCAAGGGCCGCCCGTTCGAGGAAATCGCGAAGAAATTCTCGGACGATCCTTCCGGTGTGAGGGGGGGCGACCTGGGCACGTTCGGGCATGGAGAAATGGTGGGGGAGTTCGAGGACGTAGCCTTTGCGCTCAAGCCGATGACCGTGAGCCAGCCTGTCCGCAGCCGATACGGATGGCACATCATCCAGGTGTTGGAGCACTTCGCCAAGTCCGACACGAGCGGGGAACGGGTCCACGCGAGGCACGTGTTGCTTCAGGCCGCGATCAAGCCGGCGGACGAGGAACGCGCGCGCAAGCGGGCGCTCACGGTGCGCGATTCCCTTCTCAAGGGCGCCGATTTCGCCGCCATGGCCAGGCGCTTCTCCATGGACACCTCGACCAAGGACTCCGGCGGCTACCTGGGAGATGTGGCGGTGCCCAACCTCCCCCCATCATTCCGGGAGGCTTTGACCGGGCTCCGCGAGGGAGAAGTGAGCGTCCCCCTCAAGGGGGAAGCCGGCTACTATGTCTTCAAGCTCCTGGGACGCGTCCCCGAGAGAGAGTATCGGCTCGAAGAAATCAAAGAGGATCTGAAACGGATCGTCCTGGACCAGAAGCTCAAGGATGCGTACGACCGCTGGTTGGACCGGATCCGTAAGAACGTCAACATCGAGGTCAAGGACTGAACTGGAGGAGGCCGCACGTACATGGCGGCGCGCCGGCACACGCTCCTCTTCACCATGGGCGACCCTGCCGGGATCGGCCCGGAGATCCTCGTTCGCACCCTCGCGCTCCAGACGCTTCGCCGTGAGGCGCGTCTCGTGGCGGTCGGCGATCCCGAGGTGATCGATCGGGCCGCGCGCCACGCGCGCGTCCCGCTACGATTTCGGCCGATCGCCCCGGATCAATTCGATCCCAAGGCGGATGTCGCCTCCGGGATCCCGCTCGTCATGTCGACAGCGGGCGTGTGGGGGAGCTTCGACCCGGGTGTCCCGTCGGAGGTAACGGGACGCACGGCCGCGCGCGCGATCGAGGTCGCGGCCGGGCTCGCGCTGGACCGCCGCGCGAGCGGCATCGTGACCGCCCCGATCTCCAAGAAGGCGCTCCATCTGGCCGGATATCCCTTCCCGGGCCACACGGAGTTCCTTGGTTCTTTGAGCGGGGCGTCCGGTACGCGCATGCTGTTCGCCGGCGGACGATTCCGAATCGTCCTCGCCACGGTTCACGTGGCGCTCAGGAGCGTTCCGGATGAGCTCAGGACGGAATCGCTCTCGAGCACGATCGAGTATGCGGCCGCCGCGCTGCGGAATTTCCGGTGGGGGTCGAAGAAAACCGTCGCGGTCCTGGCGCTCAATCCGCACGCCGGGGAGGGTGGCCTTTTTGGGGACGAGGAGGAACGCGTGATCGGTCCGGCCATGGAGCGCGCGCGAGCGAACGGCATCCGCGCCGAGGGCCCATTCCCAGCCGATACCTTTTTCGGCCACCGCGCGATGGCGGACGGCTTCGGGGTCATCGTGGCGATGTACCACGACCAGGGCCTGATCGCCGCGAAGATGGATGGAATCGGCGGTTCCGCGAACGTGACCCTCGGTCTTCCGTTCATTCGGAGCTCGGTCGATCACGGCACCGCGTTCGACCGCGCATGGAAACGCGGGTCCCGCTCGCCGGATCCGTCAGGGCTCGTCAAGGCCGCGCGTGTCGCGATCGACCTGACCACGCGCACCGGTGGGCGGCGCCTGGAGTGGTCATGGCCCTGATCCGGCTCGACCACGTTACCAAGTACTATCGGAATCGGCTCGCCTTGAGCGACGTATCGCTCGCGTTCGAGCCGAGCGAGTGGGTCTTCATCACGGGGCCGAGCGGCGCGGGGAAATCGACCCTCCTTCGTCTCGTGTCTCTGGCCGAGCGGCCGACGCGCGGGCGCGTGGAAGCGGAGCCCGGCATGCGCCGCGCGATCGGGATGCTGGGCCAGGAGTTTCGACTCCTCGCCGACCGAAACGTGTACGAGAACATCGCCATCGCCTGCCGGATCGCCGGGGTTTGGGAACGCGAGGAGATCCGGCAGCGCGTGACACCGCTCCTGGACGAGATGGGGCTCCGGAGCATGGAGGGGCTGTTCCCGGGTGAGCTCTCCGCGGGGGAGAAACAGCGTGTCGCGCTCGCGCGCGCGCTGGTCCGGCACCCCCGGATCCTCATCGCTGATGAGCCGACGGGGAACCTGGACCCGCCGGCCGCGGCCCAGATCTTCTCGCTCATGCGCCAGTACCGGGATCGCGAGACCCTGGTGCTGGTCGCGACCCACGTGGAGGACTGGACCCAGCGTCATCCCGGGCGCGTGATCCGCCTCGAGCAAGGGGTCGTGCATTCCGACGCCCCGGGGCCCGAGCCCTCCGGCGCTTCACGGCCGGACGGCACCCCGCGTCCTGATGCGGCCGGGGGCATCTGATGGGTCCCCTCCACTATATAGCGACCGAGCTTTGGCGCACGCTGAGCCGCCATCGTACTCTTTGCCTCGCCAGTATTCTTTCGATGTCCTCGATTCTGCTCATCCTCCTTCTCTTCATGATGGTGCTCACGGGCGTCGACAACTACACCAAGCAGCTCGAGTCGCGTGAGGAGATTTCGGTTTTCCTGAACGAAGGGCTCTCACGCCAGGATGTTGACCTGATCGCGGCGCGCCTTCGCGTCATGCCGGGCGCGGACAGCGTTCGCTTCGTGAGCAAAGACGAGGCATGGGAGCAATTCCGCGCCGACGTCGGGGACGAGGCCTTGCTCCAGGCCGTCAGCGGCAACCCGCTTCCGTCCTCGTTCGTGGTCCGGCCGAAGCCGGATTATCGGACGGCGGAAGGGGTGCGCTCGATCGCGCGTCAGGCGGAAACGCTCCCGCACGTCGAGGACGTGCGCTACGCGGGGGAGTGGGTCCTTCGTGCGGAGCAGGTGACCCGGACCCTCCACCAGATCGGCGCCGTGCTGGGGCTCATCATCCTGATCGGCGTCCTCTTCGTGGTGGGCGCGACGACTCGCCTCGCGATCCAGGCCCGCCTGGATTCCCTCCACGTGATCCGGTCCCTCGGCGGAGGATTCCTCTTCACCGAAGCGCCCTACCTGGCAGAGGGATTTGTGCTCGCCACGCTCTCCTCGCTCCTCACGATCCTGCTCGCCCGAGCCATCCACGACTCGCTGGCCGAAGGGCTCTTCCATCTCCCGATGCCCTCGACCGAGGTTCTCCTGGGGTTTGCGGCGATGGGGGGGCTCCTGGGGCTTCTCGGGAGCTGGATCGCGGTCGCCACGCTTCCAAGGAAATGGCTGCTCTGACGGGGCGCGCGGAGCGCACCGCGCTCCCGCTCGTGTTCGTGGTCTTCTCGCTCCTCGCCGCGGTGAGCGCCCGGGACGCGTCCGCGCAGGGCGTCCCTCCGGCCGCGGCGCAAACCCCAGCGCCTGCCCGGGCGTCCGCGGACTCCACGAAGCCCAAGCCGCCGGTGGACGAGACCCAGGCGGAGATCGAGAACCAGAAGAAGGAGCTGGAGTCGCTCGGAAAGGAGCTCGAGGAGCGGCGCGCCAAGTCGCAGCAGCTTCGAGGGCGCGAGCGAAACCTCCTCGGGGAGCTGAAGGAAAAGGAGGTCCAGCTCTCGCTCACCATCCGGTACCTGGGAGCGTTGGAGCGGCGCCGGAGGATCGTCTCCTCGGACCTCGGCACCGCGACGACCGAGCTGGCCCGCACCGCGGTGCAGCTCGACGGGGACCGGCGGCGGCTCTCGTGGCGCCTCCGGGAGATCTACAAGCGCGGGAGGAGCCGCGACCTCGAATACCTGCTCTCCGCGCGGACCTTCCCCGATCTCGTGAACCGCACTTACTTCCTCGCCAAGGTGGCGCGCGAGGACCGGAATCAGATGATGCTCACGCAGGCGCACCGGACCGAAGTCCAGGACACGAAGGCCCGGTTGGAGGAGAGGCAGCGGGAGCTGGACCGGCTGAAGCGCGAGACCGAGCGCCAGCGGCGCTCCCAGAAGCAGCTCGCGGCGGAGCGCCGGCAGCTCCTCACCGAGATCCGCTCCGAGAGGAAGTCGAACGAGCAGGCCGCGGCGGAGCTGGAGCGGGCGAGCAAGCGCATCCAGGCCCTGATCGGCGAGCTGGAGAAAAAGCGGCTCGCCCAGGAGCGCGGGGGCCCGGGGGGCGTGATCCCGCTCTACGGCGACTTCTCCAAGAACCGCGGCCGCCTGCCCTGGCCGGTGACGGGGCGGCTCTTGGGAAGCTTCGGCTACCAGAAGAATCCCCGGTTCGGGACCGCTACCTACAACAGCGGCATCGACATCGCGGCCAAGTTCGGCACCCCGATCGCGGCGGTTTCCAAGGCGCGGGTGGACCTGGTGACCTGGCTCGACGGCTACGGCAAGTGTGCTATATTAAACCATGGTGGGGGCTTCTATACGCTCTACGCCCACGCCTCCGAGATTCTCGTCTCGGTCGGAAAAGAGGTCGCCGCCGGGGAGATCATCGGAAAGGTCGGCGACACCGGCTCCACCATAGGAACGGCCCTTCATTTCGAGATCCGGCAGGGGAAGACGGCTCTGAATCCCCTCGACTGGTTCCGTTGAGAATGCACATATGGCTGAAACGCTCCGAGGCCAGGACGAAGCCCTAACGCTTCTCCGCGCCGCGCTACATACAGGCCACACCGGACACGCCTACCTCTTCCACGGCCCCTCCGGCGTCGGAAAGACGAGAGCGGCCCTGGAGTTCGCCCGCGCGCTCCTCTGCGATGCGCGGCGCCCCGATGGTTCTCCCTGCGATACCTGCGAATCCTGCCGCATGGTGCTCGAGCTCAGGCATCCCGACCTGGAGCTTCTCGTCCCCCTGCCGAGCTTTTCCTCGGAAGGAAGGACCGAGCGCCAGGCGGAAGAGGCGCGGGCGGAGGCGCGCGCGCTCATCCGGGCCCGCCTCGTCTCGGACCCCTATTTCCTTCCCATCTTCGCCAAGCCCGTGGCCCATTCGGTGGAGGATCTGGCGCGCGCCAAGCAATTCCTCTCCATGACGGCGTGCCGGGAGGGGGGCGCCAAGGTCCTGATCGTGAAGCGCGCCGAGGCGATGACTCCTCCGGCGGCCCACGCGTTCCTGAAAATTCTCGAGGAGCCGCAGCCCAATCGCGTGCTCGTTCTCGGGACGCGGCAGGTGAGCGGCCTCTTGCCCACGATCCAGTCGCGCTGCCTCCACCTGCGGTTTCGCCCGCTGTCCACGGAATGGATCGCTTCCGTGCTCGCGGCGCGGGGCGTGGCCGAGCCGGTGGCGCGGCTCGCCGCGGCGACGGCGGACGGAAGCCTGGGCAAGGCGCTCCAGCATTTCGAGACGCCGATGGACGTGCCCGGAAAGGGCCCCCTCGACCCCGCGGAGTTCTCGAGGCTGCGCACCGCGGCGCTCGATCTCCTCGTGGATCCCAAGGAGGCGGCGGTGCTGGGTCCGCTCCGGAAGGGGCGGCTGGATCGGGACCGCTCCCGGTTCCTGGCGGCGGTCTCGCTGGCCCTCCACTATTACAGGGACGTGCTCCGGTTCGTCCTGATGGGGGAAAAGACGGAGCTGGTGAACGAGGATCTGAGACGGCGAATCTCCGTGGACGCGCGCGCGCTCACGGTGGATTCCCTGACCCGCCGCGTGCGCGACCTCGAGGAGATCGCGGAAGCGGTTCAAACCAACGTCACGATTCCCTATGCGGTGGCTTCGGCACAGTACCGCATGGGCGTCGGCTGATCGAAACCCGAGGGCCCGGGCAGCCGGGCGTGATTCCATGAGCGATCTGATCGAAGTCGTTTTCAAGGGACGCCGTCGCGAGTACTTCACCAACCCGCGCGAGATCCCGGTGCGGGACGGAGACTGGGTCATCGTGCAAGCCGATCGCGGCATCGACCTGGGCAAGGTCCACCACACGAGCGAGTGGGTGAAGCGCGAGGACGCGCCCGCCAAGCTTCGCGAGCTTCTCCGGCCGGCGCAGCCCGAGGACCTCGAAGTCTTCGAGCGGAACCGATCCAAGGAGACGCGCGCCTACGACACGGCGAAAGAGCGGATCGTTCACCGGGACGTGGACATGAAGCTCGTGGACGTGGAGTTCCAGTTCGACGGAAACCGCATCACCTTCTTCTTCACCGCGGAGAAGCGCGTGGATTTCCGCGATCTGGTCAAGGACCTGGCGTCCATCTTCCGCACGCGGATCGAGCTGCGCCAGATCGGCGTGCGGGACGAGGCCGGCCGGATCGGAGGCGTGGGCACGTGCGGCCGGGAGCTCTGCTGCGCGACGTGGCTCCGCCAGTTCGAGCCGATCACGCTCAAGATGGCCAAGGACCAGGGGCTCTCTCCCAGTCCGTCCAAGATCTCCGGGGCGTGCGGACGCCTGAAGTGCTGCCTTCGCTACGAGCTGGATTTCTACAAGGAATCCTCGCGCGAGTTCCCGAGGATCGGAAGCAAGCTGGTGCTCGCGGGGGTGGAGCAGGAGGTCTCGCACGTGGACATCTTCCGGCGCACGATCGTGCTCTCCGACGAGTCCGGGAACGAGACGCCGCTCCCGCTCTCCGAGCTTCCCGCCGGCACCAAGGTGGTCGGCCCCTCACGGGACCGGAGGCGTGGATGCGACAAGACGCGCTGCGGCGCCCGAGGGGAGAAGCCCGGCGACGGCGAGAGCGTCAAGGGACAGAAGCTGCAGTTTCCCATCTCGGAAAACTGATGGCGAAGTTCTACATCACCACCGCGATCGATTACGTCAACAGCCTTCCCCACCTGGGCACCGCCTACGAGAAAATCGCGGCGGACACCATCGCCCGCTACAAGCGCATGGCCGGATTCGACACGCACTTCCTCATGGGCAACGACGAGCATTCGATCAACGTCGAGAAGGCGGCCCGCGAGAGGGGCATGGATCCCCAGGCGTACTGCGACGAGATGGCGGTGGCATTCCAGACCGTGTGGAAGCGGCTCGACATCTCCTACGACGATTTCATCCGGACCACGGAGCCGCGCCACGTGCGCGGGGTGCAGGCGCTCTTCCGGGCCATCGTCGACGCGGGGGACGTGTACAAGGGCAGGTACGAAGGCCACTACTGCGTGGGGTGCGAGCGATTCTATCCCGAGAAGGACCTGGTCGACGGAAAGTGCCCGGTGCACGAGACGGTGCCGCAGTGGGTCAGCGAGGAGAACTATTTCTTCCGGCTGTCGGCCTACGGACCCCGGCTGCTCGAGCACATCCGCAAGGATCCCGGGTTCATCATTCCCGAGACGCGACGGAACGAGATCGTGAACGTGATCGAAAGCGGACTCGAGGACATCTCGGTCTCCCGGTCTTCCATCTCCTGGGGTATCCCTCTGCCCAACGATCCCAAGCAGACGGTCTACGTCTGGTTCGACGCGCTCATCAACTACATCACCGGCGTCGGGTATCCGGAACCGAACGGCGACTACAAGAAGTACTGGCCCGCCGATCTCCACGTCATCGGGAAGGACATCACGCGGTTCCATTGCGTGATCTGGCCGGCGATGCTGATGAGCGCCAAGCTGCCCTTGCCGCGCAAGATCCTGGGCCACGGCTGGGTGCAGTTCGAGGGACAGAAGCTCTCGAAATCACTGGGGAACATCGTGAATCCCCTCGAGATCGCGGATCGCTGGGGCGCCGACGCCATCCGGTTTTTCCTGCTCCGGGAGGTGCCGCTCTCGCGCGACGGCGATTTCACGTGGGAGCTCTTCATCGATCGCTACAACGCGGACCTCGCGAACGACTGGGGAAACCTCTTCACGCGCACGGTTTCCATGATCCACCGGTATCGAGAGGGGCGGGTGGCCAAGGCCGCGCCCATCGCGGGCATGGATGGCGTGATCCAGGGCGCGCTCCGCGATTATGCGGCCGCCATGGAGAGCTACGAGATCGACAAGGGGATCGAGGCGGCCTGGACCATCGTCCGCCGCGCGAACCGTCTCGTGGAAGAGAAGGCGCCCTGGAATCTGGCCAAGGATCCCGCGCGCGCCGGGGAGCTGGATGCGTTGCTCGCAACGCTGGCGGTCGCGCTCCAGCACTTAGCACTTCTCCTCTACCCCGTCATGCCCATGAAGGCGCGCGAGGTCTGGGAGACGCTGCGTCTCACTCCCGCCATCGAGAAGGCGAGGCTGCCCGCCGCGGGCGCCCTCCTTCCTTCGCCTGCGTCCCCGGAGCCCATCGGCCAGAGCAAGCCGCTCTTCCCTCGAATCGAGCGATGATCGACAGCCACGCCCATCTGGGCCGGCCGGAGTTCGATTCGGACCGCGAGGAAGTGCTCGCCCGGGCCGCCGCGGCCGGCGTGAAGTGGGTGGTCGAGGCAGGCACCGACGCCGCATCCAGCCGGCAGGCCATCCAGCTCTCGCGAAGGCACGCGAATGTGCGCGCCGCGGTGGGGATGCATCCCTGCGACGTGCGCGAGGATCGCGAAGCCGAGATGGAGGAGATCGCGGCCCTGGCGCGAGAGTCCGAGGTGGTGGCGATCGGGGAGACCGGCCTGGATTTCCACTGGCCCGACAACGCGCCGGCGGCGGTGCAGGAGCGATTTCTGCGGCGCCACATCGCGATCTCGCGGGAGACCGGAAAGCCGCTCGTGCTCCATCACCGGAACGCGGCGGAGCGCGTCGCGCAAGTCCTCGAGGAGGAGGGTCCGCCCCCGGCGGGAGGGAGTTTTCATTGCTTCGCGGGCGACCTGGCGCTCGCGCGGCGGGTGGTCGCGATGGGGTTCAAGATCGGGGTCGGCGGCTCCTCCACCTTCAAGAAGAGCGTTCTGCCAGGCATCGTCCGGGAGCTTCGTCTCGAGGACGTCGTCTTGGAAACCGACGCTCCCTATCTCGCGCCGATGCCTCACCGGGGAAAACGGAACGAGCCGGCGTATCTCGCGCTGGTGCGCGATCAGCTCGCCGGAGCGCTCGGGGTCACCCCCGCCGCGCTCGAGGAACGGACCGACGCCGCCTCGCGAGCGCTCTTCCGGCTCTAGGCGGCGGCCCGGCGGGCGCGGTGCGGCCCGTGCGCCTGGCGGCGCGTCGGGGGTGGCCGGCACGCTCCGCGCACTCGGCGTCCATCCCAGCAAGCGCCTGGGGCAGAACTTTCTGTCCGACCCCAGGGTCGCCCGGCGGATCGCCGGCCTGATCCCCGATCCTCTCGAGCCGGTCCTCGAGATCGGGCCGGGTCTGGGCGCCCTCTCCCTCGAATTGGCCGCTTCGGGAAGGCCCTTCGTCGCGGTAGAGTTGGACCTCCGTCTCGCGGAATACATGGAAGGCGAGCTTCGCCCCTTTCCCAGAGCGCGGCTGGTCCGGGGAGACGTCCTGGACCACCGGATCGAGGAGCTATTCCCGGGCGGAGAGCGGCTAACTGTGGTCGGGAACTTACCTTACTCGATCACGACGCCGGCGCTCGAGTGGATCTTCGGGCAAAAGGAGCGCGTCGGAAGGGCGTTCCTCATGGTTCAACGCGAATTCGCGGAGCGTCTTACAGCCAAGCCGGGTTCCAAGGAGTACGGTTCCATCAGCGTGTTCCTCGCCCTCAACGCCGGAGTCCAAAACTGCTTCCGAGTCTCGCCCGGCGCGTTCCACCCCCGCCCCGAAGTGGATTCCACGGTGCTCGAGATGACGCCCCGCGATTATCCCGGCACGACCGGGGAGGAGCGCGACGCCGCGTCGAGGATGGCGCGCGCCTCGATGGGCTCGCGCCGGAAGACGCTCGCCAATTCCCTGGCGAAGGGGCTGGACCTGCCGGGGGAAGAGGCGCGCGCGCTGCTGGCCGACGCGAGGCTCGATCCGGTGCGGCGGGGGGAGACGCTTTCGGTCCCGGAGTTCGTGTCCCTGGCCCGCGCGTGGATCCGGAGGGGCCGCCCCGGCGGCGGGAGATGACGGCACGGATTTTTCTGGGCGGTTTCTTGGCCACAGCGCTCGTCACGACGCTCGGAGCCACGGCGCACGCCCAGGTTACCGGCGACACGTTCGGCACGCCTGACACTCTGTTCTCGAACGCAAGCCGGACGCCCGTTTCGTACGTGACCAGCTATGAACGGGACGTCTCGACGGGAACATGGACCCAGACTCTGTCCTATAGCTTGGTGCGTCCGCGCATCGTGCTCTCGACGTCAGGAGACTACGCAGCGGTCGACATGATCGGCGGCCGCGGACTGGGCACGTCCAACATCGCTCCCATTCGGTGCGTCACTCTGCGAACCTTACTGTCGAGCGAGTTCCAGCAGGACCACACGATCACCGTACGGCCCTTGGGGTATGTGTCGGCTCGCACGTACCCCGTGGTGAACGCTGCCGGAGACACGGTCCGAACAGACACGCTCTTTGTGAGTAACCAGCGGGATTCCACATTCATGTCGGGTCGCCAGGACGGATTGAGCGCACAGGCTGAATGGAAGCCGAAATCCTGGTTCAGTATGCTCACGGACGCCACGGGGACACGGGTGATGCCGAAAACCAAGAGTTACCTGCGTGACTTCGGGCACGCTTCCGACAATTCGCCAGGGGAGCACGTTACACCGACCCTGTTCGAAAGTCCGAACGACAACGAGCTCTACCGAACCAAGCTCACATACACGGGGTTGATCGTTGGTGCGGGCACGCTGACCCTGAGCCAGGGCAGGAGCAATCAACAATTCTTCGAGCAGCTGCTTCGCAATCAGGAGCACCTTTCGACCGACCAAAGGCGCGCGGCGCTCCATGCCGAGCGTCCCGTGTTTCGCGGTACGGTGTTCTCCCTGGACGGCACGCTCGACCGCACCCTGAGCCAATATGCTCTCCGAACCAACCGCTCCAGTCTCGTAGCGGGAAAATCGCTCCACACGAATCTTACGTATCTTCCGTCTCCTTATTCGCGCGCAGCCCTGGAATTCGAGCTCGACGATCATCGGAACTCACGGCAGCTCACGGGGAACGGTCTGAATCGGACACGATTCCTCCAGGCAAATGGCGCACATCGGCTGACCCAGAGGCTCACGATCGACGCGGTGGGAACCGTATCGCTGACTTCCTATTTATATGAAGACTCCGTCCTCGATCAGGACAACGTGCGCTCCTACATCAATGTCGGCGGCGGATACCGCGTCTCTTCTTCCTGCAGCACGACGGTTCACTTTTCACGCAGCGAAGGACACATCGTCGCGATCGACGCCTCGAGATCGGGAAACAACAACATCCAATCCACCTATCAGCTCGACGCCACGCTGAGGCTCGCGCTTGGTCCCACATTGAGGGTTGGCCAGAACTACTTGTTGAATGCTGTCTATCAGATCTACGACCTGGAGGCGGCGGAATCGCGGAATGTGCTGAGCCGGATCCGACGGATCGACACCACCGTCTCGGATTCCATCTTCAGCTTCGCGACCCTTCAGCTCATCCACAATTTCCTGTTCCGTGACAGCGGATCCTTCACGCGATCATCCCCCGGCGCGGATCGCGGGTACAGCGTGGGCAGCGAGACCTATCAGCAGTCCGTATCCGCTACGGTAAATCTAACGCCCGCCGCTGGGATTCAGATGTTCGCGACGCAGAGCCTGGGGAATACCCGGATACGATTCCCCGCCACGAGATCAGAGACCGTGGACAATCGGTGGACGCTCGCCATAGGAGCCACGATCAACCGGAGCATGCTCGGTAATGCCAACCTGAACGGATCCGTCCAGCACGTCGGCGCTTATACCGAACGGATCAACCCCGGCGATCCGTTGAGAGACCAGGACGACTGGATCGCGGGCGTGACGCTGACGAAGGACTTCTGATGGGTGGGAACAGGAAAACGTGGTTCGCGGCCCTGACGTTGGTCACCCTTGCCGGGGTTCTCTCCGGCTGTCTCTTCTCCCCTCGCGCTCCTCGCCCCGGCGGCGGATCGGGAGTGATCTGCCTCACTCCGAACTCGCCGGAAGCGGTCTTGTCCAACGTCATCGCGCACTATGCCTCGGTCGCGGGGGTGACCTGCTATACGCAAATGCTCGACGCGACCTTCGCGTTCCATCCGGACGCCTCGGACTCCATCCAGGCTCTGCCCGATACCGTATATTCCAACTGGAATCGCGATATCGAGACACGGGACGCGAGCAACCTGGCCTCGAACGCCACCTTCCGCGCAGCGTCATTCGACAGCGAATACGCCGCGCGAGTGATCTCGAGCGATCAGCGGACCCAGATTCGCTTTTACGCCTATCATCTGATCATCCACGCCTCGCAGGTCTCGGACACCTTGTTCCAAGGATTGGCGGACGTGACCTTCTTCCAGGGGGCCGACGCCCAGTGGCACATCACGAACTGGGCGGACAAGCGCGACGCATCCGGCGCGAAAACCTGGGGGTATCTGCGAGCACGCTACCGCGTGGGTTTCTAGGCGACGAGACACGCTGCGGGGAACTCCATGACTCCCGCAGGGTTGTAATCAGAGCGGCTCTCGGGTATTATAATCGTCGGCAAATAACTTGCGAGGAACATCCGATCCTGCCCGCCCCAAAGCAGAACACCCTCCCCGATCTCGGTAACCGATGATTCTGAGACGGTTTATTGCGTTCTTGCTCGTCGCAATTCTGTGCGCCTTCTCGGGGTGCATCTTCAGTCCACATAAGAAACCGCCGGGCGGTCCGCCGCCGCCGATTTATCCGCATCTCGATAACCCGTACTCGGTGCTGGACGCCCTTGCGATGGCTTACACGGCGAAGGATTCGAACGAGGTGAAGGTCCTCTATGACTCGCTATATATTGGAACTTCGATAGACCAGGTCGACCAAACCAACCTGTCCTTCACACGGGCGCTCGAAGTCGCTCACGTAGCGAGCCTTGCCAAGCACGATGAAGTTCATTCCGTCCGCGACCTCGCCCACGGACACGACTTGGAAGATCATCAGATTACAGGAGGTCCGCGATCGAAGCTGAGCCAAGCTCATTGGCAATCGCGGTCTCACCCTCCTTGACACTCCGTAACAACCGCGCCTAGAATCCGCGCGGCGCTTCTCGCAAACTCCACCCTCCAAATCGGCTGATCGCCCTTGGCTCGTAAGAAGCGCGTCTCCCAGCGCAAAAGCCGGCGCGCGTCCTCGCGCGGGCTCCTGATCGGGATCGCCGTGGTGCTCACCGGCGTTGCCGTGCTCATCGCGAAGAGCCGCACGCCCCTCACCACACGCCCGACCCCTCCGCCCCGACCGCAGCAGGCGACGCCCGTTCCTCCGGCGAAGCACTTCTCCCTGGATTCCGACTGGGATCGCCTCCGGGTCAGCCTCGAGTCGGCCTATCTCAGGACCGTGCGCGCCGGCGACCGCGCGGCGCTTCTCAGGCTCACGAGCCGCACGCTCCGGGACGCGCTCGAGGAGATCGGGATCGACAAGAGCCGGATCGAGGAGCATGTGGACCCGTCGGGCGCCGCCTACGGACCCGCGCCGCGGCGGGCCGCCTCCCCGAGCACTACGGCCATGAACGCTTCCTCCACCCCGGCGCCGGCGCCCATCCAGTGGCACATCCAGGTGCCCAAGCGCGCCTCGCTCTACCGCATCAACGACGCCCTGACGCAGGCGATCCTGCTCCTCGGCGGAAACGTGATGCGCGGCGTGGAGCGCCCCGGACCCGTGACGGGCACGCTCCTCGACTTGAGGCTGGGCTACGGGAGCCGCGTCACGCACGCGATCACGGTCGAGCCCAACGAGGCGATGGCCGATCCCGGGGCGCAGATCGCGTTCGTGGTCACCGATCTGGACCGGAGCTCCCTCAAGCTCTACCGCTCGTTCCTCCGGAGCCCCGTTCTCTTCTCGGTCGCCCTCCGTCCCGATAAACCCGAAGCCACGCGCATGGCGAAGGAGGTCCGCCTGCAGAACCACGAGGTCCTCCTCCACCTTCCGATGGAACCGAAGGGCTACCCGCGCGTGGATCCCGGAAAGGACGCGATCCTTCTCGATCTCTCCCGTATCGAGATCGAGGACCGGATCGCCCGCTGCCTCTCCTCGATCGGTCCGGTCCAGGCGGTCGTGAGCCGCCTGGGGAGCGCCGCCCTCAACGATCCCGACGTCATGCGCGCCGTCCTGGACGAGCTGAAGCGCCGGGACCTGCCCTTCATCGATTCGCACCCCTCGGGGCCAAGCATGGTCGAGGAGATCGGGGAAGAGACCGGCGCGCGGACCCTCACCGTGGGTGCCTCCCTGGACGACGACAAGGGAACCGCCGCCTCCGTGCGGGCGAAGATCAAGGAGATCGCCGCGACCGCGGTGCAGCGGGGAACGCTCGTCGTGATGGTGCGGCCGAGCGCGCTCGTGCTGGATATACTGGAATCCGAGCTGCCGAGGATCAAGGCGCTGGGCGTGGAGCTGGTGCCGATCTCGCGCGTGGCGCTGTGAGCGTCGGCCGGCCCTCGTTGTGAGCGGCGCTACGCTGACGATGGGCGGCGCCCCGCCGCGGAGGAGCGTGCGGTGACGGAGCTCAGCGTCAACGTCGATCACGTGGCCACCCTCCGGCAGGCTCGCGGCGGGACCGAGCCGGATCCCATCGAGGCGGCAAAGCTCGCGCTCGACGCGGGCGCCTCAGGGATCACCGTCCACCTTCGCGAGGACCGCCGCCACGTCCAGGACGAGGACGTCACGCGGCTGCGCACGCTTCGCCGGGGCGTGATGAACCTCGAGATGGCGCTCACCGACGAGATGCTGGGAATCGCGCTGCGCGTGAAGCCCGAGCGGGCCACGCTGGTTCCCGAGAAGCGGCAGGAGCTCACGACCGAGGGAGGACTGGATCTGAAGCGCCACGGCGCGCGGGTCCGCGACGACTGCGCGCGCCTCGAGGAAGCGGGAATCGCCGTCAGCCTGTTCCTCGACCCCGATCCCGAGACGATCCAGACGGCTGCCGGCACCGGCGCCACGATCGTGGAGATCCACACCGGCGCTTACGCCAACGTTGGGCGCACCTCCGCCGCGAAGCGGGAGCTCCAGCGCATCCGCGCCGCCGCGCTGGAGCTGGAGCGCCTGGGAATCCAGCCCCACGCCGGACACGGACTGAGCGTGGAAAACGTCGGCCCCCTTCTCGAGATCTATCCCTTCGCCGAGCTGGCCATCGGCCATTCGATCATCTCACGCGCCATCCTCGTCGGCATGAAACAGGCCGTGCGCGAGATGCTGGACGCGCTCAAGAGCCGGTAAACCACACCCAACAGCGTTACTTCGAAGTCGGTCCGCCGTAACACGCCCGTTACATGCCCCCGCTAGCGTCCCCGCTGAGGTAACAGGGGCTGTCCGATCAACCGCACCACCGATTCCATCGGCCGCGCAGAGCATTGCGATGGCCGACTCGCAGGATGTTCCGCAGAACGCGCCTCCGACCGGAGCGCAAACGGCCCCGGAGGGAACTCCGCTTACTCCTCCTCCCGTGCCTGTGATCCAGACGGAGCCTGACTATCCGCGAGGGCGGATCAGCGGGTACATGTTCGGAGACGCCTACTACAACGTGAACGGTTCTTCGGACTCCACGAGAGTGAACCTCGATGGCAACGGTCCGATTGGAAAGACGCTGGACGGTTTCCAGATCCGCCGCGCCTACTTCCAGCTCGATAACGACCTGTCGGTCAAGTATTCGACCCGATTCCGCCTCGAGATGGATGGCAAGGAGCTGACTTCGGGCGGCAAGCTGGGTGTCTTCGTCAAGAACGCGTACCTCCAGGTGAGGAGCCTGATCCCACGCGGCAACTTCTTTTTCGGCGAGATCACGACGCCGACGTTCGAGAATTCCGAGGAGTTCTGGCAGTACCGTTCGATCGAGAAGACGATCGTCGATTTCCGCGGCACGCCCTCTTCCGATCTGGGAGTCGAGCTGAAGGGATTCGCCGACCCGGACCACAAGATCGGCTACTCCGCCATGATCGGGAACGGCCAGGGGCAGAAGCCCGAGAACAACCGGAACAAGAGGCTCTATTTCGCCCTCCCCTTGAATCTCGTTCGCGACCTCAAGATCGAGCCCTACGCCGACTACGAGCACGGGTTGAACGGCGCCGACAAGGCGCTGTACAAGCTCTTCGCGGGGTACGAGTTCAAGAAGGTCGCGATCGGCGCGGAGGTGATGGATCAGGTGATTCACTCCAGAACCGTGCCGAACAGCGAGCCGCGGGGGTTTTCGAGCTTTGCCAGGATGACTCCTTCCCCCACCCTCGGTGCCTTCGCGCGGTATGATCGTTGGGAGCCAAACAAGCGGGCGGCCAATCGCGTGGACCAGGACCTCATGATCGGCGGCCTGGACTGGCAGCCCTACAAGGACGTCCACGTGATGCCCAACGTGGAGGCCACGAAGTACCGCGCCAAGGGAACGGCGACGGCGCCGGCTCACGACGATCTGCAGGCGCGCGTCACGTTCTATTACCGATTCAGCAAGCCCTGACCCTGACCCATACATCGAACGAGGAGGACTCCATGAACCGCAATCTCAAGACGCTGCTCCTGCCCGCCCTTGCGGCGGCGGTGATGCTGGCCACGCTGGCCGGCGCGCCGGTGCCCGGCGTCCATGCCAGCCCGGCCGCCACCAACCTGACCGGAGCGGGCGCGACG
>VBOR01000070.1 GCA_005893165.1 Candidatus Eiseniibacteriota bacterium | reverse complement strand
ACCTCGCCCTTCACCGAGCGCTCCATGTCCGTGACTTCCTCCGGCCGCTCGTCGATCAGGAGCACGATCAGCATCACCTCGGGGTGATTGTCGGTGATCGAGTTCGCGATCTTCTGGAGCAGGACCGTCTTGCCCGCGCGCGGCGGCGACACGATGAGGCCGCGCTGCCCTTTTCCGATCGGCGTCAGGAGGTCCATGATGCGCGTGGGCATGTCTTCCGCGCGGGACTCGAGCCGCAGCTTCTCTTGCGGATAGAGCGGCGTCAGGTTGTCGAAGAGAATCTTGTCCTTCGCGGCCTCGGGCGGCTCGAAGTTGACGGCCTCCACTCTCAGGAGCGCGAAGTAGCGCTCGCCATCCTTCGGCGGGCGAACCTGGCCCGAGACCGTGTCCCCGGTCCTCAGATCGAACCGCTTGATCTGGGACGGTGAGACATAGATGTCGTCCGGGCCCGGCAGGTAGTTGTAGTCGGGGGAGCGGAGGAACCCGTACCCCTCGGAGAGGATCTCCAGGACTCCTTCCGCGAAGATGAGACCGTTCTTCTCGGTCTGGCCCTCGAGGATCTTGAAGATCAGCTCCTGCTTTCGGAGACCACTCGTGCCCTGCACGTTCAGTGAGTGCGCCAGCTCCATCAGCTCGGCAATGGTCTTGCCCTTGAGCTGAAGAATGTCGAGGCCCTTCTGGGAGGGCGCCGGCGGCGCGCTGCTCGGAGCGGGGCTGGGCGGTGCTTCGGTTTGCTGTTCCATGTTGTTCTGAGACTCCTCGGTGTTGATCGTCGTGGCGACCGGCGTATCTACGCCGCGTCGCCGTGCTGGGGTTGTGGTGGTTCGGGACATTGTGCTGGCCGAACTGCGGTCCTCAAGGTAGAGGGAACCCGGGATTCTTCATGCTTCAGAGGGTTGATTGCTTCCGGTGTGGCTTACCGCGGGACCGCTCTCAGGCGATCCAGATTCGGGGAACTTGCTCAAGGGCTCGGTGCCTTCCCGGCCCTAGGACCCCCTGGTTGGTCCGTGCACTTAGACTACCGACCCACCCAAAAGGTGTCAAGGTTCAATTCTGGAAGGCGCTCACGCGCGCGCTAGGACTTCTTGAGGGGAACCGGGCCTTTCGAGAAGATCTGGCCGTCGAGGAACGTGAACGTCTTGCCCTTCGTCCAGAAGAACCAGGTCTCGAAGCTCTTGCTCTCTTCGCTGTAGGTGTAGACCTCGTCGGGGTAGCCCTCGGCCTTGACGACCGTCTTGAGCTGATTGGATGCCCCTAAGCGATTATCGGCCGAATCCACCCAGACCTTCGGGTTTTTCTTGGAGCCCTGGGTGAGCGCCTTGTAGATGGTGTACTCGTTGATCGACTCCTGCAGCTCGGGACTCCCCGGTTTGCCCAGCTTGTTCAGCGAGAGGAACAGGAATTGGTGGTTGGTCGCGTCCTGGGGATCCAGCTCGAGCGCGTGCCGTAGCGTGGTCACAGCGCCCTTGTAGTCCTGAGCCTGGAATTTGGTCTGGCCCGAAACGCTCCAGATATCCTTGTTCTTGGGATAGAGCGCGGTCGCTTTGTCGAACGTCTCGATCGCCTTCGGGTAGTTCTCGAGATTCGCGTAGATGACGCCCGCGTTGTACATGGCGTTTTCCTTGATCGAATCGGATGCGGCCGCCATCTCCTGAACCGCCGCGAATTCCACCGCGGCCTTCTCGTACGCTGCCTTCTGCTCTGCCGAACCCTTCGTCAGCTCCTCGGCGCGCTTGAGCCGCGCCTCCGCGATCCTCAGCTGGTACCCGGGAGCGCTCGAAGGTTCCGGGTCCTGCTTCTGCGCCTCCCCGAATGCCAGGATGGCGTCTTCGTACTTTCTTTGGTTGTAGAGAGACACGGCCCGGCCCATCACGGCTGCACGAAGGTTCTGATGCAGCCTCTGGTCATCCGGTTTGACCTCGAGGCCGCGTTTCGCGGCACGAATGGCATCGTCCGTGCGCCCCAGCCCGCTCAGAACATAGGCAAGATTCTGGTACGTCTCGATCGAGGTGGGATCCACATAGGAAGCCACGATGAAGTCATACGCGGCCTCTTCCAGCCTCGAGGCGCCCGTGAAGGCGCCGAACACGGTCGTGTCGGTCACCGCAATCGGAGGCGCGGGGGCCGGGACGTACGCGGGGAGCGTGGATCCGCTATCCGGAGCATCGGAGGTCTTGGTACCGCTGAGCGCCTTGACGCCGGCATTGAAGAGCCGGGCGTTCACGGACAGACGATTGCGCTCGATGTCCGCGATCTTCTTCGTGTCGTTCTTCTTCTTGGCGAGATCGAGCGCGAGCTGGAACGCGGCGCCCGCCGAAAGGTACTGGTGCTGCTCCGAGCGCGCGACCGCGAGCAGGGAGAGCGCATCGATATTCTCGGGCTCTGCTTTCCGGGCGCACTCGAGGAAGTATGTGGCTTTGTCATAGACTTTTTGCTGCATGTAGACCTTGCCGCTCGTGAAGCAGATGGTCGCGGAGGCGGGAGGCGCGGCCGTGAGCGCGAGGGATACCAGCGCGAGGCCCAGGCCAGCTTTCAGACTCCTGAACGGGAAGCTCATCCTCTCCTCCGGGTGCGGCGATTTCATCGAATACCGCGGCTTGGTCAACGCCGCGACCCCATCCTTCCTCTATATACCGCGCGGGTCGTGTGACGTTCCTGGCTCGATTCGATTAGAGCCTTCCGGAGCGTGGACTGTCAAGCAGGTTCCCCGTGGGAAGGCCGCAATGTGGTTTGGGTAATTGGCGTACTCTCAATGACTTAGAGCACCTGCCTGGGGTCCACGTCAACCGTGACCCGGATGCCCGAAGACCGGCGCTCCCGAACCGCCGGAAGCGCCTTCTGGAGGAACCCGTGGAGGGCCTTCCGGGAACCGCTCCGGATCAGGATGTGCCACCGCTCCGCCCCTTGGATGCGCGCGATCGGTTTCGGTGCCGGTCCAAGGAGCTCGACGTCGCTCCCGCGCGCGAGCTTCGCGAGCGAATCGCGGAGCTTCTCGGACTCGCGGAGCACGCGTTCCAGCTTCGATCCGCGGATCTCGATCTCGACGAGATGCCCGAACGGCGGATAACGGAGCTCCCTCCGCTCCTCCGCCTCGTGCTCGTAGAAGGCTTCGAAGTCCTGCGCGGCCGCGCATCGAAGCGCCGGATGGTCGGGATCGTACGTTTGCAAGATAACCTCTCCGGCCCGCTCCCCGCGGCCCGCTCTTCCGGCAACTTGAGTCAGGAGCTGGAAGGTTCGTTCCGCCGCCCGGAAATCTGGAAGGTAGAGCTGGAGGTCGGCCACGATGATCCCCACGAGCGTCACCATGGGAAAGTCGAAGCCCTTCGTGACCATCTGCGTTCCGAGGAGGAAATCGGTCTCCCCGCCGCGAAACGCTCTCAGAATCGTCGCGGCCGATCCGCGCTTCCGCGTGGCATCGAAGTCCAGACGCGCGAGCCGGGCCAGGGGAAAGAGACGCGCGACCTCCCCCTCGATCCTCTGGATGCCGACGCCCCCGAACCACAGATTGGACGCGCCGCATCCCGGGCACGCGGGCCGGAGTGCCCGCTCCGCGCCGCAGTAGTGGCAGCGCAGGGACTGGTCGGCCAGGTGCACCGTGAGGGAGACGTCGCACCGCTCGCATCGCGCGACCTCGCCGCACCCGCGGCACTGGAGATACGTGGAGTGCCCCCGGCGATTCAGGAACAGGATCGCCTGCTCGCGGCGCTCGAGGGTCCTGGCCATGGCCTCGACGAGCGCCGGGCCCAGGTAGCGGGACTGCGGTGACGTGGAGGCAGATAGCACGGGACGGGAAGCGATGCTTCCGGGCCCGGCAACAACCGGTGCCACTACCGCGCGCCGGTGCCTCAAGTCCGTGATGCGCACCGTCGGCATCGGCCGCCCGTCGATTCGATGCGGGAGCCTGAGCAGCCCGCAGCTGCCGGCTTTCACCCGCGCGAACGTCTCGAGACTGGGCGTGGCGGAGGCGAGAACGGCCACGGCCCCGAGCCTCTGTGCCCGCACGAGTGCGACATCTCTCGCGTGGTACCGCGGGGCGTCGTCCTGCTTGTAGGCGTTGTCCTGCTCCTCGTCCACCACCACGAACCTCAGATTCCGGAACGGCAGGAAGACGGCGGATCGCGTCCCGACCACCAGATCCACTTCCCCCGCCGCCGCCGCGCGCCAGACGTCCGCGCGCTCGTTCGGCCGCAGGGTGCTGTGGTAGAGCGCCACGCGCCCGAAGCCCGCGCGGCGGAAGGAGTCCAGGGTCTGAGGCGAGAGGGCGATCTCGGGAACGAGGATCAAGGTCTGCCCGCCGCTGCGAAGCGCTTCGGCAGCCGCGTGGAGATACACCGCGGTCTTTCCGCTCCCGGTGACTCCGAAGAGAAGCACCGCCCGGAACTCCCGCGAGCCGATCGCCTCCTCCAGCGACGTGAGCGCCGAGCGCTGTTCCTCGTTCAGCTCCTCGCGCCTCGGCGGCGCGACCTGGAGCCACGCGTCCGCGTCCTCGGGCGCCGCACGCGGCGCACGGCGCGTGAGGCCCCCCGGAGACGGAACCGCGGCCTGGAGCACGTCGCTCAGATTCGCGGCGTAGTAGTCCGACACCCAGCGGCAAAGCTCGAGAAGCTCTGGGGTGACCACGAGGCGAGGCTCGGGAATGCCGGCGATCTTCCGGACGCGGAAGCCCGGCGCCTTCGGCTCGACCCCGAGCACGGTCCCCCACACGCGCCGCGGCCCGACCGGAACCAGCACGCGCAGGCCCACCTCGGGGGTTTCCTCCGGAAACTCGTAGACGAGTGTGTCTTCATGGGCGAGGGGAATGGGAACGGCGACGCGCACGAGGGCCATGGCGGAGGCAGCGTAGCAGAATCGGGCGAGCGCTTACTTCAAGACCGAGAATCTGCCGGCGAGCGTTCGATCCGGTGTCCGGATTCGGTAGAAATAGATGCCCGAGGAAAGCGGCCGTCCTGACGGATCGCGCCCGTCGATGCGAAGCCCGTGCGCTCCCGCCGGCAGAAACGACGGCGAGAGAAGCGTCCGGAACCGTCTGCCCTGCACGTCGAACAGCTCGACCGTAACACTCCCCGGTCTCGAGATCGCGAACCGGAGGGTCCCGTCCGGATTGAGCGGGTTGGGCAGGACCGCCGCACCGTCTCCGTCACACTGCCGGCGTTTCTTGATCTCGAAGGCCGCCTCGCCGCGAACGCGGGCCCCCGAATTCAAGGCGCCCTCCAGGCTCAGGGTGACCCGGGACTTGCCGTAGGGCGCCGCGGCGAACAGGTCTCGCAGCGATGCGGCCGAGAAGCAAAACTCGAACTCCTCGGTTCCGTTGTGATCCCGATCGCGCGCGATCATCGACTTGCCGGGGATCGGAGAAGCGCGGGTCGTGTCGAACCGTGCCACGACCGTGGGCAGGCTCAGGTCGGTCAGAGCGAAATCGCCGCCCTGGGGCTCGAGCTCGAAGCAATGGCGGTCGGCCTGATCGTTCAGCTCGATCTTGCCGCTCGCCTGGTGCTGGAAGATCCTGGCAGAAAGCGCTTCACGCACGTTCGCCGCCGCGCAGGCCTCGCCGGCGAGGGCGGGACAGCCGTTGTCCGTGACTTGGAGACACACATCGTACGTGCCCGCCGCCGCGTACACGTGCTCCGGATTCGAGCCGGTCCCCTCGATTCCGTCGCCGAAGTCCCAGGAATAGGCGAGGGGCTGTCCATCCGGATCGGAGGACCGCGTTCCGTCAAAGCCCAGCTGCTCTCCGATCGTTCCCGCGTACGGCCCTCCGGCATTCGCCGCCGGCGCGCGGTTCGGCGGCGCGATCTCGCCGGATGCATAGCGAAGATCGTATCCCGCTCCGTCGAGGTAGCTGATCGCAGGCTGAACCCCGTCCTTGAGCCAGAGGGACGGGCCCTCCCCGCCTCCCGCGTCATCGACGACCTGCGTTCTCCACGTATTGCCGTCCTTCCAGGCGACCTTGACCTTGCCCGCGGGCGTGTCGAGGTAAGCGATGATCGGTCTGCCGTAGCGGTCGATCTGGAGCGAAAGGTCCCTCTCGGGACCGGCGTCCACCGAGTCGACCGCTTCCACGTGCCATACCGAACCTTCTCGTGTGCGGTACTGCACGACGGGCGGCGTGCGCAGGTGACTCGCGACATGAGGAATTCCCTGCGCGTCCACCGCCAGAGAGACCCCCTCGCCCCGGGGCTGCTTGTCCGTGACCCATCCGCTCGAGGTACGAACCGCGTGCAGGAGCGTCAGGGCCACCTGGGCGGTGACGTGCGGATGACCCTGCGGGTCGAACGCGAGGGAGAATCGATCCGCGCCCAGACCCAAGGTCGGAAATACGGTCTCGATCGTCCATCCCTGGAGCGTGCGCGTGGCGTAGCGGATCACGAACCCGGGGATGAAGGAGAAGTAGACCGCGTGGAGCACCCCATCCGGATCGAATCCGACGGCGACTTCCGTGGCGAAGGCGGTCTCGACGGTCTCGATCGTCCAGCCGCCGCTCGATCGTCGCGCGACCTTGGCCGACGTGATGACCCCGCGCGAAGTCTCCTCCTGCGCGGCATAGCCGATGGAGACGTTTCCCGCGGCGTCGAGCGCCAGGCTCACCCCGTGAAAGAAGCCAATCTGGGGAATCCGCTGGCTCGTCCACTGCGACCCGTTCTTGCGCGCGTACCGGACCTGGCTCCCCGAGGCGTTGAGGTAGGCGATGTGGGGCTCTCCTCCGGCGTCGATCGCGAGCGAGCTCTGGACCCCTACCGCCCCCAGGGTGTCGGCGCTCTCCAGGGCGAAGGGAATCCGGCACGCGGGCGAAGGCTCCTCGGCGGCTTCAGCGCGAGGGACCGATCCAAGGGCAAGCAGGAGAAAGGTCAGAGCAGGGGTCGCGATGGCACCGAGTGCGCGAGGGGACATGCCGACTCCGGGAAGTCACAGGCACAGCGGTGGCTGGGCCTCTACTCTAGGGAACCAGCGTGAGGCGGGCAATGACGGACTTCTAAGCGGAGGGCGCCGGTCGCTCCGTGATGGTCTGTCCGAGCAGCTGGTTGATCCGTTCCACCAGCTTCCGGGGGCTGAAGGGCTTCGTGATGTAGTCGTCCGCGCCCACGTCGAATCCGAGCTTCTGGTCTACGTTCCTTCCCTTCGCGGAGAGGAGGATCACCGGAATGTGCTGGGTCGACGCGCTCGACTTGATGTTCTTGCAGACCTCGTAGCCGTCGAGCTTCGGCATCATGATGTCCAGCACGATGAGATCGGGCTTCTCGGTCTTCACCTTTTCGAGCGCCTGTTCTCCATCGAGCGCGGTGACGACCTCGTAGCCCTCCATCCCCAGACTGAAGTCCAGGATGTGGACGATGTAGATCTCGTCGTCGACGACCAGGATCTTCCCTTTGGACATCCGACTCACCTCCTCCTTGACATGGATTTGTATCGGCCGCTCACGCCGCTTCTGCAGTCCGAACTAGCTTCGTAGTCTCCTCGGATTGATAGAGATGGCCGAAAGCCTCCACCACCCGCGATTCGAACTGGGTGCCGGCGCACCTCCGAAGCTCTTGCAGGGCTTCGGCGTGCGTCATGGCGTGCCGGTAGGGGCGCCCGATCGTCATGGATTCGTAGGCGTCGAGGACGCCGATGATCTTGGCCCCGATCGGGATCTCCTGGCCCTTGAGCCCGCGCGGGTAGCCCTTCCCGTCGATCCGCTCGTGGTGCGCCATGATGATTTCGGTCACCTGCTCCTGGAACTCGATCGGTTTCACGATCTCGGCCGAGCGCAGGGGATGCATCGCCACCCGGGCCCAGGTCTCGTCGTCGAGGCTCCCGGGCTCCTGGAGCACGGTGAGGTCGATCTGCCCCATCCCGACGTCGTGCACGCTCGCCACGTACGCCAGCACCTCCACGTCGTCCTCGCTCAGCCCCAGCTTCCGTCCCAGCGCCACGGCGCGCGTGGCCATGGAGCCCGAGTTCAGTTTGAGACGGCTCCGGCGGGCGTTCTCGATGATCGCCGTGAGCGTCCTCGAGGTTTCCTCCGTGCGCTCCGAGGAGCGCTCGTGGTCGGAGACGCGCTGCCACGCGAGCGCCACCCGGTCCGAGAGCGAGGACAGGAGGGCGCGGTCGTCGTCGGTGAAGGGAGTGCAGGAGATCTTGTTGTTGATGTTGATCACTCCCACCACCCTGCCGCCGATCTTGACCGGAACCGAGAGGAGCGACTTGGTCTCGTACTGGTGGCGGTTCGGCCGCCCGAACCTCGGATCCTCCTCGATGTTCGTGACGAGGAGCGGCTCCCCGTGCTCGGCGACCCAGCCGGCGATCGAGTCCCCGATCCGGATCCGCGTGCCGCACACCACTTCCTCGCGCAGCCCGCGCGCGGCGCGGATGTAGAGCTCCGAATTCTCCTCGTCCACGAGCATGAGCGACGCCGTGCGCGCGTTCATGACCTCGGCGATCATCTCCACGGTCAGCCGGGTGAGATGGTCGGAGACGGAGCGCGACGGGCTCCAGGTGGCGTGGGTGATCACGTGCGCGTCCCCGGCGGTGATGGGCAGGAGCACGGTGAAGCGAGAGCCCGCCCCGGACTCGCTCTCCGCCATGATCTCCCCGCCGTGCCACTCGACGATGCTCTTCGAAATGCTGAGTCCCAGGCCCACGCCGGGGTATTCCCGCGAGAGCGAGCTGTCGATCTGGTAGAACTTGTCGAAGATCCGGTCGATGCCTTCCTTGGGGATCCCGATCCCGGTGTCCTCGACCTGGATCCGGACCGCGCGCCCTTCCACCAACGTGCGCAGCGTGACCGTTCCGCCCTCGTGCGTGAACTTGATCGCGTTCGAGCCCAGGTTGTTCAGGACGCGCCGCACGAGGCCCCGGTCCGCCTCCACCACGATCTCCGGCGAGGCCGACTCCACGACGATCTGGATCTGCTTGGCGTCCGCCATCTCCCGGAGCCCCTGGACGACCTCGTCCATGAGGCCGACCAGGTTGAAGGGCTCGCGGCTCATGCGAAAGCGCCCCGACTCGAGCTGGGACAATTCGAGAATCGAGTCGATGAGCCGGCGGAGCTTCAGGCTCTGCTCGTTGATCACGCCCAGGAACTGGCGCTGCATGTCGATGTTCGTCGAGCCGATGTGCTCGAGCAGCGCTTCCGTGTAGGCCCGGATCGCGGTCAGCGGGGTCAGGAGCTCGTGGGAGACCGTGGAGATGAACTTGTTCTTGAGGTCGGCGACCTCCTCCGTGCGCTCCGTGGCCTCCTCGAGGCGCGCCAGGCTGTCGTTCAACCGCTCGTAGAGCGAGGCGTTCTGGATGGCCACGATGGCGTGCGTCGCCAGGATCTCCAGGGTCTCCACCGTCTCGCGCGAGGGGAGCCGGCGATCCACCGGATCGTCCACGGAGAAGTAGCCCACCACGTTTCCGTCCTTCGTGTAGAGGGGCACGAAGAGCACGTCCTCCTGGTGCCACTCTCCTTCCTGGCGCACGCCCAGGTCCGGCGTGTATCCCTCGTCGTCCACCTCGCCCCAGAATTTCTTCTCGTGCCCGATGAAGAAGGAGCGGCCGACCCGGAATTCCTCCTTGAGCCAGCTCTCGAACTCGGCGCGCGGGATGCGGAGCAGCTCCAGCTTCCGGATGGCATCGCGGTTCAGTCCGGCGAACGCTCTCGCCTCGAAGTGGCCGGTCGCCTCGTTCAGGACGCGCAGGAGCACGATGCGGAACCCGGCCGCGTCGGAGACGGCGTGCACGATCTCGTGGAGCACCTTGTCCAGGGTGAGGTTCGAATTGATGCTGGTCGCGATCTCCAGAACCTTCTTGATCCGGGCCGCGCGCTTCCGGCTGGTGAGGAGCTGGTAGCGGTAGAGGTCCCCCATCTTGTCGCTGGCCTGGCTCAGCTCGTCGTTCCGGTGGATCGCGGCGTCGTAGGAGGAGCGGAGCGACCGGAGCTCATGCCGGAGCGAGCGGCGGTGCCGGACCTGCTCCACGAGGAGGAGCACCGAAGCGGCCAGCGCCCAGAGGAGCTCGATCGAGGGAATCATCGCTTCGCTCCCGTGCCGTGCGCCGTGGAGGCAGGGCGATCGATGCCGCGCTTGGCGAGGATCGCCTCGAGCTCCGCGACGACCTTGGGATCGAACTGGGTTCCGGAGCAGCGGCGGATCTCGGCAAGAGCTTCCGCTTCCGACATGGAGTCGCGGTACGGACGTCCCAGCGTCATGGCCTCGAACGCGTCCACCAGGGCGAGGATCCGCGCCGCGAGCGGGATGTCCTCTCCGGAGAGCCCGCGCGGATAGCCGTGGCCGTCCCAGTACTCGTGATGGCTCAGGATGATCTCGTTCACGCGCGAGGCGAATTCGATCGGCTGGAGCACGCTCACGCCGTCGCGCGGGTGCGTCTCGACGCGCCGGCGCTCCTGTTGCGTCCAGCGCCGCGAGCTCTGGATCAGGTCCTCCCCGACCGCGAGCATCCCCACGTCGTGAAGCGGATCGTGTTGAGGGTCGTGTACACATCCCCCGACGCGCCCGCCGTCCGCACCCGCTCGAGCGCGGTGCCGACGCGCTTGCTGATCGCGACGAGCAGGCTCAGATCGTCCGGATCGAAGGGCTGGCCGGTCGACTTGCTGCTCACGTTCACCACGCCGACGACCTCCCCCGAGATCCGGAGCGGCACGCAGAGGAGCGACTTCGTCTCGTACTGCGGATGGTTCAGCTTCCTGAAACGTCTATCGTTCTCGATGTCGTTCACGAGGAGGTTCTCGCAGGTCTGGGCCACCCAGCCCGCGATGGAGGCTCCGGTCTTCACGCGCGCGCGCGCCACCATATCGGGGTCCAGGCCGTGCGCGGCCCGGATGTGGAGCTCGGTGCCGTCCTCGTTGAAGAACATGATCGAGACGTTCCGCGCGTCCATGACCTCGGCCACCATCTCCACGGCGCTCGAGAGGAGCGTGCGGAGCTCCGGCGTCTCGAAGAAGGGCTCGAGGGAGCGCATGAGGTTCCGGAATCCGCGCTGGATCAGAGGAAGCTCGAGCACGAAGCGGCTTCCCTGTCCCAGCTCGCTCTCCACGCGGATCGTCCCGCCGTGAAGCTCGACCACGCTCTTCACGATCGCGAGCCCCAGCCCCGATCCTCCGACCCGCTCGGCGCCCCCTTCCTCGACGCGATAGAACCGCTCGAACACGCGGCTCAGCTTGTCCGGAGGAATTCCCATCCCCCGGTCCTCGACGACGATCTTCATCCGCTCCGCCACCGTCATGGCGTGGATGGTGACCGCGGTGGATTCGCGGGAGAACTTGGCGGCGTTGTTGATGAGATTTACCAGCACCTGCTTCAGGAGATCCATGTCCGCTTCCAGCGGCGGCAGCCCCGGGGCGAAGGCACGCTGGACGGTGAGGCTCTTCGCCAGGAGCTGCGGCTCCACGGTCGGGAGCACCTCGTCCAGGAGCCGGTTCAGCTCCACGGACTCCGCCTTGATCCGCCGGCGGCCCGAGTCCATGCGGCTCAGGTCCAGCACGTCGTTCACGATCCGCGTCAGCCGGTCGCATTCCTCGTTGATGATGCCGAGGAACTTCTCGTGGAGCTGGAACGCGGGATTTTTCACGTTGTCGATCAGCGTTTCCGTGTAGGCCTTGATCGAGGTGAGCGGGGTCCGGAGCTCGTGCGACACCACCGAGATCAGCTCCGACTTCATCTCGTCGATCCGCCGCAGGGAGGCGCTGGCTTCCTCGAGCCGCACCGTCTTCTGCTCCAGCTCGGCGTGCGTGCGGATGCGGTCGACCGCGAGCCCGATCTGATCCGCGAGGAAGAGAATGGCCCGCCGGCGGCGCGCGTTCGTGCGGAGCGGCCGGTGGAACCCCAGCAACGCGACCCCGAGGAGCGAGGTCCCGACGATGATCGGCACTCCGACGAGCGCCTCCGGAGGGTTCCCGTCCTGGCGCAGCTCTTTCCAGTCCGTCTCGTCCAGGGTCGAGGAATCCTCGACGATGAGGGTTTCCCTTCTCAGGATCTGGGACAGGAAGCTTCCGGGCCGGGGCGTGACCCGGCAGGAGCCGCGGGATCCGGTCACGCCGCGCTCGAAGTGGTCCCCCTGGAGCTCGCCGGTCTCGTAATCGAGCAGGAGCAGCGTGAAGGAATCCGCCCGCGCGAGCTCGAGGACGTGCTGGGCCACGGCGGTGACGAGCCCGGGAGCATCGAAGGCGGACTGGACGGCGAAGCTGAGACTGGAGAGGCCGGGAAGGAGCCGGAAGGCGGAGCTGTCGTTCCGATCCTTCTCGGGTGCCTGGCCCGTCATCGCGGCGGTTCCGGAGGGGGCGTGAGGCCGCGCCCCACATTGCTCACGACGAGGATGGTCACCGTCATGAGCTCGAACTTCTGCACGCCTCCCTGGCGGCTCGAGAGCACCATGATGTGCCCGCGCTTCAGGTCCTGCTCGTCGTACTGGCTCGCGATCGTCGCGTCGAAGGAGCTCCTGATCGCGTCTCCGATCAGGATCGAGCGCTCCGGCGTCGTGATGACGACGAAGTCGTCGCCTCCGATGTGCCCCACGAAATCACCGGGTTGTCCGTCCTTCTGCAGCTGGGCCTGAAGCATCGCGGCCACATAGCGGATGACCACGTCGCCGCGCGCGTGCCCGTAGTAGTCGTTGTAGGCCTTGAAGTAGTCGAGATCGATGTGGAGGTACGCGAACTTCTCCCCCTGCGCGATCCTCCGCGAGAGCTCGGACTCGATGAGCACGTTGCCGGGAAGTCCGGTGAGCGCGTTGGACTGGAGCTGCCCGCGCCGCGTCTTGAGCTGGTTCCGCACGCGGAAAAGGAGCTCGTTCTGCGCCCAGGGTTTCGTGAGGTAATCGTCCGCGAAAAGCTCGAGGCCATGGATCTTGTCCTCGAACGTGGATTTCGCGGTGAGGAAGATGATCGGGATGCGCGATGTGAGCGGGTTCGCCTTGAGCTGGCGGCAGACTTCGTAGCCGTCCAGCCGCGGCATCATCACGTCGAGCAGGATGAGATCGGGCGGGTCGCGCCGGACTTCCTCGAGGCCGCGCACGCCGTCCTCCGCCGTGCGGACCTCGTAGACCGAGTCCTTCGCGTCGGTGAGCTGCATTTGGATGATGAACCGAAGCTTCGGATCGTCCTCGATCACGAGGATGCGTCCGGTCTCCGGCGCTGGTGCGGCTTGGCTCACGCGTGACACCTCGAATTCGGTTCGGGCGTGGCGATTGCGCGCGCGGTTAAACCAGAGTCCGCGAAGGGCGCAGACCTGGATACCGCTCTTCAAAGGGATCGGCCCCGGCGCTGGCGATCTTGAGTCGCGACGGGCAAATACGCGGGATTCGGGGGTGGCTGCAGAGGGCGCTGGGGGGCATTGCAAAATGCACTGGCGCTGGCGCAAGTTGGAGCGAAGCAGCCGCACGGTGCGGCCAGATCAACTCGTCCCGGAACGAGTTGGATGCGCCGGCGCATGTTGGCGCCGGTGTTAGGCGGGGAGCGGCTCGAAGGAATCCAGGTTGGCGATGGCCGTGGCGGAAAATGGAGTCGTCTGGCCGCGCTCGAGGGCGAAGTGACCGGCGTGGGCGATCATGGCGCCGTTGTCGCGGCAGAGCTTGGGTGATGGAAAACGCACCTGGATGTTCCTCGACGCGGCAAGGCGTGTGGCTTCCTGACGCAGCAAGGTGTTACAGGCGCATCCGCCCGCGATGGTGAGGGCCCTGGCCGGGTACCGCTCGAGGGCCTGACCGAGCCGCTCGACCAGCACGTCCACGATCGCCTTCTCCACCGAGGCCGCGATGTCCCGGAGCCTGGGCTCAGGGATGGGGCGAGGCTCCTTCTCGAGGAAGAGCTTCGCGGCGGTCTTGAGCCCGCTCATGCTCAGGTCGAGGGTGTCACCCTTGAGGCGTGCGCGCGGGAGCGGCACCTGGTCGTCGCGTCCTTCTCGCGCGAGGCGGTCCATGTCAGGGCCGGCGGGATATTCCAGCCCCATCAGCTTCCCGATCTTGTCGAACGCCTCCCCCGCCGCGTCGTCGCGGGTAGAGCCGATGCGATGGAACACGCCGGGCTCGGGCACGTGATAGATCTCGGTGTGCCCTCCCGAGGCGACCATCCCGATGTAAGGCGGCGTGAGCTCGGATTCGAGACCCGCCGAGACGAGGTGGGCCTCGACGTGGTTCACCCCGACCCATGGGATCCCGCGCGCCAGCGCGAGCCCCTTTGCGAACTCGATCCCGACGAGGAGCGATCCCACGAGCCCCGGTCCCAAGGTGACCGCGACCGCGTCGATCTTGTCGACGTCCAGCCCTGCGGTGTCGAGCGCTTGCTGCACCACGCGTGGAAGGAGCGTGATGTGTGCCCGCGACGCCAGCTCGGGCACCACG
>VBOR01000053.1 GCA_005893165.1 Candidatus Eiseniibacteriota bacterium | reverse complement strand
AACCCGGCGAGCAGGGTCACCGCTACCAGCAAGAGCACGAGCAGCCTCCGGTGAATCAGATCCGACGCGACGCGGGCGTCTTCATGGAGCGACCCATCCACTCCCCATGCCCTCATCAAGAAAGCCCCTCCCATGGCGAGCGCGGCGAAAGGCATCAAAAGGAAGAGGACCATGACGGCGATGTGCGGGATGTGCGCGGCCGTCTCCATGACGGAGTCGCAGAGCGTTCGCACCGGTCCGCGTCCGCAGAGGCTGCGCGCGGCTGCGGCCGCGAGAAAGACCAACGAAGGCAGCACCAGCACGATCTCGAGGAGGAGGAGCAGGAGTGACGGGCGATCGCTGGCCGGGTTCCTTTCCATGGAGTACTTTATAATACAAAGTATCCCTGGATGCCAGGGATTTTCTGCGGCCACGTGGAGCCGCCAACACCTGTCGGGCGGCGCCGGCGAGACCCCGCAGCCACCCCTCGGCACCCACGCCAGAATTCGCCCTTTCGCCGCCACACTTCTGCCATGGCCCCGCGAGTACCTTCTCAGTGAAGGCCAGAAGGACTGGCCCCGCACTCCATCTCTTCCGGGAGGCACTCATGCCGTCGCCGCGCTGGATCCATTCATCGATCCCGCCCCGCATCGCGAGATTCCTCGCCGTGCTCGGCGTGGCCGCGTGTCTTGCGGCTGCCATGACCGCTCGCGCCGACGATGCCGGTTGGCCGCGCCAATTCGATTCGCCGAGCGGCTCCTTCGTGATTTACCAGCCGCAGCCCGAGCATCTGGACGGCGACGTGCTCACGGGACGGGCCGCGTTCTCGCTGCAGAAGAGCGAGGACCAAAACCCGGTGTACGGAGTCTTGTGGTACACGGAACACATCGAGGTCGATCGCGACAGCAGCGTCGTGACCGCACGCAACCTCGACGTCACCAAGGTGCGGTTGCCGGGAATCACACCGGATGAAGCGGACCGTTATGAGCAGCTGGTGGAGACCCAGGCCGCGGGATGGGATCTGTCGGGCTCCGTGGAGGAGCTGCAGGTAGGTCTGGCGGCGGCCGAGCAGGAGCGGGCGAGCGTCGCCGGTCTCGACAACGCACCGCCCAAGATCCTCTTCCACACCCGGCGCGCGATCCTCGTGGTCTACGATGGCGCGCCGGTGTTCGAGCCGATCGAAGGATCGGCCTTCCAGCGCGCCGCGAACACTCCCTACGCCGTGATCTTCGATCCGCGGAACCGCTCCTACTACCTGAACGGCGCCAACCTCTGGTACCGGGCAAACGATCCCCTGGGACCCTGGAGCGACATCGAGAATCCGCCCGCCGCGGTTCGCCAGATCTTCCCTCCCGACACCTCGGCCTCCGATCAGGTCGCGGGCCCGCCCCCTGAAGTGCTGACCGCCACCGAGCCCACGGAGCTCATCGCCACGGACGGGCCGCCGCGATATGCGCCTCTCGCAGGCGACGCGCTCCTCTATATGGCCAACACGGAAAGCGACGTGGTGCTCGAGGTCGAAACCCAATCCCTCTACGTGCTGATCTCCGGGCGCTGGTTCCGCTCCCAGTCGACGGATGGGCCCTGGACCTTCGTCCGAGGGGACCAATTGCCCCAGAGCTTCAGGCGCGTGCCGCCGGATTCTCCCAAGGGAAACATCCTGGCGAGCGTCGCGGGCACCGATCAGGCGGAGGACGCGATCGCCGATGCGGAAATACCACAAACGAGCGCGATCCAGCGGAGCGACCGCAGCTTCCAGGCGACCTACGACGGCGAGCCTCAGTTCGAGCGGATCGAGGGCACGGATCTCCAGTATGCCGTGAACACCGACGCGGAGGTGATCCTCGCCGATGGCCGCTACTACGCGTGCGATCAGGGAGTCTGGTACATCTCCGACGACCCCGAGGGGCCGTGGAGCGTCAGCGATACCCGGCCGCTTGGAATTGAAGACATTCCGCCCGACTGCCCCGTGTACGACGTGCGCTATGTCTACGTCTACGATTCCACGCCGGACGTCGTTTACGTGGGCTACCTGCCGGGATACCTGGGCTGTTATCCCTACTACGGTACGGTCGTCTACGGAACCGGATACCGGTACGGCTCCTGGCGGAGCCGGCATCACTACGTCCCGCGGCGCTTCACCTGGGGTTTTCACGCGCGCTACAACCCCTGGCTGAGCCGGTGGAGCTTTGGGCAGAGCTACGGTTCCGGCTTCCTGCGCGTCGGCACGCGCTGGCACACGGCGCCGTCGCCCGTTACGGCCCGCTCTCGATCGATGTGGTTCGGCCCAGGCGGTTTTCGCCGTCCGCTCCTGACCCAAGATCTGACGCTCCTGCGCACGCGCCCTCCGGGACGCATGCGGACGCGTGTCTCGGATGGGTTGCCGGCGAACGTCTACAACCGAACGGAAAACATCGTGCGCGTGGATCGGAACGCCGAGCGGATCCGAGTGCGCTCCATCGTTCGGCCCATCGCCCGGCCGGCGACGGTGCGGGACGATATTTTCGCGGGCAAGGACGGAAAGGTTTATCGGCGCGACACGAGGGGAAAATGGCAGGTGGGGACAGGGACCGCGTGGAAACCGACGATCCTCCCGACAGCCACCCCCGCGACGCGGAACTCGCGGCCCGACGTGGCCCGGCAGCGCGGGGACGCGGCGGTCGAGCATCGGATGCCGGTGACCAAGGAGGAGCAGCCCGAGGAGAACCGGCCAGCGCCTTCGCAGGACAGGTCGACGGCGCGGCCGGAGCGGCCGGCACCCCGCCAGGAGCGGCAGGCACCTCCGCCCGAGAAGCCCGCGCCTGCCCCGGATGCGCCCACGCCCGGCGACCTGGAGCGCGAGTACCACGCACGCGAGCGGGCGGATCGCGGCGACCACTCGGAGGTCACGCCGCCACCCGATCGTCCGGCGCCCCGAGAGGAACAGAGGCCGCGGGCGGAGGATTCCCAGAGGGAGAGGCCCTCGCAGCGCTCGAGGGAGAATCTGAGACCGGAACGGAATCGCTAGCGCCTCGCCGGCACCTCACCGTGGGCGCGCTCCCGGTCAGTGCATGTAGTGCGAATCCATCTCCCCGGCGCGGATCGCCACGGTCAAGTGGTTCGCTTCCGGCGGGATCGGACAGTTGTAGTGATCCGAATAGGCGCACGCCGGGTTGTAGCACCGGTTGAAGTCGAGCGTGTAGAGGCCGTCCTTCCTCCGCTCCGGATCGAGGTAGCGCCCCACGCCGTAGCTCTCCTTCTTCGTCGTCGCATCCGTGAAGAACAACCCCAGGTCGTTCTCCCCCACTCCAGGCTCGAGCAGGCGCTCGGCCTCGAGACGACAGGGCGTTCCGTTCACCTTGAAATCGAACCAGCCGACGCGGACGGCGCGTCGACGGTTCCCGCGCGTGGACAGGATGATCGTCGTGTCGGGCTTCGGATTGGGCACGAGCGCCGTCACGACATGGTAGGAGAGGTCGGGCGGAAAATATTTGATGCCCTTGTAGACCTTGAATCGCGGGCTCTTCGGATCGAACACGATGATGGCGGGGAACCGCTGGTGCGAGAGCCGGAGCGAGAACCGCCCCACCTTGATGCCGCTCGGCGGAAGCGTCGCCCGAGACATCGTCGAATCCTTCACCTGGAAGCGCGCCCGCGGATCGATGGTCTCCACGCGGAACGAATCCGCCGCCACGGTGACGCGCAAATGATGCGCCCTGACTCCGGCGTCCTCGATGCGCACGTCGTTGCCGGGGGCGCTGCCCACGGTGAGCGAAGTGCGCTCGTTGAAGTCTCTGCGCAAGATGGTGGCGAGGTAGGAGGTCGGCGCGCTCTTGAGCCGTTGGTCCGTTTCGGCGCGATCCCTGGCATAGGACGGAAGCAGCGTGTCGGCCTCCGCCGCACTCATGCGGGGCCCCTGGCTCGGCCCCTCGCCCGAGGAGGCTTTCTGGCACGAGACCCCGGCCAGGAAGCCCGAGAGCAGCAGCACCGCCAGCGGGATGGTTCGGCTCCAACTGCGGATCTCATCACGAATGCTCATCCTTGGCTCCTCAGGGATATGGTGATCGGATGGTGTGGGTGGCAGAGAAAGCTAGCATGTTTCGCCAGGAATACACGAGCCCGGCGGAGGGGCGGTCACCCCACGCCGGGCTCTTCTGGGTTACAAACCGCGGCCGCTTACCAGCCCGCCTTGCCTTCCGAAGAAACGCGGTAGGTGGAGAAGTGCCAGAGCGGCGTGGAAACCGTGAGGCCGAGGATGCTGACGGTCGACCCTAGATCTTCCCACTTCCCGGTCGTGGGGTTGTAGTAGCTGATGCATGCGACGGACAGGAGCGCCTTGTCCATGCGCTGCGCGTTCGCGGTCATGAGTACCGGCAAGAGGAAATGGTTCGCCGACGCAGGTGAGATGCTCAGCCTCACGACCGGATGGTTGAGGTCGGGTTGAGTCACCGTCACCGTCGCGGGCTGGGTGAGCGCCGCGGACGGGAATAGGACGGTGAAGTCGCCCACGGAGACGACGCCTCCCAGAATCCCGATCACCACGGTCTTGCTGTTCGCGCTCGACGAGCCGCCTTCCAGGAGACCGAGCACCTGGGCCGGGGTGCCGCCGGTGCCGCTCGCGCCGGCATCGGGCTGATTCAAGGGCGCCGTGGGCATCCTGGAGCACCCGGCAACACCGAGCAGAAGTGCCAGGCCGAGCACGAGACTCTGTGGGACTCGGACACGACGGACCATGTTGTTCTTCTCCTCTTGGAATGCCATCCCAGGTTGTGCCGCTCGGGATGGAGGGGCCTCGAACTGGGCTGTTCGCGTCCTTCCCCTAAGGGCATCTCCCGTGCCCGAATGCAGTCCGCGGACGTTGCTTCATGCATGCGTCCCGGTGAACGCGGAGGCGGTGGCTCTTGCGCTGGCCCGTCTGAGCCCGGGTGGGGGTTTTTCGCGATCCGCATGGGCCCCGGGAATGCCTTCACCTGCCTCCGCTTGGGGAATGTGGCCGAACCGCTGGGTGTGGCCGCGCAGGCGGGGGCCTTCGACGCCTGCTAGACTTGATCCATGCCCTCCCGCCCGAGGAAGAAGCGCGCTCCGGCGCATCCGCAAACCGTGTTCCTTCTTTCCCCCGCTCATTGCGGCGGAAGGCGTGCCCAGATTCTCCTCAGCGAGCGCGCCGCATTTCCCCTGGCCGTCCGGCTGCGCGAGCAGGGAGCGCCCATCGGAGACGTATTCAGCTTTCTCAGCGGCCTCTATTTTCGCGGAAAGCTGGCGTACGGGCGCGCCTTCGCGCACTCCCGGACGGCGCCCGACGGAGTGCTCGTCATCACGCCGGGACGCGGGCTGATCTCCCCGGATACGATCGTCGGGCTTCCAGACCTGCGCTCCATCGCCTCGGTCGGCGTCACGCCGAACGAGGCGCGATTCCGCGAGCCCCTCGAGCGCGATTCCGCGGCACTGGCCTCCGTCCTCGCTCGAGAGGACCGCGTGGTGCTCCTGGGAAGCATCGCGACCGGAAAGTACGTGGACATCATCGAGAGCCACTTCGACGGCCGCCTTCGCTTCCCCTGTGACTTCGTGGGCCGCGGGGACATGAGCCGCGGCGGGCTCATGCTTCGCTGCGTGCTGGCCGCCGCGATCCCCAAGGATGTATCGAACGTCGAGATCGAGTTCGGCGGCGAAACGCTCCGGCTCACGAACCTGGACAAGCTGTTCTGGCCGGAGCTGGGAATCACGAAGCGCGATCTCCTTCAGTATTACGCGCACATCGCACCCGCGCTCCTTCCGCATCTGACCGACCGTGCCATGGTGATGAAGCGCTACCCGAACGGCGCGCACGGCGATTTCTTCTTCATGAAGCGCGCGCCCTCGCCGAGACCGGATTGGATCCGGACGTGCCGCATCCCTCACGGTTCGGGGAATGTCATCGACTTCCCCATCGTCCAGGACCTGGCTTCACTCCTGTGGGTGATCAACCTCGGCTGCATCGACCTGAACCCCTGGTACGCGCGCTGCGACGATTACAACCGGCCCGACTACCTCCATTTCGATCTCGATCCGGTGACCGGCGCCACGTTCAAGCAGGTGATCGAGACCGCCCTCCTCGTCCGACGAGGCCTCGAGGGATTGGGAATGCCCTGCTACGCGAAGACCACGGGCTCGAAGGGGATTCACGTCTACGTTCCGATCCAGCGCGGACCCCTGCAGAAGGACGTCTGGACCTTCGCGAAGAGCTTCGCGATCGCGCTCGCGGTGCAGGCCCCCAAGCTCATTACCGCCGAATACCGGGTCGCGAAGCGTCCCGCGGGCCACGTGCTCGTCGATTACAACCAGAATGCCTGGGGACGGACGCTGGCGTCGATCTACTCGGTGCGCCCCCAGCCCAAAGCGACCGTGTCCGCGCCTGTGTCGTGGGAGGAGCTGGAGCGGGGGATCCGCATCGAGGATTTCCGGATCGACAACATGCCTCAGCGCGTCGCCAAGGTGGGCGATCTCTGGAAGCCTCTGCTCGCTCCGCGCGGCCGCGTGCGCCTGGAGCGCTTCCTGTGACGCTTCCGCTCCGTCGTCCCTACCCGCCCATGGAGGCGCTCTCGGTCGATCGGATTCCCACGGGCCCGGAATGGCAGTACGAGCCCAAGTGGGACGGGTTTCGCTGCCTCGCGTTCCGCGACGGCGAGAAGGTGGCGCTCCAGTCGAAGGCCGGGGAGCCCCTGGAGCGCTATTTCCCGGAGATCGTGGAGGCGCTCTTGCAGATCGAGGCGCCGCGCTTCGTCCTGGACGGCGAGCTGGTGATCCCGAGCGGGAAAACCCTGTCGTTCGACGATCTCCTCATGCGCATCCATCCGGCGGAGAGCCGCATCCGCAAGCTGTCCGTCGAGACTCCCGCGATGCTCATCGTGTTCGATCTTCTCGTCGACGAGAGCGGAGCGTCTCTCGTCGAGCTGAGGCTCGAGGAGCGCCGGAAGCGCCTCGAAGCGTTCGCCGGGAAGTATCTCCGGAAGCATCCGCGCGTTCGACTGTCTCCGGCAGCGGACGATCCGAGGACGGCGATACGCTGGTACGAGAAGACCGGCGGTGCCCTGGACGGCGTCATCGCGAAGCGGCGGGATCTTCCCTACCACTCCGGCGACCGGACCGGCATGCAGAAGATCAAGCAGCGGCGCACCGCGGACTGCGTGGTCGGCGGATTCCGGTACGCGTCCAAGGGGCACGTCATCGGCTCGCTCCTGCTCGGGCTCTACGATGACGAGGGGCTCCTTCACCACGTGGGGTTCACGTCCGGCATGTCGGGCGCGGAGAAGGCGGCGCTGGTCCCCAAGCTGGAGAAGCTGATCAAGCCGCCCGGCTTCACCGGCAAGGCCCCGGGGGGACCCAGCCGTTGGAGCACGGAGCGCTCGGGGGAGTGGAAGCCGCTTCAGCCCAAGCTGGTGGTGGAAGTGGAATACGATCACGTCAGCGGCGAGCGATTCCGCCACGGGACGCGGCTCGTGCGCTGGCGCCCCGACAAGGCGCCGCGCCAATGCACGTTCGAGCAGATCGCGCGCCCCGAGGGCTCCTTGCTCGGTCTACTGGAACCGAATGGGGTCCGAGCCAAGGCGCGCGACCACGGGGGCTGAGCTACTTGCGGGCGGGGCTCTTCTTGCTGAGGACCTCGCGCACCCTGGCGAGGAGGGCGGTGACCGTAAACGGCTTTTGTAAGAAAGCACCCTCGGATTTGATCAGCTCGTCGTAGGCGGACGCGTGCTCGTTGTACCCGGACATGTAGAGAATTCGGATCTTCGGAAAGATTCCCCGGACGCGGTCCGCAAGCTCGCCCGGGCTCATCCCTGGCGTGACCACGTCGGAAAGCATCAGGTCCACGGGCAGGTTGCTCCGGCCGTAGGTCTCCGCCACGACTAGCGCCTGGGTCCGGTCCGGCACCTCGACGACCTTGTACCCGTTGACTCGAAGGCTGTCACCCACCACGTTCCGGACCAGCTCATCGTCCTCGACCACCATGACGGTCTCCGACCCGCTCGCCGACGGCTCCTGGCGCTGCTGCGGCCGCTCCAAATCCGCCTGCGCTTCCACCCTCGGCAGGTACACGGTGAACGTGGAGCCCTGTCCCGGCGCGCTCTCGACGGCGATGTGGCCGCCGCTCTGCTTCACGATGCCGTGGACGGTCGAGAGCCCCAGGCCCGTGCCGCGTCCGGATTCCTTCGTCGTGAAGAAGGGCTCGAAGATCTGGGCCCGGGTCTTCTCGTCCATGCCCGTCCCCGTGTCCATGACCGCGAGCGCGACGTAGGAGCCGGGCTCGATGCCTTCTCGTCCCTCGCCAAGCTTCACGTTGGCGGTCTGGATCGTGATCTTCCCGCCCTCGGGCATCGCGTCCCTTGCATTCACGACCAGGTTCATGAGGACCTGCTCGACCTGTCCGGCGTCCGCCTTGATCCTCCACAGATCTTCCCCGCACCGGAGCGACAGCTCGACGTCGGCGCCGATGAGACGCCGCAGCATGCTCTCGACGCCGTCGACCACCACGTTCAGGTCGAGCACCTTGGGCTGGAGCACCTGGCGGCGGCTGAAGGCGAGGAGCTGGCGCGTGAGCGCGGCCGCGCGCAGGGCCGCCTTCTCCACCTCGCCGACCTCGCGCAGCAGCTCGTGCTCGGCTCCCAGCTGCCCCTGGATCATCTGGCTGTAGCCCAGGATCGCGGTCAGGATGTTGTTGAAGTCGTGGGCCACGCCCCCGGCGAGCCTCCCCACGGCTTCCATCTTCTGCGCCTGGCGGAGCTGCTCCTCCAGGCTCTGGCGCTCGGAGCGGGCCTGCGCCTCGCGCAGCTCGCGCTCGATGGCCGGCGCCAGGCGATTGAGATTTCCCTTCATCACGTAATCGTTCGCGCCCGCCCTCATGGCCGCGACCGCGGTCTCTTCTCCGATCGATCCGGAGACGAAGATGAACGGCAGCTCCCGCTCGGTGTTGCGAACCAGCGCGAGGGCCTCGGTGCCTTTGAACCCCGGAATGTTGTAATCGGAGATGACGATGTCCCACCGGCACGCCTCGAGCGCCGCGCGCAGGGACGCCTCGGTGTCGACGCGCAGATGCGTGACCTCGTAGCCCGCCCGCTCGAGCTCGCGAATCGCGAGATGGCCGTCGGCCTCGGAATCCTCGACGACGAGAACTTGGAGTTTCTTATCGCCCATTCCCGCTCCTCGGCGCCGGCGGCGGCTGGTTCAGCACCAGCCAGTAGAGTCCCAGGTGGCGGACCGCCTCCGTGAACTGGTCGAAGTCCACCGGCTTCCGGATGTAGCTGTTCGCGTGATTTTCATAGGCCGCGAAGCGGTCCCGCTCCTCCGCCGACGAGGTCAGCATGACCACCGGCAGCGTGCGCGTGCGCTTGTCGGCACGGATTCGCTTGAGCACCTCGAGCCCGTTCACCTTGGGCAGATTGATGTCCAGAAGAATGACCTGCGGCTGCACGTTCGCGCTCCGCGACGCGTACTCTCCGGCACAGAAGAGGTAGTCCAGCGCCTCCTGGCCGTCCCGCACCACGACCACTTCGTTCGAGACGTTGTACTTGCGGAGCGCACGGAGCGTCAGCTCCTCGTCGTTCGGGTTGTCCTCCGCCATCAGGATGGTCGTGTTCGTCATGACTTCACCTCCGAAAGAGTGAAGGAAAAGGATGCTCCCCGCTCCACGGCGCCATCCGCCCAGAGCTGGCCTCCGTGGCGATGGATGATGCGCTGCACCGTCGCAAGCCCAACGCCCGTCCCCTCGAAGTCGCTCTGCCGGTGGAGCCGCTGGAAGGGGGCGAAGAGGAGATTGGCGTGGGCCATGTCGAAGCCCGCCCCGTCGTCCGTGACGAAGAAGACCCGGTGCCCGTTGTCCCGGTGCTGCCCGAGCTCGATGCGCGCGGTCGGGTGCTTGGCCGTGAACTTCCAGGCGTTTCGTAGCAGATTGTCCAGCACGACGCGGAGGAGCTGGGTGTCGGCCACGACCGTCATGCCTTCGGCGATCACGAACTGAACCCCTTCGCGCTCCGGCTGTGCCCGCTTCAGCTCCGCCGCGATCTCCTTGCCCACGGCTCCCAGATCGAACCGCTCCCGGCGCAGCTCGGCCCGCGAGATGCGGGCGAGGTTGAGGAGATCGTCGATCAGCTGCCCCATCTGCCGGGTCGCGGTTCGCACGCGGTCCAGGTGCTTTGTGCCGACTTGGTCCAGCTTGTCCCCGCAGTCCTCGAGGAGCGCCTTGCTGAATCCGTCGATGGCCCGGAGCGGCGCGCGTAAATCGTGCGAAACCGAGTACGAGAAGGCCTCCAGCTCCTTGTTCGAGGCTTCCAGCGCCGCGGTCCGGTCGGCAACCCGCTGCTCCAGCTCGGCATCGCGCCGCTGGATCTCCGCGAGCATGTCGTTGAAGCCCTCGGCGAGGACCCCCAGCTCATCGTCGCTCACGGCGCGCGCGCGGACGGAGTAGTCCTTGCGATCCAGCACCGCCTTCGCGGTCTCGGCGAGGATCCGGACCGGCTGCGCGATCCCGCCCTGCAGCCACGCCGAAAGCGCTAGCGCGACTCCCATGGAGCCGAGCACGGCCACGAGAATCGCCATCACCTGGGCGCGGACGCGCTCGTCGAGCGCGCGGAGATCGGATCTCAAAAAGAGACTGCCGAGCCGGCGATTTCCTTCCATGACCGGCCGGCTCACGAGAAGACTGGCTCGTTCGAGGCGATTCCCCATCGCGCCGGCCGCGGCCGGCACCAGAGGGGCCGACGCGCCCATCGGGTAGGTCGCGAACACCCCTCCACGCGCGTCGTAGAGAGCTGCGGCCACGATGCTGGGGTCGGTTCGCAGTCCGGCGAGGACCTGGCTCGCGTCCTCGGGATTCTGAAACGCCAGAGCCGCGGTCGAGTTGGCCGCCAGGATCGCCGCGCGCGTCGCCAGCTCCCGCGCGAGCAGGGCCCGCAGGCTCGTGACCTCGTGGATCGTGAGCGCGGTTCCGGCGAGCGCCAGAGCGGTCGTGCTGGTCAGCATGATGGCGAGGATCAGCTTTCGCCGGATGGTCGTCCGCGGAGTCCTCATCGGTCAGCCCTTCGAGGCCACGAGCTCAGCCTGCCGGAGCAGCTTGGAGCTGATTGTCAGCTTGGCGCTGTCCGCGGCCGCGACATTGATGCGCAGCTTCAACCGGTTGCGCTGAACGTCGAATCCCACGATCCCGTAGCGCGCCGCGAAATCCTTCGTCTCTCCGACCGTGAGCACACTCCTGCCCATCAGCTTGGCGTGGATGTGCTCCAGCCGGCCCGCTTCGGAAGCGCAGATGAAGAGGACGTGGCACGAGTCGACCTGCTCGACCGTCCGGAAGCGCCGCACGACCAGCTTGCGGGCGCCCACCGTCTCTCCCGCCACGACCTCGTCGAGCCCGGCGCCGAAGGGATCGTTCCCGAGGACGCCGATCGTGATCGGCGTCAACGTGTCCGGGCACGTGCTCGCCGGCCAGTTCACGAAATCGGCGAACTGGAAGAGGAAGATCGCCTTCATGTCGTACTCGCGCGTCATGCGCCCCTCGGCGCCGGCCGCTCCACCCTCGGCGCACAGGACCGCGATCGAGAGCGTCAGCCCGAGGAGAAGGCGCCTCAGAAGGTCCATGTCGCCTTTCCGTAGAGGCTGCGCGCCACCTCTTTGCGTGTGCCCGGCGTCCCGAATTCAGGGTGCCGGGAATCGAAGAGGTTCTGCCCCGCGGCCGAGATCTCGAGCGGTGCGACGGGCCGCCAGCCCAGCCGCGCGTCGGTGGCGAGGTACGAGGGCACCTTCTGGTTCCGAAGCTCGCCGGCGTAGCGGACGCCCGCATCCACCTCGACCCCGTGCGGCAGCGTCAACGAGGAGCGCGCGAACCATTGGTGGCGCGGCGAGTCCCCCGCCTGCTTGACGGTCGAAGTGTCGGTGTCGGATCGGAGAATCATTCGAAGGAAGGTGTAGCCTCCGCTGAGCCGCCACCCTTTCGCTGCTTCGAGGGTGGCGTTCCCCTCCGCGCCGTACGTTTCGCCGTGGAGATCATTGGCCAGGACGAACGGCGGTCCGCCCCGGATGCTGCGAAGCTTGTCGTACGAGTTGTAGAAGGTCGCGATCGCGGCGCTGAGATTCCGAGCGGGCTGGGCCCTGTACCCCAGCTCGTACGCGAGGAGCACCTCCGAATCAAAACCCGGTCCCCCCGCAAGCAAGTACGGAGGCGTGCTCGGAACGTAGAGATCCCGGTCCAGGCGCGAGGGCGCACGCACCGCCCGAGAGACCGCGCCCCAGAGCGTCCGCGTCGCCGAAGGTGTGAACGCCAGCCGCGTGCTTGGCTCGATCTCGACCCCGGTGTAGTCGACGCGCTCGACCTTCGAGCCGAGCGTCCAGTGGAGGCGGCTCCCGAGCTCGATCTCGTCCTGGACGAAACCGCTGTACAGGTCGTGTGCCTCGTGCGAGGGCAGGAACGCGAGCCCCGGGCTGTTGCCGACGACGTCCTGGGTCAGGCGGTAGCCCAGCCCCCACACCACATCGTGCCGCGCTCCCCAGGGCAAGCGGTGGCGCAAGGACACGTCGTAGGTATCCAGCGTCTCGCGGAAGGTCCGGGGCATCTCGCGCAGGGTGTGGTCGTAGTAGGCATCGACGTGCACGTCGGAGCGCTCCGCGAGGCGGTGGGTCCAGCGCGTCATCACGTTCCTGCCGCCGGTCTTCATGTCGTCCGTCGCCGGCTGATCCGCCGAGCCGCCGTAGAGGTCTCCCTGGACCGTGAGGTCGCTGGAAGCTCCGAGCGCCCCGTCGAACCGGAATCCTCCCTGGGTCATCCTGAAATCGTCGCCGGCCTTCTGGCCGTTGGGCCGCAGCGATGCGTCGCGATCGAGGGTCTTGCCGTAGATGCGGAAGAAGGATCGAGATCCCAAAGCACCCCCGTAGCGGATGCCGCCGAACCCTCGTTCCACGTTCCCCGCGGCTCCCGTCACCAGGAGTCCCTGGGTGTCCGCGGCGCGCTTGCTGATCACGTTGATGACTCCGTTCACGGCGTTGGCTCCCCACACCGTGGCCCCGGGCCCGCGGATCACCTCGATCTGCTCGACGTCTTCCAGGAACACGTCCTGCGCGTCCCAGAACACCCCCGAGAAAAGCGGGGTGTACACGCTCCGTCCGTCGATCAGAACGAGCAGCTTGTTGGCGACGGTCCCGTTGAAGCCTCGCGCGGTGATGGCGTACTGCCGGTTGTCCACGCGCGCCACTTCCACGCCGGGGATGTAGCGCAGCGCCTCGGGGATGCTGAGCGCGCCCATGCGCCGGATGTCGTCCCCCGTGACCACTTTCACCGCGGCGGGGGTCGAGGAGAGCGGCTCCGGTTTCGTGGAGACCGTGGTGACCTCGACGTTGAACAGCTCCTCGATGCTCATCTTCTTCAGCGTGCCTCGGGACTCGACTCCTTCGGGGAGAGATTCCCCAATGGCGCCGGGCGGAAGCGAGCAGAGGAACAGCGCCGCTACGAGGGGAACGGCTGACCGGCCGACGTCCATGTGACCTCCGGAATGATCTCGCGCTTCCCTCCGGCTGCGGGGATCGTGAGCGGCGCGAGGAAATGTGCTTACCCGTATGGGACATCGGCGCTTCCGCGGGATTTCTTGAGCCATCCCGCGCCGGAGGGGCGGAGGTCCGCGAAGGGCAGATCGCATGCGTTTGGTGTAGACTTTCCGGCTCATTCATCTGGATTTGCCGCCCGAGGACACAGCCGGCGTGTGTCCGGGATCCGAGAAATTGCGTTTCGCACGGTCGTGGAGGTGGTCATGGAGCCACCGCAGTTAGAGGGACGCTGACGATGAAATGGTTATTCAAGGAAGAGCCGACGCACTACAGCTACGACGATCTCGCGAAGGACAAGAAGACTTCGTGGTCGGGAGTGAGAAATCCGGTCGCGCAGAAGCACCTCCGGTCGGTGCGAAAGGGGGACTCGATCTTCTACTACCATACGGGCGACGAGAAATCGGTCGTCGGGGTCATGAAAGCATCCGGCGACGCGTACCCGGACCCAAACGACGGGACAGGAAAGCTCTATGCGGTGGATGTCGCTCCGGTCGGGAAGTTGAGACGTCCCGTGACCCTGGCGGAGATCAAAGCAGACAAGCGCTTCGCGGAAATGCCGCTGACCCGGATCCCGCGCCTCTCGGTGATGCCGGTCACGGACGCCCAGTGGAAGGCCATCGAGGACCTTTCGGCAGATTGATCCGGCTTCCGCCGCGCCCGGTCCTCCACCAAGTCGCAGCAAACAAGTCAGATGCAGGCAGCCAGTTTGGCCTTGACGCTCTCCTCCCGGCGGTGCAGGATGCGGCGCAGGGGGTCTATGCGTCGCTTCCGCAGCGCGGTCAAGCGCGCAGTTACCCCGGTCCAACATCGAGACTTCGCCCAAAACAACTCCGGTAGTTCCGCCGCAGGCTCAGGGCTTAGTCCGGCCATCCTTCGCGCACGCGGCAGCACCGGTGTCTCCGCAGGAGCGAGGACGGCAACACTCGTGGAGAACGTCCGATGCGCCGGATTCGGATCGCGTTCCTCTCCCTCTTGTTTTCGTGCGGCACTCTGCTGTCACCGCTCCTCATCCACGCCTCCGCCGCGGAAGACCTGACCGGTAAGACACTCAAGCCCGCCATCGGCGTGAAGTTCGGCGTGGAGTCCGCGCTCGGATCGCTCCTCGGCGGAACCCTGACCGGCGATGTCACGCAGGTGGTCGTCAGGCGGGACGAGCCGACGAAAATCGTCCTCGCCGTGACCTACAAGGGATTTCAGGGCGGTAGGCTCTGGTGCGAGGTCACCGGGTCCGATCGAAAGACCCTGCGACCGGTGAAGCGCTCGCCCCCGGTCACGCTCGAGGACACGGCCAGCGAGGTGGAGTGCACGATGGAGCTCGACCCCTCGGCTCCCGAGAACACCAACGTGCGCTCCGAATACGTGCGCGTTTGCGTGGCGAAGCCGGAGAAGACGACCCCGAGCTACGTGAAGGCCTACGAGCTTTCGAAGCCCTGGCGGACGGGGATCCGGCCCGAGAACGTGGTGCTCACGGTGACGCCCAAGCCGATCGGCACGACGCAATCGCTGGGACCGACGCCCTCCGCACCGATTCCTCCCCGTCTCATACTCTTGTCTGCGCCCGGCGGTGCGATGCCCGGCTCGTCGCCTCAGCTGATCATGAGACGTTCCGTCGTGCCGGCGCCCGCCCCGACGACGGGGGGCACCGCGTCCTCCTCGCAGGCGATGACCGCACAGCCGCCCCCAGGGCAAGCGGCGGCGGCGCCTTCCTCCGGGCAGGCGGTGACGGGCTCCGGCGGGTCCTCCTCCATCAACAACCGGGTCCTGATCCGCAACGCGAACCTCATGACTCCGAACACCGCCGTCATCATGAGGACGGACATGGTGGTGAAGATGCTTCCCCCATCGGCCACGGTCGCCCCGATCAACCAGAACCAGTTCGGGGTGCCGGCGGAGGACCAGAACCGAGGAGCCAAGGGCCCGGCCGCGATTGCCGTCGAGCCTTTGGCCGAGCTTCGCTCGGAGGATATCGTTCTCGACGCCAGCCACGTCCTCGGCGTCTATCCCAAGTTTTACCCTGACCAGCAGCCTTCGTCGGGGCTCTTCTACTTCCTCCCCTACATCTATTCGCTCCGCTGGACCGAGGACGGGGGCTACGACATGCGCATGATCTACTCGGCCACACGGTCGGAGGGACAAGCCGGCGAGGTGGCCATCGCCGCCCGGCTCGACGCGGGGCTCGGAATCCGCGAGCGCCAGATCGCGAGTGATCTCATGGCCGCGTACGCCAAGTCGCATGGGTTGCCCTTCACGGCGCTCCGCGCGATGCCGATCGACAGCATCTCGGTTTCGATCTCGGACGATCTGCGCCGCTACAGCATCCCCGCGGACAAGATCGCGATCACCGGGCTCTCGGATTTCTTGGGGCAGATCGACGTCTCCTGGCTCGCGGATCCCGTGACCAAGGAAAGTCTACTACAGGCCTTGGTCGAGGACATGGGGATCAGCGGCCGCGTTACCCTCTTTCCTTCCGGGGGGAAGCTGCCGCCGATCGAGGTGCCACTTCGGATCCGGCTCGCGGATTTCGTTACGTTCGGTCCCTTCCGCTGGAACCGGGCGGAGCCGTGGCGCAACCAGACGCTCTACCCGATCCGGCTCAAGTACCTGAACGCGCTGGTGCTCGATTCGTCCTCGCGTCCCATCGTGTACTCGTGGGACCTCTCGAGCACGCTGGTCCCTCCGCAGGGCCGTGCGCAATGGATCGCGGGCTCGGTGCCGGGGTGGATCGACTCTCAGGCGAAGCGGGTCTGGCTGGAATACGCCGTGGATGCCACGTGCGCGAATCTCACGACACGCAGACCAAGACCGCGGTGATGTCCTCCGACGGCAAGGATTTCCCGCTGGGCCCGCTGTACCTGGGCGCGCGCCAGCCGGGCGAGTCGGTTCCCGGCGATCCCCTGTTCGAATATCTCCTGACCCTGACCATGAAAGACGGATCCACGTACCGGGCGACTCGCTGGATTCCGAGCGACGATCTCCGCCTGGCCATCGGAAAGCATCAGCTCGAGGAGGCGTTCGGCTCGCTCCCGGGGCCGGGGGCGCCTCGATGAAGCGAACGCTCTCGCCGCTTCTGATCTGGGCGGTGCTCGCCTCGCCGCTCCTCCCCGGCCGGGCGCTCGCCGTGCCCGACTGGAAGACCCAGCGCGCGGCGGGAACGCTCACGATCTATGCGGACGATTCCCGTCCGAACCGCTTCTACTACGCTCCCGCCGAGATCGCGGTCGTGACCACGCCCGATGGGAAACCCGACTTTCATTTCCTGGAGACGCGCTACACGGGAAGCGCCGTGGGTCGCGATCGGGGGACGATCCTCCACAAGAGCCTGGTCACGTTCACGGTCCGGCTCCCGCACCCTCCGGCCGAGGAGCTGACGCGCGTCGCGCGCGAGCTGGGCGGTGCCGGCGCGCCCGCCGACCTGCGCCCCTATCCGGTGAAGAAGATCGCGACGGCGCTCGTGTACGTGGTGATCGGAGGGGACACGACCTCGCTTCCCCCGGGCCGCTTCGAGTCGACGGGTGAGGCGGAGGGCTCGGGGAGCACGTGGACGGAGCGCGTCTACACGGTGGGACTGGATTCCCTGACCGCGCAGGCCTTCCGCGCGGCGCTCGAGAAGGACCAGGTCTATCTGAGCCTGGGCTACGCCTTCCTGGGGGACGCGCTGGCTCAGGTCGCGGGGATCGGCGAATTGACCGGCTCCCCCGAGATCGTCGAGGGACTGAAGAGCGCGCTCTCGGGCGCGCGCGCGGATTCGAGCGGCGCTCCGGCGGACACCGTGCGCACCCACGTGATCCGCGCGGGGGCGATCGAGATCGGTCTCGACGTGAAGCGCTTCCCCGAGCTCATGCGGCGCGTGGATCTGAACGACAAGGCGCCCCCGGGGTACGCCGCCCTGGACGTCTACTGCTACGACTTCAACAACGAGCTTCGCCCCGACCTGGCGGAGAAGCGCGTCGAGATCGACGCCGAGGGCGTGAGCGGAAAGCGCGTGAAGCTCGAGACCGCGTTCCTGCGCGAGCAGCCGGATCTCTACTCCGCCGGCATCCGGTTCCCCGTCGCCGTCCGGCTGGACCGGCCGTACCGCTACCGCACCCGCGAGGTGAAGCTGGACGGCATGGAGCACCAGAGCGTCTGGCGCGAGCGCCAGAGCTGGTCCGAGATCCTCGACGTCACATCGCAGTCCAAAAACGTCACGCCGTCCAAGAACATAGGCGTCCGTTCCATTCTTGGCCCTTAGCCGCGAGGTAACCCCGATGAAACGAGTGCTCCTTCTCCTCCTCCTGTTCAGCTTCGCCGGCTCGCGTCCCGCCTCCGCTCTGGTCAACTACGACAAGGGCTCCCGTGCGGTTCTGGGGGTCCAGCTCCTCCAGGACAGCGAGGACCCGACGGCCTACTACTACCTGCCCCAGTTTCCACGGCTCGCGATGAAAGCGGACTCGACCTTCGAGTTCCTGTGCCTCAAGTACGTCGACCAGGCGGGCGGGACGAACGGCGGTCTGTTCCACGCCCTGGTCGAGTTCACGCTGCCGGATCCCGTGGTCCGGCGGGTGGAGAACGCGCTCCGGGAGAAGGTGGCGGGCGCGCATGTGCTGGGGCCGGTCCCGCTCATGCAGTCCATCAAGGACGGTGAAGACGGGATGGGCTCCTTCGAGGTCGTCTCGGCGGTTCTCTCGGACAAGGCGGAAGGTGGATTCACCCGTTCCCTCGTCACATCCGGACGCGCGCCGCTCATGCCCGGATCGAAGGCCGTGGTCGCGGCGCTCCTGAGGCAGCAGGGGGCCACGCTCCTCTGGAATTCCCTCACCAGCCCCACGTCCGACGTCTCGGTCGCGATTCACGGCTACTACGAGGCGGCCGTGGAGGGATACAACGCCAAGATCACCGCCGACGTGTCCACGGTGTACCAGCACTTCAGCTCGACCACCAACGTGCAACAGGACTACACCAAGACCCAGCTCCGGAACGCCGTCGACAATCTCCAGCGGGACGGTACGCTCAAGATCGAAGTGCTCGACCGCACGGCGGGGCTCGGCATCAAGGCCGACGACATGGCGGGCGTCCTCCAGCTCGTGACCGACAAGCTGGTCGAGCTGATGTTCGACTCCAAGACCGGGTGGGCCAAGGATCCGGAGCGGGAAACGGCGGTGGAGGCGAACCAGATCCAGGGCCGCCAGGAGCGGGGCTGGTTTGCGAGCACGTTCCTCGGATCCGACGACACCAAGTACTTCACCGACAACCAGTACGTGCTGAAGAACCGGAAGGACATCCGTCAGAACAAGTTCGTCCTGAGTCTCAGCAAGAAATCGACGATCAAGGTGCCGCTGGACACCGCGGGGAACCTGGGCGGCCTGTATCAGGCGATGGGTCAGGACCAGCGCTACTTCCGCGTCGTCAACCTGTCCGACCCCGACTTCGAGTTCCGTCCCGTCTACTTCCAGGTGGACGGCGACTACATCGACTCGTTTCAGGACGCGCTCAATTTCGTCACCGTGAATTTCCGGAAGAGCTATCCGGACCGTCCTCCGTACACGAAGGCGGTGACCTTCAACCGGGCCGACGTCGAGGCGGGAAAGACGACCCAGAACGTCGCCTTCCCGCGCCTCGGGATGACCAGCCAGGACTGGACCGCGTACGAATACCAGGTCCGCTGGAGCCTGCGGGGCGGGCCGACGATCTCGGTGCCCGCGGGGCAGGACCGGTGGACGAAAGGCTCCGACGCGGCGCTCTCTCTGAGCCCGCCCTTCGACAAGCGCGTGGTGGAGATCGAAGCAGACCGCTCTCTCTTCGGGGAACGTGGGATCGCGACGGCGGTGGTCGAGTTCGCGACCATTCTGGCCGGCAAGCCGAGGGTCGTGAAGAGGGTGACCCTGCGCGCCGTGGACACCACGCCGACCTCCAAGATCGCACTGATCCTGGACAAGGATTCCCAGGTCGCGTACCGCGTGACCTGGCACGCCAAGAACGGCTCGAAGGAAGGCAAGCTCGCCATCCTGGATTCGGATTACCTCTTCCTCACGCCGCCCGAGGCTACGGGCTCCCCGGCTGCCGGAACGCCGGGGGCGCCGGGGGTCACACCGTGACGAGGTCCGTCACAGCGATGTTCCTCCTCGTCGCGGCGGCGGCGCTCGCCTTACCCGAAGGCTCGAGCGCGCAGCAGGTCTTGATGGACCGCGGCGTGCGCGCGGGGGGACTCTGGTGTTTCCCCGTCGCCCGCGACTCGCTCCAGTACGTCTATCTGCCGGCCGCGGCGCGGCTGGCCACCGACGATCAGGGCCGGCCACAGTTCTCCTTCGTCCGCTACGTGGTGAACGCGACCGCGGACAGCGCGCGCGCCGCGACGATCACCGAGGCGAAGGGGGGAGGGATCCTCACCTTTCTCGTGCTCCTCGACACACCGGAGTCGATGATCCGCGACGCGGAGAGGACGCTCCGGGGACGGTACAAGAAGAACGAGATCGTGGTCCGCGGTCCGATCGTCTTCCAGGACGGACGCTACACGCTCGTCTCCTCCGTGCTGAAAAACGCCTCCGCCGGGACGGCCACGGCCGAAGGGACCAGCGGGGACGCGGGCGCTGGAACGACCGAGCACGCGGTCATCGCGACCGGACGCGCACCGGTGCTCGAGGGAAACCGGCTCGCGCTCTCCTTCGACCTGGACCCGGAGCACGCTTCCCTTCTCTTGCAGAGCTTCCAGATGAACACTCCGGACGTCTCGCTGGTCTTCGACATGACCTTCGAGGGGCTCTCCGAAGCCTACGACGCCGATCTCACGATCGACTGGTCCGAGGTGAAGCAGAGCCAGTCGTTCAAGGCGGGAGCCTCGTACTACTTCATCGGCGCGGACGTGGACCTGGCGTTCGACGAGATGTTCAAGAAACACGCGATCAACCTCCGCTCGAGCGGATCGGACGCGTCCATGGAAGCGCTCCTCAACACCGTGTACAGCAAGCTCCTCGAGCTGATGTTCCGCCCGGTCGAGCCCGAGCGCATTCCTCCGGACCAGAGCGGAGGGTTGATGGATGCCCTCTCCAAGATCGGAAACCCGAACGGCCCCATGGGCGCGCGGAAGACAACCGGTTTCGGCGCCTCGGTGGGGTATCAGAGGAAAGAGATCCGGAGCGAGGGGAAGAGTCAGCTCTCCTTCAATCATCGCTCGAGCGTCCAGCGGCACAGCTTCGTGACGTTCCAGATGGGCGACGTCCACAAGCGATACGGCAAGGACCCGCACTATTTCCGCGCGGTGAACCTGGGCGACCCCACGTTCCAGCAGCGCGAGGTCCACGTATCCGTGGACGCGGCCCTGCTTCCCGACTTCGACAGCTACGTGAACACGGTCACGGTGACCCTGCGCAAGGACCACCAGAACGGCGAGCAGACCCTGCGCGAGGTCGTGCTCGACCGCGCCTCCGTGAAGAAGGGCGTGGAAGATCTCCGGATGATCTACGGCTGGAACGGGGATGAGGACCGCATGGCCTGGCTGGACTACGCCTACCGGACGCGGTGGAGCTTCAAGGGGGGCGGGGCGTTCGAGAGCGACTGGAAGAAGACCAGCGCGCCCATGATCGACCTCTTCGCTCCGTACGAGCACCGCACGGTGCAGCTCGTGGGCGATCAGGGAGCGCTCAAGTCGAAGGGCGTGCGCGCCGTGATCGTGCAGCTGGATTACCCCTTCTTCGGCGAGCGGCGCCGGCCGCAGATGGTCGTCCGCCCCGGTGAAGCGATCGAGGAGAAGCAGGTTCAGATCACGCTGCCTCTGGGGCAGCCGGATTACGAATACGCGGTGACCTGGCAGATGGAGGGCAACAAGCGGCTGACCGACAAACGCCGCGATTCGAGCGGACTCATCTTCGTGGACGAGCTACCCGTGAACGCGAACAACGGAGGAGGAACCCAATGACGAACGCTTCAGTCCATTCCAGGCGCGTCCCGGGCTTGCGCCCGACGCACCGGCTTCTCTCTCTCAAGGCATGTGCGCTCTGCCTGTGGGCCGTGTGCGCCCTCGTCGCCTCCCCCGCGGGGGCCGTGGTTCTCGATGACGAGCACAAGATCGACATCGTGCTCAAGGACAACACGACCGTGACGCTTTATCCCCAGGCGGGACCCGCTCCGGGAACGAGGACCGAGAACTACTACTACTTGCCGGCGAATCTTCATCTCTCCCAGCGGCCGGACGGCACGCCCGAATTCCTGTTTCTCAAGTTTACGACGGAGAAACGCGCCGAGCAGGGGGGTGTGAACGGCGGGCTCATGCATTTCCTCATGCAGTGGGGGCTCACGCCGGACCAGGAAAAGGAGTTGAAGGAAAAGATCAAGGAAGAACACCCGAAGGGGATCGTGATGGGCGCCGTTCCCCTCGAAGCGGAGGGCAGCGACGGAGGGTCGTTCCAGATCATCTCGGCCACGCTCTCCGACGACAAGATGGCGGGCAAGCTCCTGACCTCCGGGAAGGCGCCGCTCATCCCCGGCGGCAAGTGCGCCGCCGCCTCGCGCCTGAGCGCCGAAGGAGCTCAGCTCCTGTCCTCGACCTTCGAGAAGGCCCGCTCCATCAGCGATGTCTCGATCGCGCTCAACTTCGGCTTCACGACGCTGACGCCCGCCGCGCGCGGCACCATCACGTTCGACTGGCAAAAGCTCGAGACCCACTCCGACTCACTGGGCGCCGAATACAAGCGCACGCAGACCGGCACCAGCCACTCCGGCGGAGGATTCTGGGTCTTCTCCTGGGACAGCTACAGCCCCGAGTACTCCTATTCCTACGACGAGATGCGCAAGCAGTACGACTTCCTCAGGGAAGCCCAGGTCATCGATATCCATTTCGACGAGCTGGTGAGCGACGAGCGCGTGGCCAAGGTGCGGGAAGCCTTTTTCCAGTACTTCCTGAACGCCATGACCGAGCCCGCTCCTCCGTCCAATGCGACACAGCCGACGGAGCAGGAGAAGAAGGACAATCCCAACATTCAGTATGGGGAGCATTACGTCTACAAGAAGCAGTCGTTCAAGCAGGCGTTTGCCCAAAAGTCGAAGGTGATCAATCTGAACTACCGCATGGCCGTCAAGCGCAGCTGCCAGCTCGTGGGCAATCTGGCGTCCTGGTACGACGGCGTGCGCGACAACCCCAAGTGCGTCGCCGCGGTCAACCTGAACGATCCATTCTTCCAGCACCGGGACATCAACTTCATCCTGGATCTGGACGCGAAGGACATGTTCGAGCAAGAGGCGAACTACGTGACCGTGAATGTGCGGAAGGCCCGGAGCGCGGGGAATCCGTTCGAAGATCACGTCACGATCGACGCGAAATATCTCAAAGATCGGGGGATCAACGCCGCGGTCACCTACGCGCGCGGCGATGACAAGGATCCCGACGTCTACGAGTACCAGGCGCAGTGGAGCTTCCGCGGCGGGAACGTCTGGCCGCCGAATCCACCCTGGCAGAAAGGAAGCTGGGAGGGCGTGACGCTGGCGGCTCCGATCGCGCCGCGGACCGTGGAGGTCGAGGGAGACCTCGACGCCATGAAGGCGAGCAACATCACCCGGATCACGGTGCAGGTCCACTATCCCAAGTTCGGGACCGAGATGGAGGAGAACTTCAGCATCTCCCCCGCCAAGAACGAGCCCCTGATCTCCAAGAAGATCTTCATGGACCGGGATGCGAAGGGCTACGCCTACCGCCTGGTCGTGGATCACAAGACGGACGGGAAGATGGCGACGCCGTGGAGCGCCAAGGTCGGGGACGACTACATCTACGCGGCGATCCCGAAGGACATGCTCGATCAGCCGGAGCTGAAAGCGGTGGCGAAGACCGCCGCCTTGGACGCCGCCACGAGCGCGAAGGATAAGGTGCTCAATAAATTCGCCGAGCTCCTCGGAGGGAAACCTCAATGAGGGCCATCGACAAGATCACGCTGGGGACCGTCCTTCTCGCGATCGCGGTCGCCCTCGCCTGGGTGGCGCCGGCGTCCGCCCAGCAGATCCTCCTCGACAAGCCGGTGCGGGCGGGCGAGCTGGTCTGCTTTCCCGACCTGAACGATCCCCTCGTCTATTACTACGTAAACGACAAGCCTCATCTTTCGATGGACGAAAATGGCAAGCCCCAGTTTTCCTTCCTTCGCTACGTGGAGAACGTGCGCTCCGGCGCGGACCAGGCGGAGGCGCGGGAAGGCGAAGGGGGCGGCATCGTGCACGCGGTCGTCGCCCTGAGCGTCACCAAGGAGCAGATCGCGGCGGCGCAGCGGGCACTCGTTCGCGTCGCGCCGGGGGCCAAGCTGGTGGGCCCCGTCGTCTACAAGTCGGGCAAGTTCGGGCTGGTCTCCTCGTTCAAGGATACAAACGGAAACATGACGAAGCAGGTCGTGGGCCTGGGGAACGCGCCCCTCCTCGATGGGGACAAGGCGGCGGTGTCGATCCAGGTCACGAAACTGGGCGCGAAGATCCTCTGGGAATCGTTCCAGACGCCGACGCCGGACATCAGCTTCAGCTTCGAGATGGACATGAGCGGCTACCGGTCGCCCCACCGCGCGCTCATCGAGGCGAACTTCGACCAGATCTACGAGCACAAGGCGTTCTCGGTGGGCATTGCGACCCAATTCCTGGCCGCGGAGATCAAGGGGGCGTTCGACGACCTGAAGCGCGAAGGCGCGATCAAGCTCACTCAGGTCGGTGAGGACGAGAAGCTGGACGCCCTGATCACGACCGCCTACAACAAAATCGCGGAAATCATGTTCTCCCCCATGGGGGGCACCGGCACGCCGGACCTCTCGAGCCTCACGGGAACGGGGGGCCAGCCCAGCATGCTGGATCGCGCCACCGCGATGCTGAAGGAAAACCGGACCGCGACGGAGCAGCAGAACGAAAAGATCCGAGCTGAGAACAAGACCATCCGGGAGGAGAACCGGGCGGCTGCCGAGGCAACCACCCCGGCTCCCGCATCGGCCACCGGCGGGAGCGCAAAGGCCGCGGCGGGAACCGCCACCGACGCCGCGGACGACCGGCCCCGCGGATATCGGCCACGCACACCTTCCTTGAGTCCCACCTATGCCGATGAAGCCCGTCCTACGGACGCTCCCGGGTCCGGCGGACCTGTCGCCGAGCGCAAAGAGGAATCGGCACCCAGCTTCGCCGTGCTGGCCTCCTTCGAGATGAAGAGGGTGCACCAGCGCGGAATCTTCAAGATCGACCTCAACAAGTACACGACCGATAACCTGACGCTTCGCTTCGACGAGAACATCGGCGACATGCGGAGTCTCATGAAAGAGGGGGACAACTTCCGCCAGGTGAACCTGGACGATCCCCTCTACAAGCAGCGCGAGCTGGTGGTCTTCGTGGACGGAATGAACGCGAAGGATTTCGGCGACTACGTGAACTTCGCCACCGTTCAGATGCGCAAGCACCATCAGGGCGGCGACGAGACGCAGGACGAGGTGCGCATCGACCGCGTCAACTTCAACAAGGAAGGCAACAACTTCAAGCTGCTCTACGGCTGGAAGAACGATTCCGACCGCCGCCAGTGGATGAACTACGAGTACCAGACCACCTGGAGCTTCTTCGGCGGGAAGGAGGTCGTGCAGCCATGGAAGAAGGCCAACGCGGGCGCGATCAACCTGGCGCCTCCCTTCCAGAAGCACAGCGTGGATCTTCAGGCCGATCCCGACGTCATCACCGCGGCCGGGGTCCGCTCCATCACCGTGAAGCTCTTCTACAAGCTGGGCGACACGGAGCAGGTGAAGACGGTGACGCTGAACGCGACCAAGGGGCAGCTCTCCGACAAGATCGATTTCATCCTGCCCGCGGACGTCGTGAACTATGACTACCAGATCGATTGGCGGCTGAAGGGCAACCGGGTCGTTTCTTCGGGCAGAAAGAGCGCGAGCGACGCAATTCTCTTCGTGGACGAACTTCCATCCGCCGGGTGAGGCGCGAGAACCATGACGCCGGTTGCGCTCGGCGTCTCCCAGTCCACGCCAGGAACATGACGGTCTTTGACCGACGTCCATCGAGGAGCGTGACCATGAATCGATTGGTTCCCCTTTGCTTCCGACAGCTGCTGCTGGTTTCCCTGTTCACCGCCGCCTGCTTCGGAGCGGCGCGGCCGGCGTCGGCGGATGACGCCGACCGCACGTATCTGCTGGGCAAGCTGGTCTTCTACTACGTCGATACGCCGAACCAGACGACCGTGCCCCCGCTGATTTTGGACAACGGCGCGATCGCGAGAGGAACGGAAAGCGGTCTCTTCTGGACCAGCCCCAAGGTGCCCGGTCTTCAGCGCTTGGTCCGCGCACTGGTGAAGCCTCCGAGCCAGGGGGGGGACGAGTCCCTACAGTCCCTTGCAGCCTGGATCCTCAAGGTGCTCGACAAGCCCGTGATGCTCACGCTCGTGAACGACGTCGATGCGCCGCTCTCGGCGGGCGCCTTCACCCGCTGGGACGCGTGCGACGACGGACACGGCAGGACGTTCGTCCACGAGCTGGTGCACACCCAGGATCGCTCCGACCGTCAGGATGTCCGATTCTGGCTCAGCAGCCGATGGTACAACTACGGCGCGGACGGAAAGCACTATACGGTCGAAGCGGTTCCCAATCTTCGCGCGACCTATCAGGAGGGGATCGCGAACACGATGGCCCTCACCGTGGATTCGGAAATGCGCCGCAAGATGTTCAAGTGGTTCGCCGACAACGACGTGGTCCTTGTCGAGAAGGCGCTCGCGCCGCGCAGCTTCTATCTGAACGACCACCCCTGCGCGAGCGCGTTCGAGTTTCCGTCGCAGGACATCTGGCTGTACGACCAGTTGAGGGTAGCGGGCGCCCACGAAGTCACCAGTACCCCACCCATGTTGGCCGGGTATGCCGAGTTCCAGATTCGGTCGATCCCCCCGCAATTCATCGTGCACAACGAGTACATCATCTCGCTCACGTTCTCGGAGTACGCCTGGCATATGGGCCTGGGCAAGTTCCTCCGGGCCATCAAGACGAACGACGCCGCCCTCTTCCGCACGCCGGCAAGCCCGATCGCGAAGCTGTATGAGACCCTGTGCACGATGGGCCTCGAGGGCCGGCCACTCGCCAGCGTCCAGAACGTGAACGAGGCCGGGCCCAAACCCTACCTGATCCCGCTCGCGTACGCCGACTACTTCACCGGCTATCAGTCGCGGAGCAAGGCGGACTATGCCTCGATCTTCGAAAACAAGCTGCCCCAGGCCTGGGTGGATCTTTACTGGGACGGCTACAAAGACGCGGTACGGTCGGCCGCGGTCCTCGATACGACCCACAAGCCGCAATTCTCGCATTTGACGGACATCGCTATCGCGCTTGGGGTGACCCAATCCGTGCCGGACCAAGGCCCGTGATGAGGGTCCGTATCACTTCTGGAGGGAATCGATCATGAACGTGGGAACGAGGTCGCCCGCACTGGCCGCACTTGTGCTGATTCTCATGGCCGCGCCCGGATGGGCGCGAGCAGAGGGAGATGCTGCGCCCGCGGCACCCGCGTCTTCCGCGGCCTCGTCCTCGCCCGTCAGCGCGACGGGACTCCTCCCCATCTTCGGAGTCGGGCTCGACATGGATGCCCTGCCCCCCGGCGCGAGCCCCGAGGACGCCGTCGCCTCGGTCCAGAAGCTCTGGGACAAATATCTGAAATCCGCGGGCTTCAACGTCATCCAGTTTCCGGTCGAGGTGAAGGAGCTGGGCGACCAGGGCGCCGGGCGCCTCGCGAAGCTCTGCGTGTGGGCCAAAGCGAACGACGTCCGTTTGGCGCCGCTCCTGGTCGGCGCCCCGGCGGGCGAAGCGCTGCCGGGGGACTATCCCGACCGGGTCGGGGCCTTTGCCGCGAAGACGATCGAGCTCGTGGGCAAGGCCGGCGATCCTCAGTCCTACTCGCAGATCATGCTCTACCAGCTGGAGCGGCCGATGAATCATCCGGCCAGCCACGGTCCCCTGGAAGCGGCGAAGGCGGCGGAGATCCTCCGAGCGACCGTCGAGAAGCTCCACGCATCGGAGCAGACGGCCCTCGCGGGCACGTCCCTTCAGGCGACCCCGGTCCTCGCGAGCGCCTCCTTCGACTACGAGCTGATCCGCTTCGGCGCCATCGTCAACGTTCCGCTCACCGATGAGAGCTACCAGCAGGCGTATGAATCCCTGCGGAGCTACCTGAGCACCATCCTGGGCTCCGCCGCCATCGACGTCGTGTCGCTGGAGTGGTTTCCCGGGAGTGTGAGCGCGAACGCCGTGGACCGCTTCCCCGACCTCGTCGCGAAGCTCCAGGGCGATTTCCCCGGAAAGCTCCTTCTCATCGGGACCGGCTATTCCACGGCAGCGGGGACGGAAAAGGATCAGTCGCAGTACTACACGCAGGCGTTCAACAACCTGAGCGACCTCCGCGCCAATCAGGGAGTCGAGTCCTCCTTCGCCGGAATCCTGTGGCGAACGGCCATGGACCGCTCCAAGGGGGAGCCCGAGCCGCCTTCCTCCAAGACCGTCTCCGAGCTTCCCCAATGGAATTGGTCGGATCGCGCGGCCGAAATCACGCGGATGTGGAACACGCCGGGCGCGGACTCGAAGGAGATGCGCTGGTGGTACGGGCGCGTGGAGAGTCACTTCGGGCTTCTCGGAGGCGGCAAGGACCTCTCGAAGCCGGGCGAGCCGAAGCTCTCCTACCAGCTCCTTTCGCACCTCAAGACATCCCTCGCGGCCGCCGCGGCATCGACCGGGGCCGGTCAGATCGCGACCGAGCTCGCCTCGCAGCCCGGAGGCGCGAAGGGTGTGGCGGGAGCCGTGAAGGAGAAGCTCCAGGCAGCACTATTCGGAATGCTCGATGCGTGGATCGCCAAGACCGCGGAGAACTTCGTGAGCGGAGGAGGAGGCGGCGAGTCCGGAGGTTTCGAGGGAGGCGGCGGTGGTGGCGGCGGCGGGGGCGTTCCTCCGCCTCCCACGCCGGCCAACATGGCGGACCTCAGCATCTCGGGCGTCGAGGCCGTCGAGGAGATCGTGAGCGGAGTCACGACGCCCCTTCTGTTCACGGTGGTGAACAGCGGCACCGCGTCCGCCACGAACGTCGTGCTCTATCTGCGCGAGAACGCTTCCACCGATCTTGCGAACTCCACGCCGACGGTGATCGGAACGAAAGGCAGCACCACGATCACGGTGCCCTGGACCCCTTCGCATCCGGGCAATCACCACAACGTCACCCTCGAGGCCTACTGCGACAACGAGGGGACCCAGGCGAACAACCGAATGGATTTCGGCGACGTGCCGGTGTCTCCCGCCCCGGCGGGAGGAGGGGGCGGCGGCGGAAGCGGAGGAGTTGGAGGCGCGGGGGGCCATATCAAAGGCGGCGCGTTCGGGTCGATGCACGGGGGCCTCGTGACGGCGACGGATCCCGGCTTCCTCAAGATCGAAACCGTTCGATCCATGCCGGCCGTCCTGGTCGTCGGAACGGGAACGGTGGCATCCGGCGGCGTCCAGATGATGCACCAGACGGGAACCGGAGGCGGAGTTCACGCCATGAGCGGCACCGCTTCGGGCAAGACGACGATGGGAAGCACGAGCGGCACAGGCGGCACGAGCGCGCCGACGAGCGGCGGCGGCACCGGTCCACAGGGAACCATGTCCTCGACGTCCCAGGCCATGACCGCGGCCTCGGCGCCTTCCGGCCCCCAACCGGTCAGCCTCGCCTTCACGGTGACGAATCCCTTCGACCACATGTTCAGCGACGTGCGAGGCACGCTGAAGGTCGAGAACAAGATCGTCGCCACGAAGAGCCTCGGCGTCCTCTTCCCGCGGCAGCGCCGCACGGTCACCTTCGAGCAATGGACCCCTCCCAGACCGGGAACGTTCCCGGTCCTCATCGAGCTTGCCGGTAAGGGTCCCGGCGGCCGCCCCTTGACATCCACCGCGACGGACAAGATCACGGTGAGTGCGGCGGCGGCACGTCCCGGAGACGTCGCGAGCGGTGCGGCAACCAGGTCGGTGCTGGTCGGGAAAGGCTCGGGAGTCATCGACGCCGGACGCCCCGCTCTGGCCACGGGCTCCATGCCGAGGACGCGCATGCTCACGCCCCTCGTCATGGCGCCCACGTACGCAGCACCGGCCCAGACACGATCGCTGGGTCTGATGCGGGGGAACAAGTTCGCCCTCAGCATGTCCCTGCTCGGGGTCACGGCGAACAGCATCGTGCTCACGCCCTACCCCGCGCCGGTGGGGACCGAGGTCTCGCTGTCCGTCCGTCTCTTCAACTCGGAGCGGCAGGCCGCGAGCAAGGTCAAGCTGGAGGCCTTCATCGGCGGGGACAAGCTCGGCGAGACGAAAATCGACGTGCCGGTCGCAAAGCCGGTGCTCGCGGGCGGATTCAAGACCTGGAAGGCCACGCCGGGGCGTCACGATGTCCGCGTCGTGGTCACGTGGGGCGATCGGAGCGGCTCGGCTCAAAAACCGATCGAAGTCGGCTCCGGTCCATGCCCAGAACATGGGAAGCGCCGATGCGAAGGGAGTCCGGGTGGAAATCTTCGCCGACCAGGTGAGGATCGGCGAGGCTGGGGGGGACATCGTGGCCGGGAAGGACTACGTCTTCACCGGCTTTCCCGGCTGGACTCCGGCCGCGGGCTCGCACGTCCTTCTCTGCCGCGCCACGGTCTCGGGACAGACCGTCGAGGCCACGCGCGAGATCACCACGGCTCTGGGCGTGATGCTCGTGAAGCCCTTTCTCCAGCAGCCGATGCTCGTCGCGAACCCGGAGCTGAAATCCGATCCGGGGGTCATCGCGACTTCCGAGGTGAGAGCCGGCGGCCTCATGATGGCGAAGCTCGATCGCCCGGATCTGCAGATCCTGCCCTCCGACATCACCTACGCGCCCGGCATGCCGAAGCCGAACGACCCCCTGACGATCACCATCGTCGTCCGGAACATCGGGACGGCGGCGGGCAGCGGCACGGTGATGGGCGTGCTTCAGGTCGACGGTTCCGAATCCACACGCCGCGAATTTCCGGTGAATATCGCGCCCGGGGGAATGATGTCCCTCATGTGGCAGGTCACGACGCCTTCCGGAACGTCGCTCACGGCGATCGCGACCGCCTCGGCCGCGAACGATTCGCAACCCGGCAACAACGAGGCGCGCGCCTCGACGTCGATCCTGAGATCCATCCAGAAGGAAGGACCAGGACAACTTGTGGTGCCGCAGGATCCGGCGCAGCCGCGGCTGATCCGACCCTAGAAAAGGGGACCCCATGAATTCCGGCTTTCGTCTCCGTTGTTCCCTGCTTCTGATCCTGGCGTCCGTCCTAGCATCGGGCGGGCGGGCGGCGCAGGCGCAGAGTATTTCCTTTGGCGCGACGGTTTCGAGGGTCGCCTTACTCCCTCCCCCGTTCCCCTCCACGTGGCGAACGGCAAATACCCTGATCACGATGGCCGTCACGAATTCGGCGTCGGAACCGGTTCTCGCGGATCTTCAGATCAGCATCTCTCGGGGTGGGGTGGTGGTAGGAAGCACGCCTGCCCTCCCGCGCACCTACAATCCCGGCTACGTCGTCTACCCGACCCAGCTGATCACCGATTGGTCCCGCATGGCGTTCACCGGAGACGTTCGCAAAGCGGTCGATGGAACCGGCCGCCTTCCGGACGGCACCTACACCATTTGCGCCGATTTCACGAACGTGCGGACCCAGAGCGGGATCCTGTTCCAGTCATTCCAGACCTGTACGACCTATCTGGTGTTTTTTCCCAAGCCTCCGACGCTGATCTTTCCCGAGAACGGAAGCATCGTCTCGGTTCCGCAGCCGGTATTTCAGTGGACTCCCGTGATGTCGCAGGTCGGCCTCCAATTGCCGCACTGGTTCCGGCTCGTCGAAATGCTCCCCGGGCAGACGGCACCACAGGCCATCGAGGCGAATCGGCCGATCTACGAAGCGCTCTTCAACAAGACCAGCGCCATTCCATATCCTGCTTCAGCGCCCCTGCTCGTCGAAGGGAGGACGTACGCGTGGCGTGTCCAGGCAGCGTTCCCTCTGGGAGGTCTTGGGGGGCCTCCGATCGGTGTCAAAGCCTTCGGCGCTCCACCGGCCATCGGGGGCGGAATGCCGAGCCCCAACTTCTCCATCATCGAGCTCAGCAAGGGCCCGGTGATCACCTTCGGCGAAAACGACGGGAAGAGCCGCGTCTACACGTTCACGTGGGTATCGGATCCCATGCGCGCTGCCAAGCTCCGAGAAGCTCGGTGATCCATGCCCTGGTCTCGCTGTGGCGCCCGGGGGCGGAAGCGGCGTCCGCGGCATCGCGGAGCGGTCACGAGCGTGGGACCTCACCGGCATCCCAGAGCCGCGCCGCGGCGGGGATCGAACGCGTTACGGACACGAGACTGGCGCAGGCTCCGGGCAACCCTCTCGAAACCGCGGACTCGACCTCGGTGTCTCCGCTTCAGCCCGGCGCGGTCGAAGAGAAGGCCTCCCCGGATTCAGCGGTCTCCACGCCGAGCGTCCCCGAGGTCGTTCCCGCCGGTGCCGTTCCCGCGGAGACTCCCACCGCCGTCTCTCCGGCGGTCCAACCGACCGGGGTCGGGCCGAACTGGGCGCGGCTCCATGGAGCCACATCGCTCACGGGAGAGACCTACAGCCGCGACGGCTCGGGAGCCCCTACGCGGCCCGACCACAGCGCGAGGGTCGTGACGGGTCTGACCGTCGGCGTGGTCGGAGACCGGATTCAAGTGCCCGTTTCAGCGCTCGTATCCGGCGACCAGGTGCGTTACCGGCAGAACATCAACCAGCTGGCCATCGCTCCCCACTGGCAATGGGCGGGGCTTACGGCCGGGAACCTCATGCCCCAGTTCTCCAGCTACACGCTCGCCGACGCGACGCTCCTCGGCGGCGGGTTCGAGCTAAATCCCAGCCACTGGCGCCTGGGATTCGCGAGCGGACGCGCGCGAAAGGCGATCACGCCTACCCCCGAATATCCCGTGAGTCCGCAATTCGCCCGCAACATGACCGCGGGGCGAATCGGGTACGGAGATCCGGGTGCCAACTCGGTCGAGATCTCGGTTCTGCGCGCGACGGACGACGCGGGATCGCTCGGGGGCGCGGAGAGCACGCTCGCCATCACTCCGGAGGCGAACACCGTCTATTCGGCCAAGCTGCAGGGTGCGATGCCGGTTCGGCATCTCCGCGCGCAGCTCGAGACGGCGCTGTCCAAGTACGACCGCGACCGTCGATCCAACGCTTCGTCGCTGGACGGGCATGCCCTGGGACTTCAGGTATTCCATGAGACGGGGCTCTCGCGCCTGGGCGTCAAAGCCGAATACCTTAACGGTGGATTCAAGACGCTCGGCAACACCGGGATTACGGGAGACCGCCTGGAGCTGGGCGCGAACGCGAGAGTCCAGATGCTGAAGGGAAAGTTGTCGCTCGACGGGATCGCGGGTCTTCAGAACGAGGGCGTGAACACCAGCGCCATCGCGGATACGCGCCGGCGGAGCTACGGATTGAACGGCTCGTGGCAGCCCGGGCTCCAGTTCGGGACCGACGCGCAGCTCTCGCTCTACACCAGCGAGTCGGATGGATCGGATTCACTCCTCCAGGGGACGCGGAACACGACCCGCATGTATGCCATCTCGCCGCATACGACGTGGAATTACGCCGGCATCCAGCACTCCGTCTCGTGCTCGGCGATGCTCCAGAAATCCAAGAACGTGGCCGGGGTGACAAACAACAGCACCGAAAGCCTCACGCTCTTCGCCAACTGGGCGCTGGGGATCTCACCGCCATGGACGGTTACGGTTTCGGGGAACTACTCCCGGACCGATTTCCAAGTCAGCGTGAGCGAGGTGAGCTCGGTCGGGCCGGGGTTCTCGTGGGCCGCGTTTCGCTCGCGGGTCCTCACGAACGCTCAGGTCCAGATCGTGCGGTCGCGGAATGGCAACTCCGGCACCGACTACGACGTGGCCCCGCGCATGGAGACGCGATGGGAGTTCGCTCCGCATCAGGCGATCGTCGTGCGAGGCAACTACCGTCACTTCAAGTACGCGAATGGGGTCACGCCCCTGTTCGACGAGCGTACCGCTTCGCTGGAGTACGTGACGAACCTCTAGAGCGGAACGAGGCAGGGTCAGCGCCTTCCGCCGACCTCGTCGAGGTGATCGAGGAGGTCCTGGGGGTCCTCGTAGACGCGATAGGCCCCCGCGCGCTCCAGCTCCTCGGGACCGTAGCCTCCCGACAGAAGCCCGATCCCCAGCGCCCGCGCCCGCTGGGCGGCGAGCATGTCCCACACGCTGTCCCCCACGACGGACGCCGTCTCCACCGGCACTCCCAGCTTGTCCGCAGCCGCGAGGAAGAGATCCGGATCGGGCTTGGCGTGCTCCACCTCGTCGCGCGTCACGACGGCGGTCCGTTTCAGGTCCACCCCGAGCGCCTCCAGCGTCCGGGCCGCGGATTCCATGTGCCCGCTCGTGGCGATGGCCCAGGGAACTCCGACCCGGGTCAATTCCACGAGCAGCTCCCGGGCGCCGGGCAGAGGCTTCACGGTGCTCGCGACGCGTTTGTAGGCCTCGGTGTGACCCCGCCGGATCTTCTCGATCCGGTCGGGCGGGAGCTCCACGCCGATCTCCCGCAGAAGCATGTTCGTGAACAGCCCGCCGCTCATCCCGATCTTTCGATGGATGCGCCAGACGGCGAGCTCGATCCCCTCGGCGCGGATCGCTTCGTGCCAGGCGAGCACGTGCTGATAGACGCTGTCCACCAGCGTGCCGTCGAGATCGAAGAGGAAGGAGGTCTGGGAACGCATCCGGAAAGGATACGCCAGGAGGCTACTGCCAGCCGGAGTCCTTTTCGAGGATCACGGCCGCAAGCCCCGCGGCGCCGTCGTTCCGCTGATCCAGATATCCGGTGTCCGCCAGCTCCTCGGCGCCGGCACGCGACCACCCGGAGCCGTGGGAGTGTCCGAAGTAGAGCTCGTGGACGGTCGCCTGGGATCTCACGGGATCGAGGAGCTCCTCGAGGGTCGCTTCATCGAAATTCCGGAACCAGCCGTGGTTCTCGTATTTTCCGAAGGGAACGGTGACCAGGACGGAGCCGCCGGGGCGCGTGACGCGCAGCATCTCCGCCACCGCCCGCTCGGCGGTGGGCGCCCCGGGGAAGGTCGCGCCCTCGTAGCCGGAATTGTCCATTCCGATGTGCTCGAGCGAGGAGATGCACCACACCAGATCGAACCTGTCGTCGGCGAACTCCGTTTCGCAGATGTCGCCGCAGACCTTCTCCTGGTAGAGCTCGTCCGCGTCGAACACGGGGTCGGCCATGTCGATGCCGGTGAGGTTTCGCGGGAACGGAAGCGACCGGATCAGGTCCCGGTGGCACGTCATGCTGTTCGCGTAGCCGACATCGAGGACGCGTGCGCCGGGGGCGTAGGTAAGGCGCGCCAGCAGGAGCTCGATCACCCGCTCCGGCAGCTCGAGTCCGCAGGGACGCGGAAGGCTGACCGACGAGGGAAAGTTGTGCCAGCCGGATTGAAGCGCGCGATGATACTCGCGCGTGATGCTTCGCTGCAGGTCCTCACCGACGAGGCTCTCGAGGAACGCCGGGATGCGCGCGACCGCTTCGACCAGGCCCACGGAAGGATCTCCATTCCCTTGGAGAACGCGGGCGCCGCGGTGCGGAGCGGTGCCCGAAACCGTACCGCGGACTTATCGACGGGATCGAAGCGCATGTTGAGGGGCGGGCCGAGCGAGGGGGAGGATCGCATTCTTGCAACGCGTGAATGTAGCGACGGAACTGGCTGTCAGTACTCTATGTACGCCTCGTCTGGGTAGCAATAGAGCCAGCGCTCGCCGGGCTCGGCCGACGCGACCACGGGGTGGGTGCTCGACCGCGCGTGCTTGCTCGCGTGTTTGTTCGGTGAGGAATCGCAGCAGAACGTCCGGCCGCAGCTCTGACAGGTGCGGAGGTGCACCCATTTGGATCCGATGCGGACGCACTCCTCGCATTCACGTTTCTTGGCCAGTTTCACATCCTGGATCTGCTCGAGATGGGCGCACGTCGCGGCTTCCATCGATCTACCTCCGTTCCAGCTCCGTCCGGCTCCATCCCGCCAGCCTGGCGGCGGATTCGTACGTCGTGCTCAGGAACGACGTCAGGTCCTCGGCGGGATTCCGGGCATTGCGAACCGCCTCATAGGGGAGAAAATACTCGGACCAACCCTTGTCGTAGTACGCAGCCGCGGGCAGGATCTTCGCCTCCTTGAAGCCGTGCGGCTCGGGGGCGGCGTAGGCATAGAAGCACGCGTCGAGCGCCGGCAATCTCCCCGGCCAGAATCCATGGCTGATCACTTCGTGGGAATAGGCTTCCCGGTCGATCGAGTTCGCGCCCGGCCGCTCCGGCGCCCGCTTCCCGTTGAAGCGGGTCACCGCCAGGTCGAAGCCTCCCCAGAAAAAATGGAGCGGGCTGCACTTCCCGATGAAGGCGCACCGGAACTTCTCGAACACGGGCTTCATCGCGAGAAGGGCGCGCCAGAAGGCGTTCACCGCGTCGCGATCGTAGGAATGGTGCGTGACGTCCTTCTCGAAGCGGATCGGGTCCGGGATCTCGACCGGCATGGTCCAGATGTGCACCTGGATGCCGAGATCACGCAACGTCTCCATCACTCTCTCGAAGAACTCGGCGACGGTTCGCGGCTCGAGCGGAATCGTCTTCGTGACCCCGTCCGAGGTCTGGAACACGAGCTGGTGCGTCACGAAGTCGAACGTCATCCGGAGCGTCCGGCCGCCGACGGTCATGGCGGGAGTGGAGAGGCCGCGCGCCGTGAAATGAAACGTGACGTTCCACCAGTGGTTCGTGAGCGGCGTGAGCGCGAGGCAGATCTTCCCGACGACGTCAGGAATCACAGCAACGAGGGCTTGTAAGAACGCCCCGTGGCGCGTGTTACAACCCTCGAACCCCTTCTACGTTTCCGCTTCGAACAGCGCGTAGGATTGAAGGGCGGCCGCGGAGGTTGGTGGATGATCCCGGTCAGCATCGTTTCGATTGGTGCCGATGCCCTGAGGACCATGAATTCCACTCCCAAGCCGGTCGCGATCCTGGGCGCCGGGAATATCGGAACCGCAATCGCGGACGGGATCGTCGAGTCGGGATGCCTCCCGCCGTCCGAGGTGCTGCTCACCCGCCGCAGGCGGGAGCTCCTCATTCCCTTCGAGCGGCGCGGCTTCGTGGTCCTCAGCGACAACCAGGAGGCGGCACGCCGCGCTCCGCTCCTCGTCGTCGCGGTCGAGCCGCAACAGATCGATGGCCTGCTCGAGGAAATCGGTCCGCGGCTTCGTCCCGGCACGCACATCGTTGTATCGGTCGTTTCCGGGGTATCCATCGCGGAGATCAAGAGACGCCTGCCCTCCGGCGTCGCCGTGGTGCGGGCCATGCCGAACACGGCGGTGGCCATCCGGGAATCCATGACGTGCCTGGCCGCGCAGGGCTCCGATCGAAAGGCGATCGAGGCCGTGCAGCCGATCTTCGACGCGCTGGGACCGACGCTGGTGCTGGACGAAGAGCAGATGATCGCGGCCACGGTGCTGGGCGCGTGCGGGATCGCGTTCTTTCTCCGCGCCATCCGCGCCGCGTCCCAGGGCGGAATCGAGATCGGGCTGCACACGGAGGAGGCGCTCCTCATCGCCTCGCAGACGGCCCGGGGAGCCGCGACCCTTCTCCTGAATCGAAAACATCACCCTGAGCATGAGATCGACCGGGTGACCACGCCTCGCGGGTGCACGATCGCCGGCCTCAATCGAATGGAGCACGCGGGATTCTCGTCGGCCCTGATCCGAGGCATCATCTCCTCGGCCGAAAAGGCGGGGCGCCTGTACAAGAAGGAGTAATCCGCGGCAGCCTCACTTCTTCGCGTAGCGCTCCGCCCCGAGGAAGTGGATCGAAACGTAGGGCTCGTTGCCCACCACCCAGCTGTCGTGCCCGGGCGGCACGTGGAAGAGATCTCCAGGCTCGAGCACCCGGTATTCTCCGCCGTCTTTCATCTGGACCGCGGCCTTGCCCTTCAGCACCAGGCCGACGTGCTCCACCTCGCAGTAGCGCTCCCCGGTATCGCGTCCCACATGCTCCGACCATTTCCACCCCGGCTCGTACGCGGCGCGGCCGATCGTGATCCCGCCCAGCTTCGCCAGGTCGAAGGTGCCCTTGAGAAAGGCGCGCGCTTCATCCGGTTTTTCGAACCGCTTCGTCTCGATCTTCACGCCGGTCCTCCCGTGGATTGAGCTCGTGATCCCCTTCTTGAATCGCGGCGCTTCCCTGGCGCATCGTAGGTGGATATGAAACCCGTCGCCGGGCTCCACCATGTGACCGCGATCGCGGGTCCCGCGCAGGATAATCTCGACTTCTACGCAGGGATCCTGGGAATGTCCCTGGTCAAGAAAAGCGTCAACCAGGACGACCCCGGAACGTACCACCTCTTCTACGCCGACGCCGAAGGGCACCCTGGAACGGACCTTACCTTTTTCCCATGGGATCAGGCGGCCCCTTCGGTCCCCGGACACGGCCTGGCCAGCGAGGTTGCCCTGGCGGTGCCGCCCGACACTCTCAAGTGGTGGGCCGAGCGCCTCAACCGCTACGGCACTCCTCTCGGCGCGATCGAGACCCGCTTCGGCGAAAAGGCGCTTCCCCTGACCGATCCTCATGGGCTCAAGGTCGCGCTCGTCGAGTCGGCCGCGCCCCGCGGGCGCGCCTTCACGCCCTCCGCGTCGAGCCCCGTCGCGGCCGAGCACCAGGTCCGCGGTCTCCACGGCGCAAGGATCCGCGAGCGTGGGCTGTCTCCCACGGCCGCGTTCCTTACGGAGGTCATGGGATTTCGTGCGGAGCATCAGCAGGAGATGCGATCGCGCGTCGAAGCATCCGGGCATCATCCGACGCCGGTCATCGATCGCTTCTGGTTCAAGTCGGTCTACTTCACCGAGCCTGGCGGAGTCCTGTTCGAGCTGGCGACGGAGGGTCCTGGGTTCAGCGTGGATGAACATCCCGCGCATCTCGGCGAGTCGCTCGTGCTGCCACCCTGGCTCGAGCCCGAGCGCCGGCGAATCGAGGCCGTGCTCCCCCCGCTCAGCCCGCCTCGCCCCGCACCGGTCGTGCGCCGATGAAGGCGGACCCCTCCAGGCACGCCGGTAACGAGGACCTGGGCTTCTTACATCGATTCGAGCCGGGCACGAGCGGAGACACCGTCCTTCTCCTCCACGGCACGGGCGGTGACGAAGGCGATCTTCTTTCGATCGGGCGCCGGCTCGCGCCGCATGCCAGTCTCCTTTCCCCTCGCGGCAAGGTGCTGGAGAACGGCATGCCTCGATTCTTCCGGAGACTGGAGATCGGCGTCTTCGACGAGGCGGACCTGGTGCGGCGCGCCGGGGAGCTGGGTCGGTTCGTTCGCTCGGCAGCCCGGCATTACGGCTTCGATGCGGGTCGCGTGCGGGCGCTAGGCTATTCCAACGGTGCGAACATGGCCGCGGCCCTTCTCCTTCTCGACGATTCCCTGCTCGAGGGCGCCGCGCTCCTGCGCGCGATCCTCCCCCTCGAGCCCCCGCGTCCACCCCATCTTTCCGGGAAGCCTGTTCTCATCGCGGCGGGCCGCCGCGATCCCTACGCTTCCGCAGAGCGTGTCGAGGCGCTTGCCGACCGGCTCAGAAGGGCCGGCGCCTCGGTCGATCTGCAATGGAGCATGCGCGGACACGATCTGGATCCCACCGAGGTGGATGCCGTCGGCGAGTGGCTGGAAGCGACGCGGACCGTCTAGACCCCGCACAATTCCAGGAAGCGCGCCGCGAGCTTGGGGCCGGTTCCCGCATCCTCGTGCTTGAAGAACACGTAGGCCTCGCCCCAGCTTTGGTTGCGGATCCTATCCGCGTAGGACTCGAGGTCCGATTCCTCGTACGCGACGCGCCGCAGGCGCAGGTAGCCCCAGTCCGCCGTCGACTCGAAGGGTGGATCTCCCTCTTCCCCGGTGTCCGCGATGCACCAGGCCGCGTTCCGCTCGCGCAGCGCCTGGTACACCTCGTCGTCGTACCAGGACGCGTGGCGGAACTCGAAGGCGGCCCGAGCGGGAAAGATCGCCAGGAAATCCCGCAGCCGCGGGACATCCTTTTTCATGTTGGGCGGAAGCTGCACGAGGAACGGACCGAGTCTGGCTCCCAGCGTCCCCGACGTGCGGAGCAGATAGTCCACCGAATCCCCGACGTCCTTGAGCCGCTTGTCGTGGGTGATCCGCTTCGATGCCTTGAGCACGAAGGAGAAGTCTTCCGGCACCTGGGAGAGCCACCCCTCGAGGGTCGTCAGGTTCGGCAGCCGGTAAAACGTGTTGTTCACCTCGACCGTGGGGAAGCGCTCGGAGTAGTACCGCAGCATGTCCTTCGCGGGAAGCTTCTCGGGATAGAAGAAGCCCTTCCACTCCTTGTACGACCATCCGCTGGTTCCGGCCCGGATCTTCATGTCAGCCGCTCCGCCCACTTCGCGACCGTGTCGGCAAGCTCCTCCAGGACCTCGGCCGAGGTCCGTCCCGATCGTTTGAGCATGTCGAATCCATGATCCGCGCCCTCGACCACGTGGAGCGTCGCGCGCGGGCCGAGCCGCTCGATCACCGGCCGAAGCAGCGAGAGCTCCGCCAGCTTGTCGCGCGTTCCCTGGAGGAACAGCATGGGTACCTGGACGCGGTCGAGATGCTCTCCCCGCTCGGTGGCCGGGGCCCCGGCAGGGTGCAGCGGAAAGCCGAAGAATGCGATCCCCTTCACGCCCTCCAGCGCTTCCTTCGAAGCGGCGAGCGAGGTCATGCGGCCGCCCATGGACTTGCCCCCCGCGAGAAGCGGCAAGTCGCCGGCCGCGGCACGGGCCGTCTCGACGGCGGATCGCACGGTGGACAACAAGATTGGCTGAGGGTCGGGACGGTAGAGCTTGTTCTCGACGTAGGGAAACTGGTACCGGAAGGTCGCGATGCCCCGCGATCCGAGCGCGGAAGCAACGTCGTTCATGAAGCGATGTCGCATGCCGGCGCCCGCACCGTGCCCCAGCACCAGGAGCCGTCGCGCCGTGTCGGGGCGGTCCAGCAGGGCCGAGACCTCTCCGGCGGAACGGCTCGCCAGGAATTTCAGCTCCGTGGCGCTGGTCACTTGCGGCTCTTCTTCGCGGTCGCCGAATCCTTCTCGCGCCCGTTCCTCATCCGGCGCCCGATCGCCCCGATCGCGGAAGCCATGTCCACGCCAGGCCCGAACACGTCGATCGCGGGATCCGGCATCTTCTCGAAGCGTTCCGGGATCGTGCGGATGGTGAAGCGGGCGGGATCGAGCCGCGCCGTCACCTCATCCCAGCGCAAGGGACAGGAGGCGGGCGCTCCGGGAAGCGGGCGCACGGAGTAGGGCGCGACGATCGTGTTCCCCCGTCCATTCTGACCGAAATCGACGTACACCTTGCCGCCGCGCCCCTTGATCGAGCGCGTGACGGTCGAGATCTCGGGCACGGCGTCCACGGCCAGCATCGCGAGCAGCCGCGCGAAGGTTCGCGTCTCCTCATGCGTGTACCGGCGGCCCATGGGAAGCAGCACGTGCAGGCCGGTGGCGCCGGAAGTCTTGATGAAGGCGGGAAGCTCGAGCTCGTCCAGGATCGTCTTCAGCGCGCGCGCCACCTGGACGACGTGCGCGAACGGCGCTTCCTTGGGATCGAGATCGAGCACGAGCCAATCCGGGTTCTCGAGGGAGCTCACGCAGGCGCTCCAGACGTGGAGCGGAATCGTTCCCATGTTCGCCACGTAGCGCAGCGACTCGAGGTCGTCCACGACGAAGTAGCGGATGTCGCGCTCCCCGTCTCCGGAGTGCACGACTTCCGTGCGGACCCAGTCGGGCACGTACACGGGCGCGTCCTTCTGGAAGAAGGATTTTCCATCGATCCCGTCGGGGAATCTCGTCAGCACCAGAGGGCGGTCGCGCAGGTAGGGCAGGAGAAGCGGTGCCACTGATTCGTAGTACTGGATGAGATCGCCCTTGGTGTAGCCCTCCTTGGGCCAGAAGACCTTCTTCACGTTGGTGGGCTTCACCACGTTCGTGGGCTTCACCACGTTCGTGGGCTTCGCCGCGTTCGTGGGCTTCGCCGCGTTGACCTGCGTTTCCTCCGCGGCGCGGATCCGCACCGGCTCCTCGCGGCGGCAATCCTCGGGGCGCTTGTCGGGACGCAATCCCAGGAAGATGGGATGGCGCAACCCTCCCTCCCGCGTCCACTCCGTGAATCGGATCTCGCACACGAGGCGCGGCTCGACCCAGTGATGCCCGCGTCCCGCCGGCGTCCCCACGTCGAAGGGAGACGTCTCGCGCCCGAGCGGCGCGAGCGTCCGCGCGATGCTCTCGAGGCCCGCCGTGTCGAATCCGGTGCCCACTTTCGTCACGTAGACCAGCTGGCGCCCCTCATAGAGACCGACATGGAGGGCCCCGAAGCGGGCGCGCGAGCCCTGGGGCTCCGTGTAGCCGCCGATCACGAATTCCTGCCGGCGGTCGCATTTGACCTTGATCCAGTCCGCCGACCGCCGGCCGGAGTACGGGCTCGTGAGCCGCTTCGCCACGATCCCCTCGAGCCCCATCTCGGAAGCAGCCTCGAGGAATGCCTCGCCGTGCTCCAGCACGTGATCGCAGCCCTGCACCGTTCCCAGAGGAGGCACCACGCGCGCGAGGAGCTCCTTGCGCTCCGACAGTGCAAGCTTGCGCAAGTCATGCCCCTCGAGCCCGAGGCAGTCGAAGAAGATGCCGCGCACCGGAACCCACATCCGGGCAGCCTCGATGTCGCGCGCCTTGGTGAGGTGCATGCGCGCCTGGAGCCGCTGGAAGCTGGGCCGTCCGCTCTCGTTCTCCGCGACGATCTCGCCGTCCAGCACGAATCGATCCGGCGGCAGCGCGCGAAGAGCGGCCGTGATCTCTGGATACCGCCCGGTGATGTTCTCGCCGCTCCGCCCGATGAGGATCACACCATCGCGCTTTCGCTCCGCGAGCACCCGCACGCCGTCGTACTTGATCTCGAAGCACCAGTCCGCCCCGGAGGGAGGGCGCTCCGCCAGCGTGGCCAGCATGAGCGGCACGGAGCGGATCGAAATCTCCCCCCTCGGCGCGCCCAGCGACCGGACCCGCTCCCGGAGCGCCTGGAGCGTGCCGGGCACGTCCCGCATCTCCTCGACCGTGAATCCCGTGATCACCGACTCGGGATAGCGATCGATCGCCTCCTTCTCGCTCGCGGCACCGTCCGCCTTCTTGAGCAGGAGCCATTCCTTCTCCTTCTTGCCCATGCGCACGAGCGTCCAGCGCCCGCGGAGCTTGAATCCGAAGAGCTCCAGCTCCATCTTTCCACGCTCGTACTGCTCGAGCGGATCCTCGGGCTTGAAGGAGCGGAACCACCCGTGATCCCACACGATGACCGATCCGGCTCCGTAGTTCCCTGCCGGGATGACTCCCTCGAACGAGCCGTACTCCAGAGGATGGTCCTCGACGTGGACCGCCAGCCTCTTCTCCTCCACGCGCGTCGAGGGCCCTTTGGGCACCGCCCAACTCTTGAGCGTTCCGTCCAGCTCGAGGCGGAGGTCGTAATGCATGTTGCGCGCCCAGTGCTTCTGGACGACGAACCGGGGAGGCGCACCGGCAGGGGCCTGCGCGGCCGGCGGACGGCCGCCCCCGAAGGGCTCGGGCGTCCGGGCGGGGTCCCGCTTCTGATGGTATTTTTCGAGATGGGAACCGCGGGTCGAGCTCAAGGCATTTAGTCTTTGGACGGGCTCCGGGGCGCTAAAGCCCGGGCCTGGGAGGTCCGATATTGGAGTCGGGGTTGAGTATAACAGAGCATGGTGTTAGCCTCCCCGGCAGTCCCCAAGGAGGACATAGAATGCCACCACATTCCATTGGATCGGGAACGCTCTCGTTCGGGCTGGTTTCGATCCCCGTCAAGATGTACACCGCCGCCTCGTCCATGGGGCTCTCGTTCAACCTGCTCCACGAAAAGTGCGGCGGCCGGATCAAGCAGCAGCAGATCTGCCCCGCCTGCAACGAAGTATTGGAGAGAACCTCTCTGGTCAAGGGGTACGAGTTCGCCAAGGACCAGTACGTGCGCTTCACGGAGGAAGAGCTGAAGACGCTCGAGACCGAAGCCACTCGCACGATCGACATCT
>VBOR01000052.1 GCA_005893165.1 Candidatus Eiseniibacteriota bacterium | reverse complement strand
CACTCTACGGGCAGGTCATCATGCTCCTGAACGCGGTGCCGAAACACACCATCCGCCACGTTCGGCGGGAGCAGAACACGCGCGCGGATGAGCTTGCGAACGAGGCCTTGGACGCGGTCGGGTAAAGGCGCCGCCTCTTGAATCTCCGCGGGCGTGCCGGTAATCTATTCTCGGCGTAACAGGCAGGAGGTGATGGCCGGAGTGCCACAGGCGGCCGCGGGCCGCGCTTGCGCGGCCTGAGGAAAGTCCGAGCTCCACAGGGCAGGGTGCTGGGTAACCCCCAGCGGGAGCGATCCCAGGGAAAGTGCCACAGAAAATAAACCGCCTCGGGCGAAAGCCCGCGGTAAGGGTGAAACGGTGCGGTAAGAGCGCACCAGCGGAGGCGGTGACGCCTCCGGCTCGGTAAACCCCACCTGGAGAAAGACCAAATAGGGGAGAAGAGGCGGCCCGCCTCACTCGACTCCCGGGTAGGTTGCTTGAGGCGTCCGGTAACGGGCGTCCCAGAGAAATGGTCGCCACGGAGAAATCCGACAGAACTCGGCTTATGAGGCACTCCGGCATCGTTTCCATTCCACGCGTAGAGATCGGACCGTACAAGGTCCGCTTCGTTTCGGGCGGCCGATTCCGCCTGGACGGCGGCGCCATGTTCGGCGTCGTCCCCAAGGTGCTCTGGAACCGGGTCGCGCCCGCCGACGACCGAAACCGCATCCGCCTTGCCATGAACTGCATGCTGATCGAGGGAAACGGTCAGCGCGTGCTCGTGGACGCGGGGGTGGGCACCAAGGACGATCCGAAATTCCGCGACATCTTCGCGGTGGAGCATCCGGAGGCGCTCCTCGAGGATCTGGCCGCGCTCGGCGTCGCTCCCAAAGACATCACCACGGTCGCCTATACCCACCTCCACTTCGACCACTGCGGCGGCGGGACCACGCGAGGCGAGGACGGCGTCGTGCGTCCCACCTTCCCGGGCGCGCACTATCTCGTCCGGCGCACCGAATGGGAGGACGCGACCCACGCCAACGAGCGAACCCGCGCGTCCTATCTGTCCGGCAACATCGCATCGCTCGAGGAGTCGGGACAGCTGGTCCTGCACGACGACGACATCGAGATCCTGCCCGGCGTCACGATGCGCTCGCTTCCGGGGCACACGCGCGGCCATCAGGGGGTCTTTTTCGACCTGCCGGAATCGCGCGCGCTCTACTGCGCGGACCTCCTTCCGACGGTGGGGCACCTGCCGCTGCCCTTCGTCATGGGCTTCGACATCTTCCCGCTCACGACGCTCGAGACCAAGCGCTCCATCTTCCGCGACGCCATCCGCCAGAACTGGCTCCTCCTCCTCGAGCACGATCCCGATCACCTCGCGATCCGGGTCTCCGGCGCCGCGGACAAGGTTCATTTCGAAAAGGTGGCTTGACAGGGAAGCTCCCAACTTTTTATCCTGCCTTGATTAGCACCTTTTTTCACGAACTCGGGATGGTTTGAGGCGGCTCCGTCCGGAGCGGCCCGATCCCCCTGCGCCGCAGGAGTCCCGTTGAGCCACGTCGATCCCAATTCGACCGTAGCGTTCATCCCCATCCTCATGATGTTGATCGTGGGGGTCGGCTTCGCCGTCTTCACGCTGGTCATGTCGCATTTCCTGGGCAGGCGGGTCTACGACCCGGCCAAGCTGGGGCCCTACGAGTGCGGCATCACGCCGGTCGGCACGGCGCGCGAGCGCTTCCACACGCGCTTCTACCTCGTCGCCATGCTCTTCATCGTCTTCGACATCGAGACCGTCTTCCTCTATCCCTGGGCGATCGTCTTCAAGCAGCTCAAGATCTTCGGCCTGATCGAGATGGGTGTGTTCGTGGGGATCCTCCTGATTGGACTGATCTACGTCTGGGGAAAGGGCGCTCTGGAATGGGAGTGATCGTTCCGTTCACGGACGACCTGGACCCGCTCTCGCCCGACCAGGAGCTGGTCGTGGCCAAGCTCAAGTCGAAGCTCGCCGACGCCTACCGCTCCGAGCAGAGCTTCCGCGGCGAGCTCTCGGTGTGGCTGGACCGGCGCGCGATCCCGGACGCGCTTCTGTTCCTCAGGACCGATCCGGAGCTTCTCTACGCCTACCTGACCGACATCACCGCGGTGGACCGGCTGAATCATCGTCAGCCCGGGGAGCCGCGGTTCGAGGTCGTCTACATCCTCTACTCGCCCACCTTCAACCGCCGCATCCTCGTGAAGGTCTGGGTGGACGAGGGTGAGAGCGTCCAGACGGCCACCACGCTCTGGCGCGGGGCGAATTTCATGGAGCGCGAGGTCTTCGACATGTTCGGCGTCCTCTTCGCCGGGCATCCCAATCTGGAGCGGCTCCTCACGCCCGAGGGATGGCTGGGCCATCCGCTCCGCAAGGATTTTCCCACCCAGTCCGCTCAGTTCCCGAACGTGGAGAGCTGAGCCGTGCTCTCGCCGGAAGCGCGACAGAGGATCGAGTCGCTCAAGACCGTTTACGAGACCCATCAGTCCGCGCTCATCCCGGCGCTGCACGTGGCACAGGGGGACCAGGGCTGGCTGAGCGAGGAGACCCAGCGCGAGGTGGGGCAGATCCTCGGGCTCACCGCGCAGTCCGTGCGGCAGGTGGTGACCTTCTATACGATGTTCAACCAGAAGCCGGTCGGACGGCACATGATCCAGGTCTGCCGGAATCTCTCCTGCTCGCTCCTCGGCGGGCAGCGGCTGCAGAAGCAGGTGCAGGACAAGCTCGGCGTCGGTGACGGCGAGACCACCCAGGACGGCCGGTTCACCTACGTCTCGGTCGAGTGCCTGGGCTCCTGCGGCACCGCGCCGGTCCTCATGGTCAACGACCGCTACTACGAAAACGTCACGCCGCAGCAGCTCGATCGCCTCCTGGAAGAGCTGAAGTAGCCGCGTGGATGCCACGTTTCTGATCGCATCCGCGGTCAAGGTTCTGGTCGTCCTCGGATTCGTGCTGCTCGGCGTTCCCCTCATCGTATGGATGGAGCGGAAGGTGATCGGCCACATGCAGGACCGGATCGGACCGCAGCGCGTGGGCCCCTTCGGGCTCCTTCAAACCATCGCGGACGGCATCAAGCTCTTCTTCAAGGAGGACATCGTCCCTGACGGGGCGGACCGGGTGGTCTTCATCATCGCGCCGGCCCTTCCCGTCATCACCGCCTTCCTGGCCCTGGCGGTGATTCCCTTCGGGGACACCGTCCGGGTCGCGGGTCACGACATTCCGCTCCAGATCACCGACGTGAACATCGCGGTCCTCTGGATCCTGGGCACGACCTCGATGGGGGTGTACGGGATCGTCCTCGGCGGCTGGGCCAGCAATTCCAAGTATCCCCTGCTCGGGGGGCTGCGCTCCTCGGCGCAGATGATCTCGTACGAGCTGGCGCAGGGAATCTCGCTCGTGAGCGTCATCGTCATGACCGGAACGCTCAGCCTCGCGAGCATCGTGCGCCAGCAAGAGCACCTCTGGTTCATCGTGCCGCAGTTCTTCGCGTTCGTGATCTACATCCTGTGCGGCATCGCGGAGACGAACCGCGCGCCCTTCGACCTCGCGGAGGCGGAGACGGAGCTGGTGGCGGGATTTCATACGGAGTTCTCCTCCATGAAGTTCGCGCTCTACTTCCTGGCCGAGTACGCGAACATGATGGTCGTATCCGGAATTGCGATCTCGGTCTTCTTCGGCGGATGGCACGGACCGTTCCTGCCGCCCGTGGTCTGGTTCCTGATCAAGCTCTCGCTGTTCCTCTTCTTCTATGTCTGGCTCCGGGCCACATTCCCAAGGCTCCGTTACGACCAGCTCATGGCGTTCGGGTGGAAGGTCCTCCTGCCGGCGTCGCTCCTGAACCTCACCGTCACCGCCCTCGTCGTGGGCCTCACGGCCTGACATGCTCGAGCCCGTCCTCTTCGCGCTCTTCTCCGTCTCGGCGGTCGTGTTCGCGTTCAACGTGGTGTTCCGGAGGAACGCGGTGCATTGCGCGCTCCATCTCGTGGGCGTGCTGCTCTCGCTTTCGGGGATGTTCGTGCTCCTGAACGCGCAGTTCATCGCCGCGATCCAGATCCTGATCTACGCCGGGGCGATCATGGTGCTCTTCCTCTTCGTGGTCATGCTCCTGAACGTGAAGGGGGAGGCGCCGCTCCTCACGCCGGGGGCGTGGAAGGGCTTCGGATTCTTCTTCGCCCTGATCGTGTTCGTGGAGCTCCTCTACATCGTCCTGTCCCAGGGAGGCACGGAGGGCACGCCGGCTGCGGCCGTGCCGCTGCCCCCTGGATTCGGATCCCCCGCGGAGATCGGCCGGATCCTCTACTCCACGTGGCTCTTTCCCTTCGAGGTGACCTCGATCCTGCTCCTGATCGCGGTCATCGGCGCGGTCGTGCTCGCAAAGCGGAAGTTCGCCTGATGCAGACCCTGTCCGTGCCGCTCGAGGCCTACCAGCTCGTCGCGGCGCTGCTCTTCACCATCGGGCTCATCGGTGTCCTGGTGCGGCGGAGCGCGCTCATCATCTTCATGTCGATCGAGCTCATGCTCAACGCGGTGAACCTCAGCTTTGTGGCCTTCTCCAGGCAGCATGGCCAGATGGACGGGCAGATCTTCGTCTTCTTCGTGATGTCGGTGGCCGCCGCGGAAGTGGCGGTGGGGCTCGCGATCCTGGTCGCCATCTTCCGCAACCGCGAGACGGCGAACGTGGACGAAGTGCATCTCCTGAAAGGATAAGGCGTGGGACTTTCACTTCTCTGGCTGGTGCCGGCGCTGCCTCTGCTGGGCGCCCTCGTGAACGGGATCGGAGCGGGGAAGCTGCCACGGAAGCTGGCCAGCGTCATCGGCGTGGGATCGGTGGGCCTGGCCTTCGCAATCGCGCTCGCGTGCTTCGGCGACCTGCTCTCGCTCTCTCCCGAGCAGCGCCGGGCCACGCAGAGCCTCTACACCTGGATCCAGACCGGGGACTTCCGCGCGGACGTGCGCCTCATGCTCGATCCGCTGAGCGCCGTGATGATGCTCGTCGTGACGGGCGTGGGCTTCCTGATCCACGTCTACTCGATGGGATACATGGGGCACGAGAAGGCCTACGGCCGGTACTTCGCTTACCTGAACCTCTTCACGTTCTCGATGCTCACGCTGGTCCTGGCGGACAACTTCCTCCTGATGTTCCTCGGCTGGGAAGCGGTGGGCCTCTGCTCCTATCTCCTCATCGGATTCTGGTACGAGCGCCCCGCCGCCGCGGAGGCGGGGAAGAAGGCCTTCGTCGTGAACCGGATCGGAGACTGGGGATTCCTCCTCGGGATCTTCCTCATTTTCGTCACCTTCGGCAGCGTCGATTTCGGGACGGTCTTCGCCCAGGCGCCGCTGCGGCTCGCGGTGGGAAGCGCGCTCGCGAGCGGGATCGCGCTCCTCCTCTTCCTCGGCGCGACGGGGAAGAGCGCCCAGATTCCCCTCTACGTGTGGCTGCCCGACGCCATGGAGGGACCCACGCCCGTGAGCGCCCTCATCCACGCCGCCACCATGGTGACCGCGGGCGTCTACATGGTCGCGCGCTGCCACGTGTTCTATCTCCTGTCGCCGCTCGCGCTCCAGACCGTCGCGGTCGTGGGGATCATGACGGTGCTCCTCGCCGCGACGATCGCGGTCACCCAGACCGACATCAAGCGCGTGCTGGCCTATTCTACGATCAGCCAGCTCGGATACATGTTCGTGGGCTGCGGCGTGGGCGCCTTCACCTCCGGCATCTTCCACCTCATGACCCACGCCTTCTTCAAGGCGCTCCTCTTCCTCGGGGCGGGGAGCGTGATCCACGCCCTCTCCGGCGAGCAGGATCTGTGGAAGATGGGCGGCCTCAGGCGCTATCTCCCGAAGACGCATCTCACGTTCCTCATCGGCACGCTCGCGATCGCGGGCGTGATTCCCTTCGCGGGCTTCTTCAGCAAGGACGAGATCCTGTTCCAGGCCTGGCTCCGGGGCGGGCCCTTGCTCTGGTGCGCGGGCATCCTCGGCGCCTTTCTCACCGCCTTCTACATGTTCCGGCTCTATTTCCTGACCTTCCACGGGTCGCCGCGGTTCAGCGAAGAGGTGAAGCATCATATCCACGAATCGCCGGACAGCATGACCATCCCGCTCATGATTCTTGCTGTCTTGAGCACGGTCGGAGGCTTCCTCCAGATACCCCTGGTCCAGGGCGGGCAGATCCTCGACCGGTTCCTGGAGCCCGTCTTCGCCGACGCGTTGGCACTCGTGCCGCCGGCGCACGCGGGGCACACCCCGATGGCCGAGGTCTGGCTGATGGCGATCTCGCTCGCGGTGGCGTTGGTCGGGATCCTCGTGGCGTACCGGTTCTACGTGACGAGCCCGGAAACCCCGCGAAGGCTCGCGGAGCGGGTTCGCGGGCTCTACCGGCTGGTCTTCAACAAGTACTGGGTCGATGAGGCCTACGACGCGACGGTGGTCCAGCCGATCTACCGGGGCTCGGTGCGGCTCTGGGAGGACTTCGACGCCGCGGTGATCGACGGCGCGGTGAACGGAGTCGGGAAGCAGATCGAGCGGGGCTCCGCGCTGCTGCGGTCCGCCCAGGTCGGCTACGTGCAGGTCTACGCGCTGGTGCTCACGCTGGGAGCGGTGGTCGTGATCGGCTACCTGGCCCTCCGATGAATTCCTTCGCGATCCTCGGCGTGCCGATCCTCACCTTCTTGACGTTCTTCCCGACGGTGGGGGCGCTCCTGATCCTGCTCCTTCCGTCCTCGAAGCCGCGCACCGTCCGCATCGCGGCGCTCGTCGTCTCGCTCCTCACCTTCGCCGCCTCGATCCCGCTCTTCACGGCGTTCGATTCCACGGCGCGGGGCATGCAGTTCGTGGAGCGCGCTCCGTGGGTGGCCAGTCTGGGCATCAGCTACCACCTGGGCGTGGACGGCATCAGCATGCTCCTGATCTTGTTGACGACGCTGCTCACGGCGGTCTCCATCCTCTTCTCCTTCTCCATCACGAGCCGGGTGAAGGCGTACATGGTCACCTTCCTCCTGCTCGAGACGGGGATGATCGGGGTCTTCGCCGCGCTCGATCTCTTCCTCTTCTACATTTTCTGGGAAGTCATGCTGATCCCCATGTATCTCCTGATCGGGGTCTGGGGAGGGCCGCGCCGGATCTACGCCGCCGTGAAGTTCATCCTCTACACCGTGGCGGGAAGTCTCCTGATGCTGGTGGGGATCCTGTATCTCTACTACGCACACCATCTGACGACCGGCGCCTATACCTTCGATCTGCTCCAGCTCTACGACACCCCCCTGGCTCCCGCGCCGCAGCTCTGGCTCTTCGGCGCGTTCGCGCTGGCCTTTGCGATCAAGGTGCCGATGTTCCCGTTCCACACCTGGCTTCCGGACGCGCACGTCGAGGCGCCCACGGCGGGCAGCGTGATCCTCGCGGGCGTGCTCCTCAAGATGGGAGTGTACGGATTCCTGCGCTTCGCGATCCCGCTCTTCCCGGAGGCGTCCATGACCTACACGCCCTGGATCGTGGGGCTGGCGCTGGTGGGGATCGTGTACGGGGCCCTGGTGGCGATGGTGCAGCGCGACGTGAAGAAGCTCGTGGCCTATTCCTCGGTCAGCCATCTTGGCTTCGTGATGCTGGGGCTCTTCGTCTGGAACACGCAGGGCATGGCCGGCGGGATCTTGCAGAGCATCAATCACGGGCTTTCGACGGGAGCTTTGTTCTTGGCGGTCGGGATTCTCTACGAGCGCCGCCACACGCGTGAGATCTCGGAGTTCGGCGGCTTGGCGGCGGTGCTGCCCTGGTTCGCCGCGCTCTTCATGATCATCTGCCTCTCGAGCATCGGGCTCCCGGGGTTGAACGGATTCATCGGCGAGTTCCTGATCCTGCTCGGAGCCTTCCGCGCGGCGCCGGTGGTGAGCGCGGTCGCGGCCACGGGGGTGATCCTCGCGGCCATCTATCTCCTCTGGATGTACCAGCGGGTGATGTTCGGTCCGGTCACGAACGAGAAGAACCGCGGGCTGCCGGACCTCTCGGGGCGGGAGTTCTGGACGCTCGCTCCGGTGATCCTCTTCATCGTCTGGATCGGGGTCTACCCAAACACGTTCTTGCGTAAGCTCGACGTCTCGGTCACGGAGCTTCTGGCCCGCGCGCAGGCGCGGACGATCTCGATGCGTGCGCCCGCTTCCACCGTCGTCCCGGCCGCCGCGGAGGACGCGAAGTGACCCTGCCCATCCAGATCGACGCGCCCCTGGGGATGATCCAGCCGCTCCTCATCGTGTGTGGTGTGGGATTCCTGGTCCTGATCGCGGATCTCGTCCTCCCGCACGCGAAGAAGCACTGGTGCGCCTATCTGGCCATGGGGGGCGTCGTATGGGCCTTCGCGATCGCGCTGGGACAGTGGGGCGAGGAGCAGCACGGCTACGCGGGCATGGTCGTGCTGGACAACCTCTCGACCCTGTTCAACCTGCTCTTCCTCGGGAGCACCTTCCTCGTGATGCTCCTCTCCGAGCCCTTCCTCCGCCAGGAGCGGGTGGAGCAGGGGGAGTACTACGCGCTCATCCTCTTCTGCACCTCGGGAATGATGCTGCTCGCCTCCTCGCTGGATCTCATCACGCTCTTTCTCGGGATCGAGGTGCTCTCGATCTCGCTCTACATCCTGGCCGGATACCGCCGCGACTCCGAGGCCAGCAACGAGGCCGCGATGAAGTACTTCCTGCTGGGGGCGTTCGCGTCGGCAATCTTGCTCTATGGCATCGCGCTCACGTACGGCGCGACCGGCACCACGAACCTGAACCGGATCGCGGACACGCTGACCAACGCGGAAGGACCGCTGCCCGCGGGTCTCCTCCTCGCCGGGATGGCGATGATCCTGATCGGGTTCGCGTTCAAGGTGGCGCTGGTGCCCTTCCACATGTGGACGCCCGACGTGTACGAAGGGGCGCCCACGCCCATCACGGCGTTCATGTCGGCGGGTCCCAAGGCGGCCGCCTTCGCGGCGTTCCTCCGTACCTTCTTCGTGGCGTTCGGGCCGATCCACGCCGACTGGAACATGCTGCTCTCGGTGATCGCGGCGCTCACGATGACGGTCGGGAACGTCGCGGCGATCGCGCAGACCAACGTGAAGCGCATGCTGGCGTACTCGAGCATCGCGCACTCGGGCTATGTGCTGATCGGTCTCGTGGCGGGCGGGAATGCCGGAGGCACCGGGGCGATCTTCTATCTGATCGCCTACACGGTCATGAACCTGGGCGCCTTCGCGGTGGTGATCCTCCTCGAGCACCGGAAGGGAGGGGGGGACGAGCTGAAAGACTACGCGGGGGTGGGATTCCGCTATCCCTTGATCGGCGCGGCGCTCTCCCTCTTCATGATCTCGCTGTCGGGGATTCCGCCCACGGTGGGGTTCGTGGGGAAGCTCTACCTCTTCGGCGCGGCGGTCCAGACGGGGCACATCCCGCTCGCGGTCATCGGCGTGCTGAACAGCGCGATCTCGATCTTCTACTACCTGCGTCTGCTCGTGTTGATGTACATGCGCGAGCCGGGGGAGGTGCTGCCGCCGGTGCGCGTGCCCGCGGCGATCGGCATCGCGCTTCTCGTGACGGCGATCGCCACGCTGGGGTTCGGGGTGTTCCCGGGGCAGTGTATCGAGGCCGCCCGCGCCGGCGTTCGGGCGCTCTTCAGCTAGCCGGGTCGCGCGACACCGCTGCAGCTCTACCGCGCCACCTTGACCGGATACGCCTCCAGCGCGCCGCGCAGGATGTCCATCGACTTCCGGAGCGCGTCCGTCTCGAGCACGTAGGCGAAGCGGATCTCGTTCTTCCCGCGATCCGGCGTGGCGTAGAAGCCGTCGCCAGGCGCGACCAGCACCGTGGCGTTCCCCTTCCGGTATTCCTTCAACATCCAGATCACGAACTCTTCCGCGTCCGCGACCGGAAGCTCGGCCATCAGGTAGAACGCGCCCTCCGGTTTCCGGGCGAAGGCGCCGGGAATCTGGGCCAGCCCCTCGAGGACGAGATCGCGCCGCTTCCGGTACTCCGCGACGACCTCACGTGTGTAGGAGGCGGGCACCTGGTCCAGCACCGCCGCGGCCCACTGTCCCAGCGTGGGTGGGCTCAGCCGCGCCTGCGCGAACTTGAGCGCCGCGTCCCGCACGCCCGCATTCTTCGTCACCAGCGTCCCGACCCGCGCGCCGCACATGTTGAGCCGCTTCGATAT
>VBOR01000051.1 GCA_005893165.1 Candidatus Eiseniibacteriota bacterium | reverse complement strand
ATCCAGAGGTCCCGCCGCTTCGCCAGCTCGCAGATCGCGTCCACCTCGGCCGCGGTGTAGGCGGTGCCGGTCGGGTTGGAGGGGGCGCACAACAAGATTCCCTTCGTGCGCGCGCCCACCGCCCGCTCGATCGCCTCCACCGGAGGGAGGTGATACCCCGAGCGCGCGTCGCAGGGGATGGGCTTCACGTCCACCCCTGCGAGCAGCGCCATCGTGGCGTAGTTCGTGTAGAACGGCTCGAAGAGGATGATCTCCTCGCCGGGGTTGAAGAGCGCCCAGAACGCGAACT
>VBOR01000050.1 GCA_005893165.1 Candidatus Eiseniibacteriota bacterium | reverse complement strand
TCAGGATGGAATTGGCGACCCCTTCCTCGATCCCCTTCTTCAATATTTCCGGGTTCGTGACGAAGATGTCGTCCCCAACGAGCTGGATCGAGCCGCCGAGCGTCTCCGTGAGGTGACGCCAGCCCTCCCAATCCCCCTCGGCCAGCCCGTCCTCGATCGAGACGATCGGGAACCGCTCGACGAGCCCCGAGAGGTACTGGACCATCGCGCGAGCATCCAGGCCCCCCCGTCCGTCCAGCTTGTAGGAGCCGCCGCGATGAATCTCCGACGCGGCGACGTCGAGCGCGAGCGCGACGTCCTCCCCCGGGCGGTATCCTGCCTTCTCGATGGCCCGCATCAGGAACTCCAGCGCATCGGCGTTCTTCCCGAGGTTGGGCGCAAAGCCCCCTTCGTCCCCGACCGCGGTGACCAGGCCCTTCTCGTGGAGGAGCTTCTTCAGCGTGTGGAACACCTCGGAGCCCATGCGCAGCGCTTCCGAGAAGGAGGCGGCCCCGACCGGGACGATCATGAATTCCTGGATGTCGAGGTTGTTGTCCGCGTGCGCCCCCCCGTTGATGACGTTCATGAGCGGGACGGGAAGGGTCTTGGCACCCGCGCCGCCGAGGTACCGATAGAGGGGCAGGGCGTGCGCCTCGGCGGCCGCTTTCGCGACCGCGATCGATACGCCGAGCATCGCGTTCGCGCCCAGGTTCTTCTTGTTCGGGGTGCCGTCCAGCCCGATCAGGAGCTGGTCCAGATAGGCCTGATCGTCCGCGTCCTCGCCCACGAGATGCCCCGCGATCGTCTCGTTGACGTTCGCGACCGCCTTGGTGACTCCCTTGCCCAGGTATCGTTTCGGGTCGCCGTCCCGGAGCTCCAGCGCCTCGCGGGAGCCGGTGGAAGCGCCGGAAGGGACCGCCGCGCGGCCAATGGCGCCGCCCCGGAGCGCCACCTCGACCTCGAGCGTGGGCGTGCCCCGGGAGTCCAGGATCTCGCGTGCGTATATGGATTCGATCTCGGTCATGGGCGCGACCGGACGCTAGGTTCTGGCCCCTTGGCCGTCAAGGGAAAAGCCTTGACGGACGGAGGATAGGGCCACTAGCTTGCGCGCCCGAGCCTCGAGTATCCGAAACACGGAAGGGCACCCCAACGTACTGATTCCGAAGGGCGTCGATGGACGCGAGGGTTCGAGTTGTCCGACGAGCGGGACCTGGTCCGGCGGTGCCTGGCGCGCGAGGAGCGCGCGTACCGGGAGCTGATCCGCCGGTACCAGACGCCGGTCGTGAACCTCGCGTGGCGCATCACCGGAAACCCGGAAGATGCCGCGGAGGTCGGCCAGGAGACCTTCATCCGGGTGCTGCGCTCGCTTCACACGTACGATCCGGAGCGGCCGCTCAAGACCTGGCTGTTCAAGATCGCGGCGAACCTGGCGCTCGACGCGATCCGAAGGCGCAAGCGCCGGCCGGTCTCGATCCAGGATCTTTTCGACGAGGACGAGGGGCCGCCCCTCGATCCGGTCGAGCCGGGACCCGGACCTGCCGAGCTCCATGAGAGCCGGCAATCGGCGGGGCGCTTCGATGAGCTGGTGCGGGAGATGCCCGAGCACTATCAGGCGATCCTGTTCCTCCGCTATCGCGAGGATCTGGCCTACGAGGAGATCGCCGAGGCCCTGGGAATCCCGCTCGGCACGGTCAAGGTGCGGCTTCACAGGGCGCACGAGATCTTGAGACGGAAGTTGACGGCACGAGGAGCGAAGCCATGAAAGCGAACCTGTCCTGCGAGGAATGCCAGCGCGAGCTGGTCGCCCTGATCGACGGCGCCTTGACCCCTTCGGTCGCGCGCGTGGTCGAAGGGCACGCGGCTTCGTGTGCCTCGTGCGGGCGCGCGCTCCTGGATTTCAGGGGCCAGGCGCTCCGGCTCCGCCGGATGGAGCTCTACCCGGTGCCGGCCTCGCTCGAGGGCCGCGTTCTTCGCGAGCTCCGCGTCGCGCGTGGGTTCCTGAACGCCGGCTGGCAGAGGATCAGCGCCGCCGTGGGCGCGGTTTCCTTCGTGCTCCTGGTGGGGATCCTCGCCAACCTGGCGCGAATCGCCAAGGGGCTGGGTATCCCGGACCCCTACGTCTGGCTCGTGTCGGGCATCGACCACTCGATCTCCGGGATCACCTCCGTGCTGAAGTGGCTCGCAGGCGAGATCGCGGTCTACGTGCCGCTCCTGAGCCGGATTTGGGTCGCCGTCCAGGCGCTCCGGACCCTTCCGCGCGCCGCGATCGTCTCACTTCGGACGCCCGAGGTTCAGATCGCGGGCGCGATTCTCGTCACCCTGGGACTCGCACTCTATATCATGCTGCGACCATCCCGTCGCAACGAAGGGAGTGTGGGCCATGTTTGCCTCTCGCTCTGATCTGATGCCGCGGACGAAACCGTACGCGTGGATCGTGGCGGCGTCCTTGCTGCTCCTCCTCGCTGCGGCGCTGCTCCTGCCGTCGCCCGCGGCGGCGCAGAAGCGGTCGAAGGCAGCCCCCACGAATGCGGCCCCCGACAGCGTCTCGAAACCGGGCTCCCAGGACGAGGGCATCTCCGTCCGCGTATACGAGGACGGGAAGGAGCCGGTCTCCAAGAAGGCGCGCACGGTCCGGGAGCGGGCCAGCGCGGCGCGCGAAGAGGCAGCCGACGAGGCGGACAAGGCGGACACCCCCGACACTCCCGAGCCCCCCGAGCGGCCGGACGACCATTCGAACGACCTCGTCCGGTTCGGTCAGGACATCGTGATCCCGGCGGACAAGGTGATCGAGGGCAACGTGGTCACCCTGGGCGGATCCATCACGGTGTACGGACGCGTGAAGGGGGACGTCACCGCCGTAGGAGGCAGCGTTTCGGTCCGCGACAGCGCGGTCGTCGAGGGGGACGCGGTGAGCGTCGGCGGCTCGACCACCGCGAGCGAGGGCGCGCGCATCCAGGGGAGCAACGTCTCCGTGGGCGGATGGCCGTTCCATGGCGCCCATGGGGGAGGGATGCTCCCCTTCCTCGGGCTCATCGGTCTCGGCGCCGCTCTGACGGGATTCTTCACGAACGTCGTCCAGATCCTCGTGACGATTCTCTTCGCGTGGCTTTGTCTTCTCCTCGTGCGGGAGCGGATGGAACCCGCCGTGGCACGGATGGAAAGCCAGTTCGGGAAATCCTTCCTCTGGGGGCTCGTCGCATGGATGGCGATGATCGTGGCGGTGCCCGCGATCTGCATCGTGTGCGCCATTGCGATGGTGATCCTCGTCATCACCATCATCGGAATTCCCATCGCCATCCTGCTCGCGATCGCGATGGTGTTCGCGCTGATCGGCGCGGTGCTCGGGGCCATCATTCTCGGGTTCCTCGGTTACATCAACGGAGCGATGTACCTCGGCCGGAAGATCCTGGCCCACAGATCCCCGAACCGGGCGTACAAGCCGATCTGGCAGATCGCGGCAGGCCTGCTCCTGATTCTGGGGCTGAAGCTTCTCGGCAATCTGCTGGCGCTCCTGGGCGTCGTCCTGTTCCTGCCCATCGGGATCGCTCTGGGGATCGCGTCGGCCGTTCTGGGAGCCGTCTTCATGACCGGGGGGATGGGAAGCATCGTGCTGACGCGCTTCTCGAAAACTCCTTCGCCGTACTCGGCCGCGCCTGCCTCTCCCGGTGCGCCTGCTCCTCCCGCCGCACCGGCGCCCACCGCCGCCGGGTGGTATGCGCCGCCTCCTTCGGTTCCCCCCTCCACGAAGCCCTCACCCGAGGGAGGCAGCTCGGACGCGCCCTAGCGGGCTCGCGCGGCACGGCCCCGGCCGGGAGGTCGGGGCCTGAGACTCACGGTATGGACTCCGGCGCTTCGAGGCGCGAGGGCCGAAAGGTCTCGCTCCTCGCGAGCGCGGTGCGGTCTCCAAGCCCCGAGACGTTCACGGCGATCCCGAGCAGATAGCCCGGAACACCCCGTTCCGGCCCCTCCGGGTTTTTCACCTCACCCGAAAGCCAGTCCTCCACCTCGTCCAGGTCCTCGGCCGTGAGCGGCCGGATGGTGAGCCGCACCGAGACGTAGTAGCGCCCCTCCGGCTCCAGCGTCGCCGCGGCGACGAGCGGCAGATTTCGCTCGGCGAAGAGAAGCGCGTCGAGCGCCTCCATCGTGGGCACGGTGCGCGTCTTCTGCCGCGCGGATCCAGTGTGGACTCGAAACGTGTGATCCCAGGGGTCGTGGAACACGCGCGTCTCGCTCTTGATCGCGAGCACCAGCTTGTCGAACCAGAACGTGCGTTTCTTCCAGAGACCCACTTCGTAGGTGACGGTGGCGGGCATTCCGCGGAGCAGGGTCTCGGTGAACCGCGGCGTCCACGGCGTGTCCGCCCGGTAGGTGACCGCGCCGACGCGCGGCTTGGAGTCTCCGTCACGCAGATTCTTCGCGATCGTGATCGCGGCCGGTCCCTCCGCGATCCGCAACCCCAGCCCCGCGTCCAGGCCCGGCCGCTGGCGGCTCAGGTTGTCGCTGCCGAACCAGGCCGCTCCGCAGTCCAGGAAGGAGAAGACGTACAGGTTCTTCCGGGCGCGCTGGTAGAGCTCGGCGTTCGCGACGAAGAATTGATCCCCCGCGGACGACTTGAAGTCATGCCCGCGGAGCGTTCCGATTCCTCCCACGTACCAGAGCTTCTGGACGGGAAGGGTGCCCGTGAGCGTGGAGCCCGCGACCAGGCGCGCGCGGAAGTCCCGGGTCGGGGCGAGACGCGTCTCGTACCGGAACGCGCCGCGAAGGCGCCCGTACTCGAAATCCCCCTGAAGCGGATCGCCCGAGCGCTCGTAACGTGCCTCGCCGTGCATCCCGCCCCGCAGCGGAAGCTCGGCCGGTCCGACCCGCACGCCGAGGAGGAACGCCTGATCGTCTCCATCCTGGATCGGAAGGTTGGGCCGGAAGACGGGATGGCGTCCGGTCAGCGAGACGCGCGTCTTCGTGGATAGGGAGCGCTGGGTCTCGAGCCGCGCCTCTCCCCGGAGCTCGAAATCGGATCCGGGTGACCAGGCCGCACGGACCTTGCCCCCCTCCGTTTCGTAGTAGTCCTGATAGTCCGTGCGCGCGAGCAGCGCGTAGATCGTGTTCTCTCCCGGGGTGACGATCCAGTCGTCCTCGGTGGCGGTCTTGCGGTACACCGTTCCTCCGACCGAAACCAGGGGGCGGTCGCCGAAGGGCAACGTGAATCCGCCCTCGTAGAGGAGTCGTTCCCGCGAATACGCGTAGGTTCCCTGGGCGAAGAGCACGGGGGCGGGGCTTCTCCCGGTCTGGAACGCGGCGCCCAGAGTCGGCGTGGGGCCGTCCACGCGGTTGTATCGAAATCCGTAGATGGGGCGAAACCGGGCCTCTTCGGGAAGGCCGGTCGAGAGCGTTTCCCAATCCGCGGGGCGGACCACGGCGGGGAGGGGGACGTCGCGGGCGAACGAGGAATCCGGTTGCGCCGCGAGCGCCGGGAAGGCCCAGAGCGCGGCCGCGACCCGGAGGAGGAATCCGGCGCTACGCGCCTTGGGCATCCCGGACCAGACCGTAGCGCTTGATCTTTCGGTGGAGGTACCCGCGGTCCATGCCCAGCCGCTTCGCCGCTTCGGTCACGTTCCAGGAGCACTGCCGCAGCGTGGTCAGGATCGCGTCCCGCTCGGCGCGATCCCGCGCGGCGCGGATCTCACTGACAGGCTCCTCCTCGGTCCTCGCCGGAAGCGCCTGCTCGACCTCCCGGACACCGATCGATTCTCCCTCGCTCATGATGAGGAGCCGCTCGATCAGGTTTTTCAGCTCGCGCACGTTTCCCGGCCAGGAATAGCGCGTCAGCCTCTCGATGGCCTCGGGCTCGAGCTTTCGCCGCGGCCGGCCGTGCTCGTGCCCGAACCCCTCCATGAAGTGGCGGATGAGGAGCGGGATGTCCTCGCGGCGCGCGCGGAGCGGCTGGACGTGGATGGGGACGACGCTCAGCCGGTAGAAGAGGTCCTCGCGGAAACGGCCCGCCTGGATCTCCTCGGTGAGGTTCTTGTTCGTGGCCGCGACGATGCGCGCGTCCACCTGGATCGTGCGGGTGCCCCCCAGGCGCTCGATCTCACCGGTCTCGATGGCGCGGAGAAATTTGGCCTGGGTGTCGAGGCTCATGTCGCCGACCTCGTCCAGGAAGAGCGTTCCCAGGTCCGCGGCCTCGAGCCGGCCCCGCTTCATCTGCGCCGCTCCGGTGAAGGCTCCCTTTTCGTACCCGAAGAGCTCGCTCTCCACGAGGTCCTTGGGAAGCGCCGCGCAGTTCAGCTTCTCGAAAGGTCCCCGGGCCCGCGCGCTCTGGCGATGGATGGCGCGCGCCACCAGCTCCTTGCCCGCGCCGCTCTCTCCGGTGATGAGCACCTTGGCCTCGCTCCGCGCCACCTTCGCGACCTCGGCGCGGATCTGCTCCATGGCGTGGCTTTCGCCCACCATCTCGTCGGCACGTCCCGCGAGACTGCGAAGCGATTCGTTCTCGCGCTTGAGCGCCTTCAGCTCCAGGGCGCGCTCGACGGTGACGTTGAGACGGTCCGGGCCGAAGGGCTTCTCCACGAAATCCGCCGCTCCCATGCGCGTCGCGCGCACCGCTTCCTCGATCGTGCCGTGCCCGGACATGATGACGACGGGAAGGTCGGGGCTCACGGTCTTGGCGGACTCCAGGAGATGGAGCCCGTCGTTTCCGGGAAGACGGAGGTCGGTGAGCAGGAGGTCGATCCGCTCCTTGGCGAGAATCGATTCGGCTTCCTCCGCGCTCTGCGCGGTGACGACGTCGTAGTGGCGCTTGAGCGCGCCGGAGATCTCGAGCAGGACCGAGGGCTCGTCGTCCACCACGAGGACGCGGGTGCGCGGCTGGCTCACGAGGGCTCCTCGGGTACGGGGGGTAGGGTGAACCAGGCGCACGTTCCGATCCCGGGGTGGCTCTCCAATCCGAACCGCCCCGAGTGCTGCTCCACGATCCTCTGAACCAGCGTGAGCCCCAATCCGCTCCCTGTGGACTTGGTGGTGAATCCGGGCGCCACCGCGCGCTCCAGGGTGGCGGGATCCATGCCGGGCCCCGAATCCTCGATCTCGACGCGAACGCGAGGCTCGACGCCGTTTTCGCGGTAGGCGCGCATCGTGATCGTGCCGCGGCCGGGGGACGCCTCCAGGGCGTTCTTGATGAGATTCACCAGAACGCGCTGGATCTGCGCTTCGTCGGCCCAGGCTAAGGGCAGGGGTGCTCCGATCTCAACGCGGAATTCGACGGGGGTCGAGCCTTGGTAGAGCTTGGCCACGCTCTCCGCGAGCGCGCCGATGTCGCACGCTCCGAAACGAGGCTCCGGAAGCTGAGCGACGGCCGAGAATGCGTTCACGAATTCCTGGAGCGAGTGCACCTCGTTCAGGATGAGGTCCGCGTTCTCCTGGACGACCTGGGGGCGCGGAGCCTCGGGGCGGCGCGCTTCCTCGCGCAGCCGCTCGAGCGCGAACTGGATCGGCGTGAGCGGATTCCGGATCTCGTGCGCGACCGCGCGCGCCACCTCGCGCCACGCGGCCAGGCGCTCCGCGCGGACCAGGGCGCGCCTCGAGGTCTGAAGCTCCTCGACCATCTCGTTAAACGTCTTGCCCAGGAAGCGGACCTCCTGCGTTCCCGAAGGCGTGACACGGTGGGAGAGATCCCCGCCGGAGACGCGCTCCATTCCCCCTCGAAGCTCCAGCACGGGTCGCGCGATGCCGCGGGAGACCAGGTAGGCGAGACCGAAGCTGAGAAGGCCGAGCACCAGGGTCCAGATCCCCGCGAAGATCCAGAGGCTCCGCTCCGAGATCCAGGTGTAGACGCCCAGCTTCCGGTACATGACCAGGTTCTTCTGGAGGGAGAGGATCTCCTTCGAGATCTCGGGATCGAGCTGGTAGCCGGCGAGGAGCATGTAGCCCTTGCCCATCGGCGCGACCCCGCTCACCTGCCGCGGAGCCTCTCCTCCGGTGATGAGGCCCCCCTGCTCGCGGGCTGCCAGGAGGGATTCCTGCTCGGGCTCGGGCAGCGTGATCCTCGGGCCCAGACGCGCCCCGAAGATCCGCTGCACCGGAGGGCCGACCTTGTAGAGACAGACATAATCGAGACCCCGGCTCCTCGCCTCGTCGCGGAGGCGCCGCTCCAGGTCGGCGACGTTTCCCGCGTCGAGAAGGCGCCGCGCGGCGGGATCGAGCGCCATGACCTCGGCGTGCTGGCGGGCGTCGTTCCCGAGCCGCTCGATTCCCTCCCGGATCACCTCGAGCGACTGCGAGAGCGCGTTCTCGGTCTCGGGGTTTCGAAGCGCCGCGATGCTGCGGGAGAGGTAGAACGTGACGAAGAGCGTGAGGCCCAGCGAGGGGATGATCGATACGAGGAGAAAGAGAGCCAGGAGGCGCTGGCGAAGCGTGCCGAGCATCAGGTCTCGGTTTCACCCGCGAGCTGGCCGCATGCGGCACCGATCTCGACCCCCTGGCTGTACCGCACCGTCACGGCCGGAACGCGCGGCCTCAGGTACTCCGCGAAGCGCTCGATCCGCTCCGGCGAGGGCCGCTTGAACTTTCCGGGGCCGATGGGATTGTAGGGAATGAGATTGATCTTGCAGGGAAGCTGGGCCACCAGCCTCACCAGCCGCGCCGCGTCGGCGACCGAGTCGTTCAGCTCCTCGAGCAGGATGTACTCGAAGGTCACACGCCTTCCGGTGCGCTCCACGTGATGGCGGATCGCGCGCAGGAGCTGCTCCAAGGGAAACCGCTGGTTCACCGGCATGAGCTTCGAGCGCTGGGCGTCCGTCGCCGCATGGAGCGAAACCGCGAGACGGAATCGCAGCCCCTGGTCCGCGAGCCTCACGATCTGGGGCGCGAGCCCGACCGTGGAGATGGTGATCCGCTTGGGCGGGACCGCCATCCCGGACGGGTCGCTCAGGAGCGTGAGCGCGTCCACGACGGCCTCGTAATTCTCGAGAGGCTCTCCCATGCCCATCATCACGATGTTGTACTCGCTCCGGCCGGGGGGGAGCTCGCCCCGGAGGCGGAACGCCTGTTCCACGATCTCGGCCGCGGTCAGATTCCGCCCGCGCCCCATCCTTCCCGTGGCGCAGAAGCGGCACGCGAAGGCGCAGCCGTGCTGAGAGGAGAGACAGAAGGTGTGCCGCGAGGGAGTGGACATGTAGACCGACTCCACGATTCCGCCCCCCGGGATCTCGTAGCCCACCTTCCGGGTCTTCCGGTCCGGCGTCTCCCTCCGGGAGCGCTCCCGCAGCACTCCGATGCCGAATTCCTCGTTGAGCTTTGCGCGAAGCGCCGCCGGAAGGTTGGTCATGGAGTCGAACGCGGTGGCTCCCCGCGCGTACATCCACTCCCCGACCTGTTTTCCGCGGTAGGGCTTCTCCCCGAGGGCGTGGAACAGCTTCTCCAGCTCGGGAACGCTTCGGCCGAGCAGGTTCTCCCGGCCTTCCGAGCCTCCGGAGGAGGCGGCATTTTTCGCGTTTGCAACGGTTTCCGACTTTACATTCATATCGGCGACATGGTAAGGTTCCGGTCTCGGCGGAGTCAATCGCGGGGACCTGTTCACCCTTCAAACTCCCCCGCAAGGAGGGAACATCAGGCTCCACACCTGGCTTACGTCATGGTGAGGATCGGTGCGGTCGACATCGGCACCAACTCGGTACGACTGCTGGTCGCCGATGTAGACGAGAAGGAACGCCTCAAAACCGCCCACCGGATGGGCGAGATCTCGCGTCTCGGCGAAGGGCTCGATCGCACCGGTGTGATCGATGAGGCCGCAGCCCAGCGGACCCTCGACTGCCTCGAACGCTTCGTCCACGAAGCGGAATACTCCGGAGCAAGCCAGATCCGTGTCGCTGGCACCAACGCCTTCCGCGTCGCCCGCAATGGGCGCGAGGTCGCGGACCGTTACGCGCAGCGAATCGGATACCCCGTCGACATCCTCACCGGAGAAGAGGAAGCGCGCCTCGTGTTCCTGGCCGTCATGAGCGGGCTCAGCGCCCCCCATGGCCGTTCGGTCGTGGTGGACATCGGGGGCGGCAGCACCGAGATCATCTGCGGCGAGGGAGAGCGGGGCACGCAGCTCATCAGCCTCGAGCTTGGATGCGTCCGGCTCACCGAGCGGCTCGTCCGAGGCGATCCCCCGGCCGATCAGGAGCTCGAGCAGATCCGCTCGCACGTGCGGGAGATCTTCGCCGAGAAGCTGGGCGCCTTCGACGACACCCGGATGGACCGTGCGGTGGGAGTGGGCGGCACGGTGACCGCCTTCGGCGCCTTGGACTTGGGCCTCACGAAGTACGATCCCTCCCGGATCGAAAACCACCTCCTCAGCCGGGAACGAATCGCCTCGATCGAAAAGCACCTCTGCTCCATTCCCCTGAACCAGCGGCGGGACCTGGCCGGCGTAAGTCGCGGCAGGGCAGACATCATTCCGGCAGGCGCGGTCATCCTCTCCGAGTTCGTGAACCGGTTCCCGGTGTCCGGGGTGTACGTCTCCACCCGGGGGCTCCGCTACGGGCTGGTCCTGAGCGAGGCGAGGAAGGTCTGGCGGCCCCAAGGGGAGCCGGTCGGAAACTGACGTCCGCGACCGTCCCCGGCCGGACTGGCACGGCTCTAAGCCTGCGAAAAGCAATCATTTCCCTTGACTCGTCAAATCTCACCAACTATATTCTCGTACAAACGTAGTTCTGTCAGCGCGAGGCCCAGTCCCCTGGGATTCCCTCCCGGATTCCGGACACACTCCCGGAATCCCGAGCCGAGCGCTGGACAAGGACCCGAAAAATGTTTTCGGGCGACCGCTTTTGCCGGGTGTACTCTCCGAGGAGTTTTACATGAGGATCCGGGTTCCAGGTCGCGTCATCGTTTCATCGGCAGCCCTCACCGCTCTCCTCTGCCTCCTCCCCGCGAGCTCGCACGTCGCCGTGGCCAGGCCCATCAGTTGGGAGGACCTTGGTCCGCCTGAACCACCTACAGGCGACAACGACGGCGTCGTTCTCAAGTCGGGTCCGACGAGCACGACGAGACCGGCAGGTCGCATTGCGGTGCCCGTCAGCACCGGAAGCGCGAGCAATTTGAGGCTGTTCTTTGCGGTGACCAAGCTGGGTTACTGGTTGTTCTGGGTTCGCTAACCGCAGTCCGGTTCGCCGCTCAGAACGAACCTGAATCGGCAGTCGAGGGCCGGTATGGAAGCATTTGTTCCCAAAGACCGTCCGAATCCGAAGCGGGTTCTGGGAGATCCCCCGCCCCAGACGCATGAGAGGGCGGCTGGTAACGGGGACCGGAAGGCCCATGAGCTCGGTGACCTCTATTTCGCTGCCGACAATTTCGCCGTAGCGCTCGAGTACTACCGCCGCGCCCTCGAGATCGAGGGTCGCCGCGGGGACGCGGCGAGTCAGGAAACGCTTCTCAAGACCGGAACCCAGATCGTCGAGTGCTTGAGGCACCGGGGCGATCTGAACGAAGCGGTCGAAGCGCTCCACGATCTCCATCGCCGTCTTCGCCCGCACGTCACGCGCGAGCAGATCGGCCGGCTCTCCTCGAGACTCGGCATCCTGCTCTTCGAGCGCGGGCGCTACCGGGCGGCGCATCGCGCCGCGTCGGTGGCCTACCGGCTCCTCCGCGACACCTCGCTCAATCTCGATCTCGGTCACACCGAGATGTGTCTCGGCGCGATCGCGTTGCGGACGGGAGAATGGAATTCCGCGCGCGAGCACTTCGAGAGCGCGATCGCGACCTATCGCCGCGCCGACTACCAGAGCGGCATGGCCGCCGCCTACAACAACCTCGGCCTCCTGCACAAGAACCAGTGCCGTTTCAAGGAAGCGGTCCGGTTCCTGGAACAGGCCCTGCGCATCAGCGAGCGATCGGGACACTTCCACGATGCCGCGACCTACCTCCACAACCTGGGCATCGTTCACGACAAAATGGGGGATTGGGATCTCGCCGAGGAGCACTACCGTCGCGGGCTTCAGATGTACACCGAAGTGGGCTATGCCGCGGGACGCGCCCGCGCGCTGAGCTGCCTCGGCAATCTGAAGCGCAAGCGGCGGGACTGGCCCCAGGCCGAAGAGCTGATTCGCGAGTCGCTCGCGCTCGCGTCGGAGCGCGGCTATCCGCGCGAGACGATCCTGGCGCGCGAGGCGCTCGGAGATTTCCATCTGGATCGGGGATCCGTCGCGGAGGCGCGCTCGGAATTCGAAACCGCGCTCACGATGGCCGACCAGGTCGCCCCGGAATCCGATCTCACGGTGGAGCTCCTGCGGCGCCTGGGTGAAGCGAGCCTGGCCGCGGCCGAGCTGGAGCCCGCCGTCCGTCTGGCGGAGCGCGCGCTCTCGATCGCGCGCCGCCTCGGCGACCGGATCGAGGAGGCGTGCTCCCTCAAGCTCATCGGACTCGCGCGGGCGGAGGAAGGGGACCTGGATCAGGGGCGCACGTACCTCGACCAGGCGAGCGAGATCCTCAATCAGATCGGGAAGCGCTACGAGCTGGCGCGGCTCTGTCTCGCGGCGGGGCTCGTCTGGCGGAAGCGCGCGCGCCGCGGGAAATCGCGTGCGATCCTGGACGAGTCGGTTTCCTATCTTCGCCGCGCGGCCGCGGGCTTCGAGAGCTTCGGCCTGCCGGAGCTGACCGGCCAGGCGCTCCTCGAGCTGGCGCGCAGCGAGATGATCCGGGGCCACGTGGACGAGGCGGTGATCCATCTGGATCACGCCGCGTCCCTCTTCTCGGACCATCCGGACCCCACGCTGGAACGCGGGATCGAGGATATGCGGCGCGAAGTGGAGCAGGGTCTCATCGAAGGAACCACGGCGCAGAGCAACGAATTCGCCGCCTTCGACGAGATCCGCCGCGTGCTTCGCGTGGAGGAAGGGGAGGGATCCGTCCAGGAGATCCTCGGCCTCATGGTGCGCCGGTCCGGCGCCTCGCGCGGCTGCGTGGTCGCGCCCACCCAGGACGGAAGCGCGAGCGTGCTTGCCGCCGTGGGGATGTCGGTCCGCGTCGCCCAGGACCTCCTTCGCGAGCTCCTGGCGCGCGTCGGGGCCCAGCGCCTTGGATCGGGACCGATCGTATCGAGCCGCGCGGGAGTGGATCCCCGCTTCCGGGAGTTCCCCGCGGCGCACGCGCTGAGCCCGCGCACGAGTCTGGTGATCATGCCGCTCTCGCTTCCTTCCCGGCAGGCCGGCTTCCTGTATCTCGACCGCCCGAGCGAGGGACCGCTCGGCACGTTCAAGCAGCGCGAAGTGAACCTGATCTCGGTCCTGAGCAACTACGTCTCCGTTGCAATTCTAGAGTCGCAGCGCCGCGAGCTGGCGCGCGAGAACGTCTCGCTCCGCGGCCGTCTCCTCGAGAACGGGAACGGGCACGGCATCGTGACGCGGAGCCGGGAATTGCTCGAGATTCTCTCGCTCCTCGAGCGCGTGGGACCCAGCGACGCCACGATTCTGATCGAAGGGGAAACCGGGAGCGGCAAGGGTCTCCTGGCAAAGGCCATCCACGCGTCGAGTAATCGCGCGAACAAGCCTTTGATCCAGGTGAATTGCGCGGCGCTTCCTGAGCCGCTCCTGGAATCCGAGCTCTTCGGCCACGTGCAGGGCGCCTTCACCGGCGCCGTGCGCGAGAAGGCCGGGCTCTTCGTGGAGGCGAACGGGGGGACGCTCTTCCTGGATGAGGTCGACAAGATGACGATCACGATCCAGGGCAAGCTCCTGCACGTGCTGGACAATCGCGAGGTCCGGCCGGTCGGTGGAAACCGCTCCGCCAAGGTGGACGTGCGCGTGCTCTGCGCCACGAACGTGAACTTGAAGGCGCGAATCGCCCGCGGGGAGTTCCTCGAGGACCTCTACTACCGTCTCAACGATATCTGCTTCCGCGTTCCTCCTCTTCGGGAGCGTCCGGAGGACATTCCGCTCCTCGTGGACCACTACAGCCGGCGCTTCGCCGCGGAGCTGGGCAAGGAGGTTCGCGGCGTGGAGCCCGAAATGCTCCGCCTCTTCGCGGAGCTTCCGTGGCGCGGCAACGTGCGCGAGCTGGAGAAGGTGGTGAAGCGAATGGTCGTGCTGGCGAACGAGGGGGAGCCTCTTACCACCCGGCTCGTCCCGCGGGAGCTGCTGCGCGTCGAAGAGGAGACGAACGGCGATGCGCCCCCGACCCTCAAGGCCGAGGTGGCGAAGGTCGAGCGGAAGCTCATCGGGCAAGCGCTCGAGCGGAGCAACTGGAACAAGCTCAAGGCCGCGCGCGAGCTCAACCTCAGCTACCCGACCCTGCTTCAGAAGATCAAGCTCTACCAGCTCGATCGCCGCATGATGATTCGGCAAAGGTCTTAAGTTTCCTGTATAAAGTTTCTTTATCCTCCCAAACAGTTCCTTCCCTTCATCTTTCCCGATAGCCCTCCTGCGAGTATTAAATCACCTGTAACAATCCTTGATACGAATCGAGACACCGTCGCGCCGGCTGTGAGGTCCAGCACAGCGTAAGTCGCTTCGGCTAAAGCTCCTGCAGCTTTGTTTCCACGAGTGTCGTCCCGCCCGAGAACCTGGCATGCAGACTGCAATGACACAATGCTCGGAGGGGGGGACCTCCAAAGAGCCCGCAGGTTTCGCCAGCGTTTGATGGTGGGTTAGCTGCCCGATCGAGCACCGGCCTTGTTCGAAGCAGCCGTAACCCAATAGAGCTGGCAAGGCCGGGGCTCATTTTTTTGCGGGAGTATAGACTTTACGCACACTCGGCCTGACCCGCTGGGTGGTAACGAGGGCCCTTTCAGAAGCTCCACTCGCTTCTGAGGCGCCCGTTTCTTTGTATCGGCAAACCATCGTTCCGAGGGAACGACCGGCCCCGCTGGACGCTGTTTCCGTTCCGCCACAGTGTTCCCGAAACCCTACGTACGGACGCCGCCGCGCTTCGAGCTGACCCAGCCCGCAATATACTGCAACCTGAATACTTACAGCTACCGCCTCGAGTGTGATCAGCGTGGCATATCGATTGCGTTTTCCCGTTGCGCGAAGACGTGACGGGCGGCGGCGAGGTCACGATCTACTGGCGCCCCAACCAGGACGACGACATCGATCACTACACGTTCTATCGAAACTCGGCTCCCACCGGCACCTTCTCGCTCATCGGGACCAGCACCAGTACGAGCTTCGTTGATACTCATGTCACGAACGGGGTGACCTACTACTACGCGGTCTCCGCCGTGGATCTCGCGGGACAGGAGAGCGCGGAGCTGAGCTTCGAGAACGTCTTCGACACGCCGCGTCCCGAAGGCTTCGGCGCGACCATCACCAATACCTTCTCGGCGGACTCGATCAGCGGGTGGGATTTCTCCGCGCGGGCGCGCCGCTCTTCGCTCGACCCTTCGACCGATATCTATTACGGTGCGCAGAACGGTCACTTCATCGTCTACGTTCCCATCGACACCGAAATCCAGGACGCGGGCTACGTCCCGCTGCGTGACGTCGACTTCGCGCCGCCCAGCGGCTGGTCCGCGGACGGGCAGGTCGAAGCGATCGTCGGACACAGCTACATCGTGCTGACGCGCGACAACCATTACGCGAAGTTCGAAGTTCAAGCGCGCAGCAGCGCGTCGATGCTCTTCGACTGGGCGTACCAGATCGATCCGAACAATCCCGAACTCACGAGGCGGGTGCCGAAATGAAACGATCGCCGGCTGGAATCGGGGTGGCCTTGCTGGCGCTCGTCGCGGCGGCGTATCCCTCCGCCGCGGCGGAGCAGGTCCCGTATCCCACGGAATCTCCGACGGCGGAGAACTTCCCCGCGCAGGGTCTCTCTCGCGCTCCCAGGCTGGACGTCGACGTGTGGATCAACAAGGACGAGGGGGGAATCTACCGGCCGGGCGAGAGCATGCGGGTCTATTTCCGCGCCAACGTGGAGAGCTACGTCCTGGTCTTCAACGTGGACACGGACGGATACATCCATCTCATCTATCCCTACGGTCCCGAGGATCCGCCCACGGTGGAAGGAGGGCGCGCCTATCGAGTCCCGGCCCGGAGCGATCCCTACGACCTGGTGGCGGACGGTCCCCCGGGAATCGAATACGTCGTCGCGGTCGCGAGCCCCTATCCCTTCGAGAATCTTCCCTGGTATCTCACGTCGGATCGCGCCGACGGCGCGCGCCCCGAGTACGACGAAGATTCCAATGACGATATGGAGTCGGGCCACATCGCGGGCGATCCCTATGTCGGAATCGACCGCATCGTGAGACGGATCGCCCCGGAAGGACGTGAGGACCGCGTCGCGACCAGTGAGACCTATTTCTACATCGGGCGCCGCGTCGAGTACCCGCGCTACGTGTGCGCCGACTGCCACTACCATCCCTTCTACTTCGATCCCTATGTCAACGCCTGCTCCGTATTCGAGATTCGCGTGGACGCGACGTGGGCCCATTACGCGCCCATCCGTTACGGCACCGTGCGCCCGCGCTACATCTATCGCGTGCGATCCCAGGCCCCGACCCGCTACCGCCAGTGGAAATCGCAGTGGTCCTCGCTCGATGGGCGGACCACCCTGCGCACCCGGTTCCTGCCCGAGCGCGACGTCCGCTATCGGCGAGACCACGCGCCCCGCACGCGCACCGAGCGCCCGGAGGTCCGCGATCTCCGCCGCTATCGCGAGGGGAGGATCTGGAGAGGCCGCGACGAAATCTTGAGATTACGGGAGCAGCGCGATCGAGCCGGAGCGCCCGAAGATCGCAGCCGCGACCGGGTGCGCTCGCAGCCGGATCGCGGTGGATGGAGAGACCGCGGCGGGAACCCCAATGCACCCGAGGACCGCGGCTACCGGCAGCGCGGAGAGCGCCGCCGTCCCGATGTGGCCGGCGACCGGCGGCCACCCGAAGATCGCGGCGCCCACGAGCGCGAGCGGCCGCAGCCACGGGAAGATCAGGGGAATCGCCAGCGCGAACGGATGGATCGCGAGAACCGCCGCGAGCAGGAGCGTCCTCAGCAGCGGGAAGACCGCGGTGACCGGGAACGCGAACGCCCGCAGCAGCAGGAGCAGCAACGCGACCGGCGTGACGATCGCCTGCAGCAGCGCGACGACGGGAACGATCACCAGCAGCAGGATCAGGGCAATCGGGACAGGAACGACCGGAGCAACGACCGGGGCTGGTGGCGCGGTGACCCGGGACGTTGACCGGCCCTAGCAAGGTCGGTACACTCCCACGGTGCGATTCGGTACCCCGCCCGGTCGGACCACCCCGTTCCTACAACACCCTCGCGATCCGTGTCGCGTTCAGCGACACGCCGATCGATTCCTCCACGGCTTACTACAGCCGGCTCCTGCTCTTCATGAGCCAGTACTGGAGTCAGGTGTCGGGCGGCGCGGTCACCCTCACGCCCACGCTCTGGGACTCGGTGTTCACGCTCCCGCATCCGATGGCCTACTACGGGGACGACGCCCGCTTTCAGGAGCGGACGGTGTTCATGGTCCGCGACCTCGTCGCGCTGGCGGACTCCACCATCGATTTCCGTCCCTTTCAAAGCCTCGTGATCTTCCACGCGGGGAAGGGGCAGGAGGCGGACGTCAACAACGACAGCCACGAGGAGCTCTGGTCCGCTTTCATCACGAAGGAGGACTTCAAGGCCGTCCTTCCCGACTCGACCGGCGGCGTGATCAAGACGAACGACCTGATCTCTGCGGGGAACTTCTACACCATCAGGGAGGCGGTGGAGCTGCCCGAATCGGAATCCCAGGATGGATACGTCTTCGGGATGACGGGAGTCACGTGCCATGAGTTCGGCCACCAGCTCGGTCTGCCGGACCTCTACGACACGACCGGGGACGTGGGGGGAAGCTCGCAGGGGCTGGGGCCGTGGGACATCATGGCGAACGGTGTCTGGAACGCGAACGGGTTCGTGCCCGCCGAGCCGAGCGGGTGGAGCAAGGCATTCCTCGCCAACGGAGGGAACTCCCTGCTCACCGCCACGCGGGTCACCAACGATCAGGCGGTCACGCTCTCTCAGGTGGAGCGCCCCGTGGGATCCAATCCCCGGCTCATCCAGATTCCGGTCTCGCAGAGCGAGTACTTCCTCCTCGAAAACCGGGAGCACGACCTGAATCGGAACGGAAAGTTCGATTTCGATGACGTGAACGGCGACGGCAACTTCGATTTCTACACGGACAGCTACCAGGGCGCCGAGTTCGACTATTTCCTCCCCGGGGACAGCACCGGCTCGGGAATCGTGGCGTATCACGTGGATGAAGCGAAGCTGGCCGCCACGCTTCTCTCCAATACCGTGAACGGGGACCGCGACCGGAAGTCCGTCGATATCGTCGAGGCGAACGGAATCCAGGATCTGGATGAACCGTCCAACGGATTCAACGGTGGCAGTCCGGACGACGTGTTCCGCGCGGGCTGGCGCGACCACTGGACGCCCACCACGAATCCGTCCACCGAGGCCTACGGTCACGTGCGCACCGGAATCTCGGTCACCAACATCAGCGCGGCGGACAGCCTCATGAGCTTCAACGTGTCCTTC
>VBOR01000049.1 GCA_005893165.1 Candidatus Eiseniibacteriota bacterium | reverse complement strand
GAAGCACGCGATCGGCGGAGGCCGCCGCAAAGCGGGCGAACTCGCCGGGAGGAAGCCAGCCCGCCTGGGTATCGAAGAGCATCACGGCGTCCACGCCCGCGGCGATCTGCTCTTTCAGGTAATCGACCGTCGCCTGGGCGAGGAGCTCGAGCAGCTCGGCGAATCCCGCCTCGTCTCGCGCGAGGAAGCTCCGCGTGGCCACGAGATCCTTCGCCCCGCTGCCGTCCACGAGATAGGAAGCGAGCGTGAAGGGGGCTCCCGCAAAGCCGATCAGGGGCACCCTCCCCTGAAGGCGCTCCCTCACGGCGCGGATCACGGGGCGGACGTGCGGGAGCGAGGCCCCCTTCCACTCCAGGCCCGCGAGGTCCCGCCGGGTCGCGATGCGCCGGTCCAGCTTTGGTCCCGGATCGAACTCGATGGAAACGCCCATCGCGGTCAGCGGAATCAGGATGTCCGAGAAGAGAATCGCCGCGTCGAATCCGAACCGCTCGATGGGCTGCGCGGTCACCTCGGCGCACAGCTCCGGCGTGTGGCAGATCTCGAGGAATCCGTGCTTCTCGCGCACCGCCCGGTATTCGGGCAGGTAGCGCCCCGCCTGGCGCATGATCCAGATCGGCGTCTCGCCGATGGGCTCGTTCCGGCAGGCGCGGAGGAAGGAGTAGGCCGGAGCGAGGGACGGTCCCTGCGTCACACCACCCCCTCCGTCGCCTCGTCGGCGGCTTCCAGCGTACGGTCGATCTCGGTCTCGGTGTGGGCGTCCGAGAGAAACGCGCTCTCGAAGGCGGAGGGAGGCAGAAGGATGCTCCGCTCCAGCATGGCCTGGAAGAACCGGGCGTAGGCCTTCGCGTCGGCGCGGCGCGCTTCCTCGGCGGAGGTCACGCGGTCCACGCCGAAGAAGAGCGTCCACATGGATCCGACGGAATTCACGACGCCCCGTATTTTGCGGCGCGCGAGGATCTCGCGCAGCCCGGCCGCCAGGAGCCCCGTGCGCGCCTCGACGCGCCGGAAGATCGCGGCGTCCTGCTCGAGAAGGGCGAGCGTCGCGTTCCCCGCCGCCATGGCGAGGGGATGCCCCGCGTAGGTGCCCGCCTGATACACGGGTCCTTCCGGCGCCACGAGCCTCATGAGCCCGGCCCGTCCGCCGAAGGCCGCGACCGGAAGCCCGCCTCCGATCACCTTGCCCAGGGTGACGAGGTCCGGCGTCACCCCGAAGCGCTCCGCGGCGCCCCCTCGCGCGACCCGGAATCCGGTCATCACCTCGTCGAAGACGAGAAGGGCGCCGTGGCGATCGCAGAGGGCGCGGATGCCCTCGAGAAATTCCGGTTCGGGGGCGATCACGCCCATATTGCCGATGACCGGTTCCAGGATGAGCGCGGCCGGCGGACCGGGCGCCGCCTGGAACGCGTCCTCGACAGATGCGAAATGATTGAATCTCGCGATCCGCGTGTGTCCCGCGATCGCCGAAGGGACGCCGGCCGAATCGGGAACGCCGAACGTCTGAAGGCCCGAGCCTCCCTTGATGAGAAAACCGTCCGCGTGGCCGTGATAGCAGCCGTCCAGCTTCACGATGTCGTCGCGTCCCGTCGCCGCGCGCGCGACACGGATCGCGGCCATGGTCGCCTCGGTCCCCGAGGCCACGAAGCGCAGCCTCTCCGCGGCGGGGTAGAACCGGCGTACGCGCTCCCCCAACTCGATCTCGAGCGGGCTCGTCATGCCGAAGAGGGAGCCTTGGCGAAGCTGGCGCTCCACGGCTTCCACGACGGCCGGATGGGCATGGCCCAGGAGCATCGGACCCCAGCCCAGCACGTAGTCCAGAAGCTTGTTCCCGTCGGCGTCGGTGAGCGTCACCCCGCGGCCCGAGACGATGTAGCGCGGCGCTCCGCCGACCGCCCCGAACGCACGCACCGGGGAATTCACTCCGCCGGGAAAGAGAGCGAGCGCGCGCTCGTGGAGGCTCCCGCTCGTTCCGGTCTCGGGGAGGGCGCGCGTTTCCTTCATGATTTCTTCCTGCCCAGGAGCGGCGCGATCTCTTCGGCGAAATAGGTGATGATCACGTCCGCGCCTGCCCTGCGGATCGACGTGAGCGATTCGAGCGCGGCGCGCTCCCCGTCGAGCCATCCCATCTGCGCCGCCGCCTTGACCATCGCGAACTCCCCCGAGACGTTGTACGCCACCACGGGAACCTGGAAACGGTCCTTCACGCGCCGGATCACGTCGAGATAGGGAAGGGCCGGCTTGACCATGACCAGGTCCGCGCCCTCCTCGAGGTCCAGCGCGACTTCGCGGAGCGCCTCGTCCGAGTTGGCGGGATCCATCTGGTATCCGCGGCGATCCCCGAAGCGGGGCGCCGACTCCGCCGCCTCCCGGAACGGACCGTAGAAGCTGCTCGCGTACTTGGCGGAGTAGGCGACGATCGGCGTCTCGAGGCGGCCCGCAGCATCCAGCGCTCTCCGGATCGCGCCGACACGGCCGTCCATCATGTCGCTCGGCGCGATCACGTCGGCGCCCGCCTCGGCGTACACGACCGAGGCGCGGGCGAGGAGCGGCAGCGTGCGGTCGTTGTCCACGGCGCCGTCCCGGACGACGCCGCAATGTCCGTGGTCGGTGTACTCGCACAGGCAGACGTCCGCCCAGAGGAGGAGCTCGGGCTCCGCGGCCTTGATCGCGCGGAAGGCCCGCGGAACGATTCCCTGCGGGTCGTACGCCTCGCTGCCTTCGGGATCTTTCTTTGCGGGGATGCCGAAGAGAATGAGGCCGCCCACGCCAAGCGACGCGAGCTTCTTCGCCTTCTCCACGGCGAGGTCGACAGAAATCTGAGCGTGCCCGGGCATGGAGGCGATCGGGCGGCTCACGCCCTCGCCGTGGCAGACGAAGATCGGCGCCACGAGGCACTCCGCGGTGAGCGACGTCTCGCGAACGAGCGCCCGCAGCGATTCGGTCGCGCGGAGGCGCCGCATCCGGGTCGCGGGGAAGCTCATCGCGGCCCCGACGTCGTGGTTTCGAGCACTCCGACCGCCATGTCTTCGAATTTCACCGCTCCTTCGGGCTGAAAGACGTTTCGGAATCCGCGGGCCACGAGCTCCGCGGCCGTCGTGGGACCCCGCGCGATGACCGCGGCGCGGACGTGCAGTCGATCACGCGCCCCGCCGCCTCGAGCGGGATCACTTCGATCCCCGCCTTCTCGAGGCCCTGGGGAAGGTCGGGAAGCGAGCGGTCCCCCCGGAGGAAGAGCACGCGCTGGATCCGGTCCTCCACCGCGCGTCCCGCGATGAAGCGCGCAAGGTCCGCGGCGCGCGCGCCGTTTCCAGGAGTCAGCGGCGAGCATCCGGCCCGGTGAAGAGGCGCAAGGCTCTCCTCTCCCAGGGTGTACATCACCGGAAACGGTCCGTTCCGGCGCATCCCGGCCACTGCCTGGGCCAGGGGCTCCGCGGCGCGCCGGCTGGTCCAGGCGATCGCCGTTCCGTCCCTGAGCGTGGCGACACGCCTTGGGAGGGAAGGGAGGTCCGGTCCCGGCTCCGTGGCGAAGACGGGGATCCGCAGCACCTCGAAGCCCAGGACGGAAGCCCTCATCGCCAGCCGGTCGTCCAGCGGATCGAGCCGCGTGAGCGCGAAGAGCGGGTTCATGGGAAGCGCTCCATGCTTCGAACCTCGTCCAGGATCGAGCGCGCCCCCTGGCCGATCATCGTGACCGCCAGCGCGCGTCCCACCTCGGCGGACCTGTCCGTGCTCCCAGAGGCGGTCATGCGCATCGAAGGACGTCCTTCCGGGTGTCCCACGTAGCCGGTCAGCTCCAGGGCACCGCCCTTCGCGCGCGCGCGCGCGCCGACGGGGACGAGGCATCCTCCTCCCAGACCCTCGAGGAGCGCTCGCTCCGCGGCGGCTTCCGCCGCCGCCTGGGCGTCGTTCATGGACGCGACGGCTGCCGCGGTCGCGGCGTCTCCGGCGCGGATCTGGATCGCGAGGATCCCCTGGCCCGGCGCGGGAAGCATCACCGACTCCTCGAGCACCTGGGTCGCCCGATCGAGGAGACGGAGACGGATCAGACCCGCGACGGCCACGATGATCGAGTCCAGCGTTCCCTCCTGCACCCGCGTCAGGCGGGTCGGCACGTTGCCGCGCAGATCCTCCACCCTGAGGTCCGGCCGCCTGGCCAGCACCTGGGAGCGGCGGCGGAGCGAGGAGGTCCCGACCGTCGCTCCCGAGCGGAGCTTCTCGAAGGTGCTCCCGTCGCGGCTCACGAACGCGTCGCGGGGATCCTCCCGCCGGAGCAGCGCCCCGAGCCTGAGCCCGGGCCGCTCATCCGTGGGAAGGTCCTTGAGCGAATGCACCGCGATGTCGATCTCGCTTCGCAGAAGCGCCTCCTCGATCTCTTTCGTGAACACTCCCTTGCCCCCGATCCGCGCGAGCGCGGCCGTGGGGTTCAGGTCTCCGGTCGTCTTGATCACCACGAGCCGGTGGTCGCGCGGACTTCCCGGAAGGGAGGCGCGAACCCGCTCGCTCTGCGCGAGCGCGAGCGAGCTACCGCGTGTCCCGATCCTCATCGGTTCCCTCCTCCCGCTCGATTCCGAAGAGGTCCCGCACGGCGTCGATGCGCCGGATCCCCGTGTTGCCGTCCTCTCCCGCGCGGTTCAGCCGCGTGGTGGGGCGATGAAGGAGCTTCTGCACGATGGAGCGCGTGAGCGACTCCGCGGCCGGCTGATCCTCCGGCCGGAACCGCGCGCGGTGCCGCTCCAGCTCCTCCTGCGCGATGCGCTCGAAATGGCTCCGGAACGCGGTGACGGTCGGCTTGAGCATGAGCGAGCGGTACCAGCGCATGAACCGGGTCACCTCCTCGTCGACGATGAGCTCCACGCCCGGCACCTCGGCGCGCCGCTGCTCGAGGCTCTGCGCGACGATCGCGGCCAGGGCATCGAGGTCGTGCAGGAACACGTTGGGGAGTCGGGCCGCGGCCGGATCGATGTCACGGGGGACCGCGAGATCGATGAGGAGGAGCGGGCGGTTCTTTCTGATTTTCATGGCGCCGCGCACCGCGGGCTCGTGCAGCACGAAGCCCGGCGAGGCGGTCGCGCTCACCACGATATCGGCACCGGGGAGCACCACCGGGATCGCCTCGAGGCTCACGACACGCACGACGGCACTCCCGGCGCGGGAGGCCAGCGCCTCGGCGCGCTCGCGGTTTCTCGCGGCGATCGTGAACTGCGAGACCCCCGAATCCATGAGGTGGCAGATCGAGCGTCCGGCCATTTCGCCCGACCCGACGAGGAGCGCCCGCCTCTGCCCCAGGCTCCCGAGCACCTTCGAGGCCAGGCTCACCGCGGCGTAGACCGAGGAGATGGGCCCGCGCCCGATCGAGGTCTCCGTCCGCGCGCGCTTGGCGCAGCGGAGCGCCGCGTCGAGGAGGCGCTCCGTCACGGGTCCTGAGCCCCCCGATCGCGCGGCGAGCGTCAGCGCGTCCTTCACCTGCCCCACGATCTGCGGCTCGCCCAGGACCTGGGAATTGAGCCCGCACGCGACGCGGAAGAGATGCCGGACCGATTCCGGATCGCGGTACGCGTAGAGGCGGTGTCCCCGGGCCCCGAGATCCATTCCCTTGATCTCCCGGAGGAGATCGTTCACGAAGAGGGGAAGGTCCGAAACCCTCGCGCCGCGCGCGTAGATCTCGGTGCGATTGCAGGTCGAGAGGACGATCGCTTCCTCGGCGCCCGCGCGTCCCCTCAGCGCCTCGATCGCGCGCCCCACCTCCGCCTCGTTCATGACGAGGGCGTCACGGATCTCGAGCGGCGAGGTCTCGTGGTTCAGTCCGACGCAGAGAAAATCGAGGGAGGCTTCGGCGATGTTCGAGGACATGCGGCTACCGGAACGAGTGGAAGGAATGGAAGAAGAGATCCACCGCGACCCTCGAGAGGAGCAGCGTGGTGAATCCGGCGAGCGAGACGTAGATGGCGCGCGGCCCCCGCCAGCCGAGCCGGTGATAGCCCAGGACGGAGAAGGCGAAGATGCACCAGACGAAGAGCGTGAGCCAGACCTTGGGATCGGTCAGCGTTCCGGTCCCGGAGCGCTGCACCCACCCCACGCCCAGGATGATCGCCAGCGTGAGGAGCGCCAATCCTCCGCCTGCCGCGCGGATGTTCATCTGCCCGAGCACCTCGAGCGGCGGCATGCGGCGGAAGAAAAACGAGAACCGGTTCGCCTTGATGTCGCGGTAGAGCAGGAGGAAGAGCACGCCGTAGATCGCCGAGACCGCGAACGCGCTGTAGCCCAGGACGGCGGTCAGGGTATGGAGCTCGAACCAAAACGGCCGCAGCGGAACCGGCTCAGGAGTGACCTGGTTTCCGTAGGCCGAGGAGACGATCTGGATGGCGAAGACGAAGGGCAGCACGAAGGCTCCGGTCGTGCGGATTCCCTCGCGGGCCTCGATGTAGAGATAGACGACCGCCATCGAGAGGCCCGTGGCGGAGAGGAAATCGTAGACCGAGGCGAGGGGCAGATGTCCTTCGAGCACGCCCCGGACCGAGAGGTAGAAAACGTGGAGCAGAACCGCCACCCGGAGCGCGACCGGCCCCAGATGGTCCGAAACGCCCCCCTCCCGCGCGTAGGCGCGGGCGTAGGCCGCTACCGCCAGTGCGTAAGCTACTGGCAACAGTGTAGCTATGAGTGGGACCAGAGAGCGCATTGGCAGTGTCCGGCTCCTCGACCGGCGGCCTCATTCTCGCTTGAAGGCGTGGAGTTTACAAGCGTACGCGGGCAGGCGCTACCAAGGGATACACCGGGAGAGGTTCTTGGGTTTGCTGCTCAGAACCAGTCCGCGTTCGGGGCCTTCTTCCCGAGCAGGCGCAAGACGACTTGCAGCTGCCCCTGGTGGCGCAGCTCGTGCGTGAAGACGTGCGTGAGGATCTGCTCGACGGTGAGCAGCACCCGGGTGCCGGGCTCGGCCCCGCCCGCCTCGCGCGTCTCTTGTAATTTGGCTGGCGACGCGTACTCCGCCAGCACGGCCCGCGTGAGGTCCGCGACTTCGCGGCCTTCCGTCCGCGTCAGAGCGGGCGTGGCGTAACGGGTCTTGATGTCGGTCTGGCTCTCCGACTCGTATTTCTTGCCCCGGATGTCCTCGAGCATCCACGAGCGCTCCACTTCGATGATGTGGGCGAAGAGGAGCTGCATCGATTTCCACGAGAACTCGAACTCCCGCGCCCATTCCCCGGGGGTCAGCTTCTCGGCCGCGTCCAGCAGCTTCTCGCGCGCCTTCCAGGTCTGCTCGAAGTAGTCCGCGAGCCCCATGCGCTCCTGAGTCATCGTGTCCCTGGCCACGGTCCCCCGCTTGCTAGAGCCGGTCGAATTTCGTGAGGCATCGATTCCCGAACGTGAAGGAGTTGATGGCCACGCCGGGTTCGGTGGGGGACAGGCGCAGCTCGTGGGGCCCCGCGTCCTCCCCCTGGATCGCATAGTACATCCGCCCTTCGCGAAGGTCGATGAAGGTGCGGCCGCGCGCGTCGCCCTGGACGTCGACTCCCCGCCGCGCCGCGGGCAGGGGCTTGCGGTCGCGCGTCACGTACACGCGCGAGGGGCCGGCCCCCTTCTTGAGGTTCATCACCACGTAGACCTCGCTGCCGACATAGCGTATGCCGATGTAGTCCTGGGGCGCGGGCGTGCTCCGCGCGTGCTCGAAATCGTCGGGGTTGTTCTTCCAGAGTCCGTGCGCCGAGAATCCGCGGCGCACTTGCTGCGGTGCGCTCACGTAGCTCGCGGTCTTGCCGGGCTGGAAGCCCTCCCGGTTCGCGATCTCGCCGCCCCAGCGCGACCCGCGCGTGGTGCCCACGTACGTCTCCTCGGACATGGCGCCGCAGCGGCTGGGACTGAAGTCGTCCTCGTCGGCCGGGATGGTACATGCCGCGGGGAACGCTGCCTTGGGATGCTCCTTCTTGATCTCCGCGCGAATCTGGCGCTCCAGCTCCCCGTAGGCGCCCTCCCCGCCGTGCTGCCGTGAGATGATCCCGTTCGAGCCGATGAGGAACTTGTTCGGCCAGGAGTTGCTGTCGTACGCGCGCCAGATCGAGAAATCGCTGTCCACGACGACCGGCCACGGAATGCGCTGGCGCTTCGTGCCGATGCGCACGTTCTCCGGCCTGTACGCGAAATCGAATTCGGGGGCGTGAACCCCTATGATCTCGAAACCGTAGGGCTTGTATCGCGTGTAGATCCGCCTCAGCGCGGGGAGTGTGCGGATGCAGTTGATGCAGGTGTACTCCCAGAAATCCACCAGGACGACCTTGTTCCGGAGCTCCTTCTTGAGCGAGAGGGGCGTGGAGTTGATCCAGACCCTGGCTCCGGTGAAATCGGGAGCGGGCGTGCCGGGAGTGAGCTCTGCGTGCGCGGCGGGTGACGCCGCGAAGAGGAGCGCCGCGAGAAGCGCGCGAGTCGCAAGGCGATGCCTGGACACGAGACCTCCGTGGATGAGTTCGTGACGACCGGAAAGAAGGGCATCATACAACGCCACGGCCACGGGGCGATGTCCGAGATCGAGGCCATCGCCACGGATGTGATCGCCTGCGGGCGCTGCCCGCGCCTCCGGGCCCACTGCGCGGAGATCGCGCGCGTGGGAAAGAAGGCGCACCGCGGGGAGACGTACTGGGCGAGGCCGGTCCCGGGCTTCGGCGATCCCGAGGCGTGGCTGCTCGTCATCGGCCTGGCGCCGGGGGCGCACGGCGCGAACCGGACGGGACGGATGTTCACGGGGGACCGTTCGGGGGAGTGGCTCTACGGCGAGCTCCACCGGCAGGGCCTCGCCAGCTCGCCTCGATCCGTGCGCCGCGACGACGGGTTGACGCTGCGGGGAGCCTACATCTCGGCCGCCGCGCGATGCGCGCCTCCGGACAACAAGCCCACGCTGGAGGAGCTGAACCACTGCCGCGAATACTTGATCCGCGAGATGGCGGCGCTCCACGGGGTGCGGGTGCGCCTGGTGCTGGGGAGGATCGCGTTCGACGCGTTCTGGAAGGCGCGCCGGGAGCTGGGATTTCCGGACATGAAGCCGCGGCCGGAATTCGGACACGCGCGATCGGTCCCGCTGCCAGAAGGAGGGGTCCTCCTCTCCTCGTACCATCCCAGCCAGCAGAACACGAGCACCGGGAAGCTGACGCCGCGGATGTGGCGGGCGGTCTTCGACAAGGCGCGGGCGCTGGCGGGCATCGGACCGCTCGCGTTATAGTGGCCGCATGACCGTCCTCTTCCTCTGCCGCCAGAACGCGGGCCGCAGCCAGATGGCGCAGGCCTTCTTCGAGCGCCTCGCGCCCGAGCACGTGGCGCTCTCGGGAGGCTCCGCGCCCTCCGATCGGGTACATCCCACCGTGGTCCAGGCCATGAAGGAGGTCGGGATCGATCTCACAGGGCGCACACCGCGCCGGGTGGACCGGGCGATGCTCGACCGCGCGGATCACGTGATCTCGATGGGGTGCGACGATCCCGTCGTCTGCGAGTATCCCGGCCGCAAGGTCGAGGATTGGGCGCTCGAGGATCCGTCGAAGAAAGCTCCCGAAGAAGTCCGGCGGATCCGGGATGAGATCCGCGCGCGCGTCGAGGCGCTGGTCTCACGACTGCGCGCCGGGCAACCGGAACGGGCCGGCGCGGATCGTCCCCTGCGCCCCTTGCGCTCCTGACGTGCGCGACTCGACCATGCGTGCCGTCCTCCTTCGCCGTGCCGGTCCTCCGAAGAGCCTCCGCGTCGAAGAGGTTCCCGATCCGATCGCGCGCCCCGGCGAGGTCCTGCTCTCGATCAAGGCCGCGGGAGTGAATTTCGCCGATGTCCTGGTTCGCCAGGGACTGTACCCCGACGCGCCCGAGCGCCCCTTCATTCCCGGATTCGAATCGAGCGGCGAGGTGCTCGCGCTCGGCGAAGGGGTGAACGGGCTCGAGGTCGGGCAGCGTGTGCTGGCGTTCCACAGCTCGGGAGGGTACGCCGAGAAGATCGCGGCGCCCGCGGCGAACGTGCTTCCCATTCCGGATTCCCTCGGCGCGCAGAGCGCCGTCGTGCTTCCGCTCAATTACGGGACCGCGTACGTGGCGCTCTATCGCACCGGGCCCGTCGAGCCCGGTATGCGGGTCTTTCTCCACGCGGCCGCCGGCGGCGTGGGGCTCGCCGTGGTGGACCTCGCGCGACGCGCGGGGCTCGAGGTCGTGGGCGCCGCAAGCTCGCACTTCAAGCGCGAGCGGCTCCAGGCCGAAGGCGTGAAGCACGTCGTGGATTCCCGGCGCGCCCGCGTCGACCGGGTGGCCAGGGCTCTCTACGGCAAGAACGGGGGATTCGACATCGTCATCGATTCGGTCGGGGGGCGTTCGATCGGAGAGGGCCTGCGCGCGCTCAAGCCCGGGGGGCGGCTCGTGAGCTGCGGCGTGGCCCGGATGAGCGGCGGGGGAGTCCTCGGCGCGCTCCGGCTCTTCTTCACGACGCCCCGCATCCATCCGCTCGCGCTCTTGCGGGGGAGCCGCGGGATCTTCGGCGTCAACCTGGCGCCCCTCATGCGCGACCAAGCCGGCGCCCGCCGGATCCTCGAGGAGCTCTTGCGGCTCACGGCTTCGGGGGAGATCCATCCCGAGCCGGGACGCGTCCTGCCGCTGGCGGAGGCCGGCATGGCGCATCAGCTTCTGGAGCGGCGCCGCAATGTGGGGAAGATCGTGCTGCGGGTGTAGTCGCGACGTCCACGGGGACGCGCCGCGAGGTCCGCGGGGCTATCGCGCCACGGCCGGAGCTACCAGCACCCTGAGATCCGAGAGCACTTCGGCCCACGCGCTCGCGTAATTGCGCCGCGCCGCCAGCGCCCCTGCCGCCTCGATGCGCTCGAAGCCCGAATGTGAGATGAGGAGCGACGTGCCCGCCGGATCGGGCTCGAGCGCGAAGAGCAGCTCGGTCGGAGCGCTCCATCCTTCTCCCACCCATTCCCAGCTGAGCCGCAGCCTCGACTCCGGGATGACCTCCTGCACGATGCCCTGTTCCACGACGTCCTGACCGCGATACCGCGAGCGGAACCGGAACACACTCCCAGTCTGCGGCTCGAACTGCTCCACATTGGCCACCCACTTCGTGAGCCCGGAGGCGGAGGAGAGCAAAGGCCACAGCTCCGGAGCGGTTCGCGGCAGGAAGGCGCGCATCGTCACGGGATGCGTTCCGCCCCACTCCGCCGAGGGAACGTTCCGGTCCACGTACTGCGCCAGCGCCTCCAGCGAGTCGCGCCAGAAGAGCCTCGCGTGGTCGCGCTCCTCACGGCTCCGGAGCCCATCGTGGGTGACCGTGAGCCGCGACCCCGGTCCGTCACCGCTAAGCCGCCACACCACGTGGCTCTCCGGATCGAAGTCGAAGGGCTTCCACGCGAGCTCCAATCTTGCGGTGGGAACCGCCGCGATCACGCGCCCATGGATCGCGTCGCCGTTCCAGAGCTTCAGGACCAGCGCGCCATCCGGGCGGAGCTCCATGTCCGCCTCGCCGATCCATCCCGCCAGGAGCTCGGGCCGGGTGAGGCAGGGCCACACCGAGGGCACGGCGGAGCGGAGCGATCGATAGTGGGTGAAGGAGGTCGGCTCCATTGTGGGGCATCGTATCGCATGCGAGGGGCCGGTGTCGAAAATAGGGCTGGACTTTCACCTTTCGTTCACCTATGCTCTGGGCAAGTTCGCAGGGCGCGCACAGCGCACCGCCAGGCGGACCGGGGTCCCGGACGGCTGCTACAGGGCGCCATGCCGCCGTCCCGGGACGCCCACAACGAGGTCCGCACATGCTCATGCTCACGCCGCGGCAGCACGCGGCGTATCAATACATCGCTGGCTCCATCGAGGGACGGGGGATCGTCCCCTCCTACGAGGAGCTGCGCCTTCACCTTGGGCTCCGGTCGCTGAATGCGGTCGCCAAGCTCGTGGCCCAGCTCCGCCGGCGCGGCGCTCTGGCGCCCGCTCCCCTGAACGCCAAACGGAGCCTGGTCCCCACCGCTCGCGCCTTGCGGTCACGGCGATCGTGGCAGCCCGCGGCAGGCGATCGGGATCGCGGGGCGGCGACTCTTCCGCTCCTTGGGCTTGTCGCGGCGGGAAGGCCCATCGAGGCGATCGAGAATCCCGAGACGGTCGAGGTGCCGGAATCGATGGTCGGCCCGGGTGAGCGCTACGCGCTCCGGGTGCGCGGCGACTCCATGATCGAGGACGGGATCCATGACGGCGACCTCATCATCGTGAGACGCGCGCCTCGGGCGGAGGACGGCCAGACCGTCGTGGCGGTGGTCGGCGGCGAGGCCACGCTGAAGCGCTTCTTCGGGCGCGGCGCACGCGTGGAGCTCCGTCCCGCCAATCGGACGCTTCGTGCCCTGGAGGTTCCCGCCGCCTCGGTCGAGATCCGCGGAATCCTGATCGGACTCCTGCGTCGCTACTCCTGAACCTGCGCGAAAGCCCTTCTCATGGAACGCACCATCCTTCATCTCGCGATCGATTCCTTTCCCATCCAGGCCGAGCGGCTGCGCTGTCCCAAGCTCAGGGATCGTCCGCTGGCGCTCATCCCCGGAGCGTCTGTCCGCCCGCGGGTCCTCCTGACTTCGCGCGAGGCGCGGCAGGCGGGCATCACGCCGGGCACGCCGCTCGTCCACGCGCGTCGCCTCTGCCGTGACCTGATCGCGCTTCCCCTCGACCGGGAGTTCTATGGAGGGATCGGGGAGTCGATCTTCGAGCGCCTCGCTCCATTCGCGCCCGTGGTGGAGCCCGGAGGCGCTCCGGGCGCAGGGGCCGGAAGCGGGCGTTTCTTCCTCGACCTCACGGGCGTCACGCGCACGCATCCCGAAACGCGGGACCGCGCGGCGCGAGCCGGACGCGATGTGGAGCACTCGTTCCGCCTCCACCCGACGCTCGGGGTGGCCGCGAACAAGCTCGTGAGCCGGGTCGCCGCACAGGTCGTGGCGCCGGACGGTGACCTCCTGGAGGTCTCTCAGGGGAGCGAGGCATCCTTTCTCGCGCCGCTCGAGGTAGGCATGCTCCCGGCCGCCCGAAGCGCGGAGATCGCGGAGCGGCTCGATCTCCTCAACGTTCGCTTCGTTCGCGACGTCCAGGCGCTCGCGGCGCCGCAGCTCGCGCGCGCGCTGGGAAAGGAGGGCGCGCTCCTCTGGAACCAGGCGCTCGGCGTCGATCCCACGCCGGTGCGTCCGCCCGAGCGCCGCCCGCGCGCGGTGGCGGAGGAGACCCTGGCCCAGGAGACGAACGACTCGCGTGTGCTCTCGGCGCATGCGACGCGGCTCGCGGCCGAGCTTGCGACGGGGCTCCGGGCGCGAGGGGAGGGAGCGCGCGGGCTCACGCTGGACGTCACCTACGCGGATGGACACGAAGCGAGCGCCACCCGTGCGTTCGCCGAGCCTCTGCGCGGCGGCGCAGGGATCGCGAGGGGTGTGGCCGCGCTTCTGGAGCGAGCCGTGAGGCGTCGCGTGCGCGTTCGCCGTCTTCGCGCCTCGGCATGGGGAGTCACGTCCGAGCCGGCGCAGCTCACGTTGTGGAACGAGACGGAAGCGATGGAGCGCCGGCGCTCCCTGGAATCCACCCTCGATCGCGCCCGGGCGCGCTTCGGCGCGGACGCGCTCGTGCCCGCCACCTGGATCCTGCATGGCCTCACCGTTCGCGCACCTGCACGTCCATAGCCACTACTCCCTCATGCGGGGAACGGAGCGGCTCGAAGCTCTGGCCGACGCCGCACGCCAGCGCGGCATGGACCGCTTCGCGCTGACCGACACGAACGCGCTCTATGGGTTCGTCTTCTATCGTCAGATCTGCGACGAGTGGGGCCTCAAGCCGATCGCGGGCGCGGAGGTCGTGGAGGCGGCTCCCTCGGGCCGTGGCGCGGCGCACGGCGAGGGGCCCGCGCGCGCGGTGCTGCTCGCGCGCGGGCGTGAGGGCTACCGCTCCCTCTGCCACATCCTCACGGCCCGGCACCTCGATCCCGCGTTCTCCCTGGAGCGCGCCGTCCACGAGCACGCGGCCTCCCTCGTGCTCCTGAGCGAGCAGCGCCCGCTCCTTTCGGCGCTTCGCGACGCCCTTCCGGTCTATGCCGAGCTGGTCCCGGGACGCGGAGACCGTCCGCTCCTCCACTGGGCCCGCGAGCAGGAGGTGCCGTGCGTGGCGGCGAACGACGTGCACTTCGTCCACCGGGCGCACCACAGGCTGCATCACACGCTTCGGGCCATCGCGCGGAACACGACCCTCGACCGCGTGCCGCGCCGGGACCTGGCGGAGCCGGAGCGCTCCTTTCTGAGCGCGCGCGAGATGGAGGAGCGGTTCCCCCACGCGCCCGAGGCGCTGGAGAACGCCGCGCGGCTGGCGCGGGAATGCGAGGTGGACTGGCCCATGGGGAAGACCGTGTTCCCCTCCTATCCGCTCGAGCGCGGGGAAGCCTTCGAGATCCTTCGCGCGCGTTGCGAGGCGGGGATCCTGCACCGCTACGGGCGCCATCCCGACGGCGAAGTCCGCTCGAGGCTGGAGCGCGAGCTGGCGATCATCCGCGAGAAGGGGTTCGCGGACTATTTCCTGATCGTCGAGGCCATCACCTCGCGGACGCCGCGGATCTGCGGGCGAGGGTCCGGCGCGGCCAGCATCGTGGCCTATCTGCTCGGCATCACCCACGTGGATCCCGTGCGGCACAACCTATTCTTCGAGCGCTTTCTCTCGCCCATACGCAAGGACCCGCCGGACATCGACGTGGATTTCGCCTGGGACGAGCGCGATCAGATCCAGCTCGACGTGCTGGCGGAGAACGGCGCGCCCGTGCGGGCGGCCATGGTGGCGAATCACGTCGGATTCCGCGTGAAAGGCGCGATCCACGAGATCGCCAAGGTGTACGGGCTTCCCGAAGCCGAGATCATGAACGTCACGAGACGGCTGCAAGACTACTGGGGCGTGGAGGACTCGATCGACGGAATGGCCCGGCGCCCACGATTTCGCGACGTGGACTTCGAGCCGCCGTGGCCGGAAATCCTGTCTCAAGCCGAGGCGCTGGACGGACACCCGCGGCATCTGGCCGTGCACAGCGGCGGAATCGTGATCGTGCCGGGCAACCTCTCCGATCACGTGCCGGTGGAGATCGCGTCGAAGGGCGTCCCGATCGTCCAGTGGGAGAAGGACCAGGTCGAGGAATTCGGTCTCGTGAAGATGGACCTCCTGGGCAACCGCTCGCTCGCGGTGATCCGGGACGCGCTCCAGGCGGTGGAGCGGAACGCGGGGCTCAGGATCGACGAGCGGACCTGGAACCCGATCGACGATCCCGCGACGCAGCGCCAGGAGTACGTACGCCGGCTGCGCGGAGGAGCCTACGATCCGCTTCATCCCGCGCTCCGGCATACCCTGGACGAGACGTACGGGATCATGTGCTACCAGGAGGACATCACCAAAGTCTCGATGGAGCTCGCGGGATTGTCCCTCGCCGAAGCCGAGGGCATGCGGAAGGCGCTCGGGCAGAAGCGCCCCGTGAAGCCGCTCCGCGAGTACATGGCGGATTTCTACGCCGGAGCCACGGCTCGGGGCGTCGAGCGCGAGGTCATCGACCAGGTCTGGCACATGATCCTCTCCTTCGCGGGGTACTCCTTCTGCAAGCCGCACAGCGCGTCCTACGCGCTGGTGTCCTTCCGCTCCGGGTGGCTGCGCGCGCACTACCCGGCCGAGTTCATGGCGGCGGTCATCTCGAACCAGGGCGGGTACTACGACACGTTCGCGTACATCTCCGAGGCGCGGCGCATGGGGCTCCGGGTGCTGCCCCCGGACGTGAACGCGAGCGCGCGCGAGTACGTGGGGCGGGCGAGGGAGATGCGAATCGGCCTCATGCAGATCAAGGGGCTCCACGCGGAGGCCGTCGCGGCGGTGGTCCAGGAGCGGGAGCGGGCGGGCCCGTACGCGTCCTTCGAGGATCTGACGCGTCGCGTCCCCTTGCATTTCTCCGACGCGGAGCTTCTCGTGAAGGCGGGAGCGTGCGACTCGATCGCGCGGGGGCGCACCCGCGCCGAGCTGAGCTGGAATCTCCACCTGACGCCGGAACGGGCGCGCGAGAAGGGGACCCTCGACCTCTTTGCGCCCGAGCCGGTGAGGGTGCCCCGCGCGAAGTCCTACGACGAGGACACGATGCTGCGCCACGAGGTCGAGACGCTGGGATTTCTCTGGAGCGTCCATCCGCTCGCGCCCTACGAGCGCGCGCTCCGGGGGCGCGGCGTGATCGCCGCGAAGGACCTCGACCGGCACGCGGGGCAGCGGATCTCGATCCTGGGGTGGCACGTCACGTCGAAGCTCGTCCACGACAAGAACGAGCGCCTCATGGAATTCATCGGGTTCGAGGACACGACGGCGATCTACGACGCGACGTTCTTCGCGGACGCGTACGAGCGCTTCTGCCACCTGCTCGCGACCAACCGCCCGTTTCTCCTGACGGGGCGCGTGGAGGAGGACTTCGGCGTCTGCTCCCTCCGCGTGGAGAAGCTGGAGCGTTTGCCCTGGCCATGAGGTTTGAGCGCTTGCCCGCGGAAGCGCGCCCCTATAGTGTTCCCGCATGTCCTCCGTCGGCCAGCTCATCCTGATCCTTCTTGGCCTCGTGCTCCTCGTCTGCGGCATCCTGCTCGGCGCTCTCGGAGTCTGGGCGATGACGGTCCACAGCCCGGGCGCCTGGAAGGTCGCGGTCGTGGGGTTCGCGGCCGCGATCATCGGCGGGGCGCTGGTGAAAGGCGCTCGCCGTCGAAAGGACGAGCCGAAAGTCTAAGACCGAGACGCCACCCGCGGCTCCCGTCTACTTCCACCAGAGTCGCTCCCACCAGCTCGCGGTTTCGTACGACGTGGACCAATTCTCCGCGACTCCCATCCGCTTGCGGATGTCGATGAAGTCCATCCCCGTCAGCTCGCGGTAGTTGGTGGCTTCCTTCCGTCGGCGGTTCCACAAGGACCGATGGTACCTGACGAGCTCAGGGCATTCGTCGGTTCCGGCGTAGGCATGGTGCAGGACGTATCGCGCCTGCCAGTTCTGACGGTCGCCGGTGATCTGGAATTGAAAGTCCTCGGGAAAGTGGTCCTTGTCATAGCGGATATGCAACCTCGTTAGGACCGCTGCTCCGGGGTAGGGGGAGGTGGTGGAGATCCAGAATGCTCCCAGCGTGCGAAGCTCCTCCGGCCGAAGATAGGGAGCGGTGCAAGGATCGCACGAGGGCTGGTTGGGAATGATATTCCAGCAGTACTCGAGGAAGACCGCGTCCTTGCCTTCCTTCTCGTAAACTCGAGTGAACAGAGTCCGGTAGAACTCGGGGAATTCAGGCTTCACGAATTCCGGGATGTCGAGGTCCGTGGGTACGCGGACCGTCCGGTAGTTCGTGACCTCCGCGCGACCCGCGCGGGTGAGGGTGAACACGAACATCTCTTGCGGGCCCTGGGCGTTCACCATCCCGAGACGGATCGGGAGAATGAATTTCGGCGATTCGTACGCCACCTGGATGGGACGGAGAAAGGTGTAGCCGAGCCGCTTCTGCTCGTTCAGGTCCACCTT
>VBOR01000048.1 GCA_005893165.1 Candidatus Eiseniibacteriota bacterium | reverse complement strand
GACCTGGTTCGTGCGGCAGGCGTACGGCCGCTATCTGGAAGGACGTCCGGGGGCTACTGCATCTCGAGCAGCCGCTGCCTCAAGTCGGGGCTGAGCGTCCCCTCGTAGACCTCTTCCGCGGGCCCGGTCATGATGAGATCGAGATCGGGTCCGACCTCCACCTCGAGCTGTCCCCCTTCCATCAGGACGGAGACCTTTCCTTCGATCAGGCCTCGGTCGAAGGATGCCGTGGCGACCGCGCACGCGCTCGTGCCGGACGCCAGCGTGTGGCCGGCGCCGCGCTCCCAGACGAGCATCCGGGCGCGGCTTCGTGATTCCGCCGCCGCCAGCTGCACGTTGATCCGCTCCGGAAAGGTAGGGTGCCGCTCCACGAGCGGCCCGATCTCCAGCAGCCGCTCGCGCGTCATCGGCTCGCCGAAGATCACGCAATGGGGATTCCCAACCGACACCACCGTGACGTCCAGCCGGCGTCCCTCCACGGAGAGCGATTTCACCGCGCGGTCGATCTTCGCCCGCCCCATCTCGAGCCGGACCGCGTGAACCCTTCCCAGGCGCAGGTACACTTCGGCCGCCACCGGGCCGGCCATCGTCTCGATCACGAAATTGCGCTCGCTCGTGTAGCCATGGTCACTCAGGAATTTGGCCGCGATCCTTAGCCCGTTGCCGCTGCGCTCCGCCTCCGAGCCGTCGGGATTCCAGATCCGGGCGAAGAAATGGCCGCGCCGCCGCCCCATCTCCAGCACCCCGTCGGATCCCAGACCGAGATTCCGGTGGCAGAGAAGCCGCACCCGCTCGGGTGTGAGCGGGATGCCGAAGCGTTCTCCGTCCACGACGATGTAGTCGTTTCCGAGACCGTGGCCTTTCACGAAATCACCCGCGAGCATCTTGAGACTCCAGGCCGGCGACTCGAAGCGCTTCCGACACCGTGGCCGCTCCCGCCGTGGGAGCGCAGAGCGCGATCGATTCCCGGACGCGCGCGCGCGTCCCGCCGACGTTCACGGCGCCGATGGCGTGGGAGCGAAGCTGCCGCCACATGCGCGTGGTGGTGAGCATGGCCACGACGCAGTACTCGCGCAGGGCCGCGCTGAGCCCCCGCCGCGAGAGCACCTTCCCGTATCCTTCGAGAATCATCCAGGAGGCCAGGTCCGGGCTCAGCTCCCCCATCGTCTCCACGAGCTTCCCGTAGTTCCGCCCGTAGACGCGATGGCACAGAGCTTCACCCGCCTGCACCCAACCGGCAGGATCCACGGGGCCGGCGGGCGGCGGGACCGCTTTGTGCTTGCGAAGGACCGGTCCCGCGGCAAAAAACGCCTCGATCGCGCGCGGGAACCCCAGAAACAGATAGGACTGGAGCAAGGCCTCGTAGACCTCCTCGCGTGCGGCACCGCCGCGAAGCGCCATCTTCACCGAGGTCGCGATCGGATCCGGGTCCCCGGCCGCGATCGCGGAGGAGAGCGCCACCAGCCGCGCTTCCGATTTCGGAAGCGGTGCGTCCCGGCCTTCCGGGTCAGCGTCCAAGAGCGTGCGAGAGCTTGGGCAGAGAGACGTCCATGCGGTAGGAGATGTTCATGTGGCCGTCGTCGAACTCCTCGTATTCGTGCCGCACCCCGAGCTTCTCCAGGCGTTTCACCAACGCGCGCGCGCCCAGCTCGAGGTAGAACTCGTCCTCCCGGCCACAGTCCAGGAAGAGGAGCTTCAGCTTCTTCAGATTGGACGCGAAGCGGTCCACCAGGCGAAGGGGATCCCATTCCAGCCACCGTTTCCAGATCTCCGGGAGGAGCTCTCCCGTTTCCAGGTCGAAGGGCAGGTCGCAATAGGGTCGCGGCCGTAGCAGTGCTCGAACTGGATGTCTCCGCTGTGGCAGACGGCCGCGCCGAAGACCTCCGGATGGCGCATGCCCATCATGAGCGCTCGGTAGCCCCCGCTCGATTTTCCGATCACGCCGCGATGCTCGCGGTCCGGCAGCGTGCGGTAGCGGGAATCGACGAAGGGGACGAGCTCCTGGAGGAGATGGTCTTCGTAATTGCCGAGCGCGGGTGAATTCACGTACTGGCTCCCGCCGAGGTGCGTGAAGCAATCGGGCAGCGCCAAGATCATCGGCTTCGCGATCCCCTGGGCGAGGAGCGAATCCATCCGGTCCGCGATGCCGGGCGTCCAGGGGTTGTCGTTGAGAAGCATCCTCCCGCGCCCGGTGAATCCGCTGAGGCACCACGCGACCGGGTAGCGTGTCTGGCCCTGATCGTATCCGGGCGGGAGGTAGAGATGGAGCTCGCGGACGTGGGGGTCCCCGGGGAGATTTCCCTCAAGGGCGCGGCTCAGGATGCGCTCGCTCCGGATCGTGCCGCGCTGGATTTCCATGCGCGGAGCGTAGGTGCGCAAAGCGGCCGTGTCAATTCGGGGCCGGGCTGCTAGATTCACCCGCACCCGACATGACGATCGCGACCGGAGCCTTCCTCGGATCTACCTGGCGCGCGGGCTGCGCTGACCAAAGGAGCGGCTTCATGAGATTCACGTGGCGCACGGAATGGCCCCTATGGATGTTGCTCGCGGGGATGTTCGTCCTCGCGGCGCTCACGTGGCCCAGCGCTCCCGACCGGATCCCCATGCACTGGGGCGTGGACGGCCAGGTGAACGGCTATGGAGGGAAGCTCGAAGGGCTGCTTCTCATCCCTCTCGTCGCCCTCATCCTGTATCTCTTCTTCCTCGCGCTTCCGAAGCTCGATCCGCTGCACGCGAATTACGCGCGCTTCGCTGGAGCGTACACGCTGTTCCGATTCTCGATCCTCTTGTTCCTGGCTCTCATCTATCTCCTGATTCATCTCTGGATCCGGGGTTACCGGGCACCGGTGAACATGGTCATCCCGATACTCGTGGGCGTTCTCTTCCTGATTCTCGCCCGCGTTCTCGGAAGGGTGCGCCCCAACTGGTTCGTCGGGATCCGTACGCCCTGGACGCTCTCGAGCAAGCTCGCCTGGACCAAGACTCACCGTGTGGCGCAGTGGGTGTTCACGATCCTCGGGCTGGGGCTCATCCTCTCGGGGATTCTCCGGTCGATCGCCCTTCTCATCGGCGTGATCGCCGCTACCGCGGTGGGCACGTTCGGCATGATCTTCTACTCGTATGTCGTCTGGCGTGACGATCCCGAACGAATCCCGCCTTCGGTGACGCTCCATACCGACTAGCGGCGTGTGAACGCGCTCCAGCTCGCCTCCGCCGTGGTGGCGGTCTCGGCGGCCTACTGGCTCGAAACGGGGATCAGCGCGTTTCTGGGGTATCGGCGCATCCCAGGGCTCCGGAGCGTCGATCCGCTGGCCGACGCGTCCCTCCCCACGTTCGCCATCGTGGCCACCGCAAAGGATGAAGCCGCCCGTGTCGAGGACGCGGCGCGATCCCTTCTCGCGCAGGATTACCCCCGCCTCTCCATCGTCATCGTGGAAGACCGCTCCATGGACGGAACCGGCGCGATCCTCGACCGGCTCGCCAGCGAGGACCCGCGTCTTCGTGTCGTCCACATCGATTCCCTGCCCGACGGATGGATCGGAAAATGCCACGCCCTCGCGCGCGGGGCCCAGGCGACCGATTCCGAATGGATTCTCTTCGTGGACGCCGACGTCGTGCTGGCGCCGGAGGCCGCGCGGCGCGCGATCTCGCTCGCGGTGCGTCAGGGCTGGGATCACGTCGCGGCCGGGCCCGACATGAGGCTGGAGAGTCTGGGCGAGGAGATCTTCGTCGCGGCGTTCATGGTGGTCTTCAATACGAGCCAGAGGCCCTGGCGCGCCTCGAACCCGCGCCGGAGGAACGCGATCGGAATCGGCGCCTTCAACCTGGTCCGGCGCGATGCCTATCGCAAGGCCGGCGGCCACGAGGCGATTCGCTACGAGCTGATCGACGACATGGCGCTGGGGAAGATTCTCAAGGCGAGCGGTGCGCGCCAGACCTTCGCGAGGCACGACGGGCTCGTGTCGGTGCACTGGCACCCGGGAGTTCACGGGCTGATCCTCGGAGTCGAGAAGAACGCGTTCCCGGGACTCCATTACAACCTCCTGCTCGGCCTGCTCGCGCCCTGGTTCCTGCTCGTCGCGGCCTGGGCTCCGGTGTTCGGCTTTTTCCTCGGCGGGACCGTACCCTGGCTCCTATCGCTCGCGGCATGGTGCGGCGTTCTCCTCTGCTACCGCGAGGTGGCGCGGAGCGTGAACATCAAGCTCTGGCACGCGGTGACGATGCCGGTCGGCGTGACGCTCTTTCTCTACGCCTTCATGCGCTCGATGGTGCTGATCCTGATCCGCGGAGGAGTGGTCTGGCGTGGGACCTTCTACCCGCTCGAAGACCTGAAACGCGGGAGGGTTTGGTGAGGTCAAACGGGATCGTCTTGTGAGGCCAGGGACCCAGGGCCAAAAAAAGAAACCCCTGAAGCTTGTGCTTCAGGGGCTCTCGCCGCGCACCATGGGGGGTCAGGGCTGAAACGATGCGCGGTGTCGGTTACCTAACCACGCACACGACATGCCAAGCCGTCCCTCCGGAGGCTGGAAGGCTCCAAGTCGTGCTCCCAAGGCAGATAGGAGGAAGACCCACGCTCGCTGTATTCGTATGTTGGCCAACGAAATGCACGTGTGGGGTCAGGATTCGTACCGTGAGGTACGTCGCCGCTCCGGAGATGTCTTTTCCTTGGCGTGGCGTATGAGCCCGGCGGCCTCCGCGGCCAGCTTCTCGAACTGTTCCGGCTTCGGGAAACGCACCGCGACCGACGCGTCGATCGGGATTCCCCACTCGGCGAGAGGGGTCCCGAGGGCCCGGGTGAAGATCCCGCTCGCGGTCACCCACGGAGCCGAGGGCCAGATCTCCGCTCCTTCCGAGACCTCCTTGGAGAATTTGATCCCGGCCTGAGCCGAGGGATGATGGATGCTGATCCGGTCCCATGGAAATCCCTCCGCCATCTCGATCCTGCCGCCCCCCGCATGCCTGCGGGCGCGCTCCAGAAGCTCCGCGGGCTCCGCGTTCTCCGTGATCTCGAGGATGAGCCAGGCCTGGGGGCGATCCGGATGTTTCACTTGCGGAAGCACGACCTGGCCCCGCGGCGCGAAGAGCGCCTCCTTGAGCGCATCCTCGCCCGCGCCCGGCTCGGGCTCCTCGAGCGTCTCCTCGAGGAAATCCATCGCATCGCGGTTCTGGGCCACCTTGCGGAGGAGCTCGAAATCGAGCGGTCGCGGTCCGTAGGCATCCGCGCGAAGCTCCTCGACCATCCGGTCCCGGAGCCGGTACGCATTCACGCCGGTTTCCCAGATCCCGAGCACGACCCTTCCCCTCGACCCGAGAAAGATGCGCCTCCGGCGCGGCGCGCGCGGCGTGATGCGCGGCCAGAACGCGACCGGAGCGCGAAGACGCGCGCGGTGCTCGCGCAGCGTATCCGCGAGCACCAGAGAGCCCTGGGTCGTTCCCGGAACGACGACGATCGAGGCCGGGGCCCCGCCGTTCGAGGCGCTTCCCGCCTCTCGTCCCAGGCCCGCGAGGGCCGTCGCCAGCGCGAGACGCTCGCCACCTTCGACCGCGGCGGGCTGGACGGGGAGGGCCTCCGCGTGCCATGAGGCGAACAGGACCATCGTGGGAACCCCCCCCGCGGCGGGCAGGAGAAGAAAGGTGGGGGCAACTCCTTCGACTTCAGTGAATTCCAGACCAAGCGCCTGTCCCGCCCACTGCAGGGCCTTCCGGGTCTCGGAGGCGGTGAGCTGAGGCACGGTCTCTCGAGGCAGCGAGAGAAACGTCTGTAGGTTTTGAAGATAAGTGGCGAAGTCGGTGCCCATCAGCGCTCGGGGCTGGCATCGGAAAGGCGCCGCAACCGTCTGCGGCGGGGTTTTGGGGCATCATAGCTCAGCCAGACTGTTGATAGATCGTGATTTGACTTGACACCCGCTTTGCCAGAATCGGACTATCGAGAGTACGCACGCCGGGGCGGAGAAAATCTCCCGCAGTGCGAAGAAAGCCTGTGTGGGGGGAGGAGTGGGCTCATGGAAGTGAAGTTGCCCGACTGCCGGAAATGCAATAACGGGGTGTTGATTCCGCTCTCGGATTACGGCAGGGACGGCGCCCCGATCACGTTCAAAGCCTGGGTCTGCACCAATCCGATATGCGGATTCAACGTTCGCATCGATAACGGCGAGATCAGCCTCGGCAAGATGGTGGGTCAATCGCAGAAATAAGCACGTTCACGAAAACCGCCTTCGATGCGTGAACGATAACGCGCGAATCGGGTCCTCGACGCCGATGGGTGAGCCAGCGCCAAACCGCTCCCTCTCGGCGTCAAACGTTTCAGGAGGCAGACCTTGATCCGAGCCGTCATCTTCGATCTCGACAACACGCTCACCGACTTCATGAAGATGAAGCGGGCGGCAATCGACGCTGCCGTCGACGGGATGATCGACGCGGGCCTGAAGCTCACGCGCGCCGAGGCTTCCCAGAAGATCTATCGCGTGTACGATCGCGAAGGGATCGAATACCAGCAAGTGTTCGATCTCTTCCTCAAGGAGGAATTCGGCGCGATCGACTACAAACTCCTCACGAGCGGGATCGTGGCGTACCGCCGCGCCCGCGATTCCTACCTCGTGCTCTATCCGCACGTGAACCTGACCTTGATGGAAATCTTGAAGCGCGGGCTCAAGCTGGCCGTCGTGTCCGACGCGCCGCGGCTTCAGGCCTGGATGCGGCTTGCACAGCTCCAGCTGCAGCATCTCTTCGATCCCGTCGTGGCGTACGAGGATACCGGCGAGCGAAAACCCAGCCCGAAGCCCTTCGCGCGGGCGCTGGAGCTTCTGAACGTCAGGCCGTCCCAGGCCATCATGGTGGGGGATTGGCCGGAGCGGGACGTGGTGGGAGCGGCGAAGTTGGGCATCCGAACGGCCTTCGCGCGCTACGGCGACACCTTCGGTACGGAGCACTCGGGCGCCGATTACGACTTGAACGACGTCTACGATCTGGTGGAGATCGTGGACCGCCTGAACGGCTCGGACTAGGCGGGCCGCCGCCGGCATGGTCTCCGTGGGGGTGGACATCGTGGAAGTGGGGCGCATCGCCGGCGCCATCGAGCGCTGGGGCCCGCGCTTTCTCGAGCGGATCTTCACGCCCAAGGAGATCGCCTACTGCACGCCCCGGGCTCGCGCGGCCGAATCCTTCGCGGTGCGCTTCGCGGCCAAGGAAGCGTTCGCGAAGGCGCTCAAGGTGGGGCGCGTCTCGATCTGGCGCGAGGTGGAAGTGGTCCGAAGCGAGGGTCCACGCCCCGCCGTGCAGCTCCATGGCGCCGCGCGCCAGCTCGTGGGAACCCGGCGCGTCGATCTCTCGCTTTCCCACGCCGCCAAGCACGCCGTCGCGGTCGTTCTCGTCGAGGACTGACGTGCGCCTGCCCGGCGGACCCCGCCTGGTCACCGCGAGCGAGATGGCCGCGGTCGATCACGCCGCGATCTCGAGAGGGGTGTCCGCGGCCACGCTGATGGAGCGCGCCGGAAAGGAATCCGCCCGGGCCATCGTCACGTGGTGGCGCGGCATGACCGCGCAGAAGCCCGGACCCATGCGCCGTCGGCCCGCGACGGCCGCCCGTCCCACGCGGGGGCGCGCGATCGTGCTTGCGGGGCGCGGGAACAACGGCGGCGACGGCTTCGTCTGCGCCCGGCATCTCAAGGCGGCGGGCTTCACGGTTCGTGTTCTCGTCGCCGCGGAGGAGGACGCGCTCGCCAGCGAGGCCGCCCAGAACCACGCCGCCTGCGAGAAGGAGCGCATTCCCGTCACGTTCCTGCCCGATGAGCGCGCGTGGGGGCCGGGAAGCGAGGCCGCGTTCGCGGCGCACGAGGCCGTGTTCCTCGTGGACGCGCTTCTCGGGACGGGAAGCAAGGGCGCGCCACGGGGTGCCGTGGGGGCCGCCATCGAGATGGCGGAACACACGGAACGGCCCATCGCCTCCATCGACATCCCCTCCGGGCTCGACGCCTCCAGCGGCTACGTGGAGCTTCCGGCGATCCGCGCGGAGTTCACCGTCACGCTGCAGCTCCTGAAGCGAGGGCTCAAGCTCGAGCCCGGCCGCTCGCACGCGGGGCAGGTCGAGGTGGTGGATATCGGAATCCCGCAGGCCGTGATCGACGAGACGATCCCCTCCATGCTGACCGTGAACCCGGACTGGGCCCGGGGCGTGCTCCCGACCCGGCCCATGGATGCGCACAAGGGCTCGGTGGGCCGGGTGCTCGTCGTGGGCGGGAGCGCGGGGCTGGTGGGCGCGGTGGGCATGGCTTCGGAGGCGGCGCTCCGCGTGGGCGCGGGGTACGTCGTCGCGGCGGTGCCGGTGAGCTGCATCGATCCCCTCGAAGCGCGCGTGGCGGAGGTGGTGAAGCGCGGGCTCCCGGAGACCTCGCAGCGATCCCTCGCCCTGAGCGCGCGCGACGAGATCCTGGCCGAGGCCCTTCGCGCCGACGTGATCGCGCTGGGCCCCGGGCTCTCGAGGAACCCCGAGACCCTGGAGCTGGCGCGCGAACTGGTGGAGCGCGTCGAGGCGCCTCTCGTGCTGGACGCGGACGGACTGAACGCCTTCGAGGGTCTTGGGGTCCATCGCATGCACGGACCGGTGGTGCTGACGCCGCACTATGCCGAAGCGGCACGGCTGAGCGGACAATCCATAGCCGAGATCGCGCGCGATCCGGCGCGGTGGGCGAGACGGTTCGCGGACGAGAGCCACGCCATCGTGTGCCTGAAGTCCACACCCATGATCACGGCGGTTCTCGCCGAGCCCATGATCCTGAACGGCACCGGCAATCCCGGCATGGCCACGGCGGGAGCGGGAGACGTGCTGACCGGGACCATCGCCGGCCTCATCGCCCAGGGAGTGGACGCCCAGGAGGCGGCGGTGCTGGGGTGCTTCCTCCATGGCCTCGCGGGGGACGTCGCGGCGCGGCGGCTCGGCATGTGGGGTCTCATCGCGGGCGACATCGTTCGCGCCCTGCCCGCGGCCATCACGGCGCTGGAGAGCGGAGCCCTTGGCGAAATCTAGACCCGGTCGAGGAGCCGCCGGAGACGGCGGCGCGGGAGAGCGGCGCGAGCCGGGAATCGGCTCGGGTGTCGGAAAGGCGGCCGCGGCCGCGCGAGTGCACGCGCTGCGGGCGGCGCTCGCGCACGATCTCATGCGTGCCGGAAGGGTGCTCGAACGCCGCGGGATGATCGTGGCGGCGGAGGGGGACCTGAGCGCGCGCATCACGCCGGACCGGATCCTGATCACGCGCCGCGGCAGAAGGAAAGGGGACCTGACCCCGCGCGATTTCGTCGATCTGGCGCTGGGGGAGCCGCTCGATTCCCAGGGGCGCGTCGCGGCATCCACCGAGCACCGTGCCCACCTCGCCGCGTACACGGTGCGCCCGGACGTCGAGGCGGTGGTGCACGCGCATCCGCCCGGGCTCTCCGCGTTCGCGATCCGCGGCGAGGCGCCCAATCTCAAGGCTCTGGACGAGGCCCGCGACGCGATCCACGCGCTCGCCGTCGTGCCCTACGCGCCCTCCGGCACCGAAAGTCTGGCCAAGGCGGTGGCGGCGGCGCTCCTGGGACAGGAAGGCACCCCGGCCTGCGACGTACTGATCTTGCGGAGCCATGGAGCCCTGGCGGTGGGCGGAAGCGTGGAGGAAGCGCTCTCGAGGCTGGAGATCGCGGAGCATCTCGCGATGACGCTGCTCCTGGCCGAGCGGCTGGGGTGAGCCGGCCGAGCCGCGGGAGCGAGTCAGGCGCCGATCGCGGAGCGGATCCGGGCGATCTGGCCGAGATGGTCCTCGCTGTGCGTGTGATGATCGAGCGCGATGCACGCCACGCGGGACCAGCGCGGCTTGAAGGCGCCCACACTCGCCGGCAGGTGCGTGAGAAACGCGATCGTCTCCTCTTCATCCTGGCGGATCCGGTCCAGGAGTTCCTGGACGCCGGGCCGGCGCTCCAGCACCCCCGCGATCCGGCTCGCGTTCGTGCAGGGATCGCTGCTCACCGTGGGACGCTCGCCGCGCGCCGCCTGGTCCAGCCAGCACTGGAGCATCCGCTCGACCAGAGAGAGGTGTACCAGAACCTGTGCCACCGACCAGGCATCGGGAGTTTCGGGGCGATTGGCGTCCTTGTCGGAAAGCCCCGCCACCGCCGCCTCGAGCTTGGCATCCGCCTGCTTGATCGCGCTCCGCATGGTCTTGATGAGACGCTCGCGCGTGGGGGGCGGCTCGTCGCGACCGGTCCGGCACCCCAGCGTCACCGGGGCCTGAACCTCTTCACCGTTCCGAACGGCGCGCACCAGGACCCGGTCTCCTGGCTTCCGCGTCCGGATTGCCCGCACGAGGTCCTCGCCGTCCCTCACCGGGACGCTCTCGATGAAGACGACCACGTCTCCGGGCATGAGCCCTGCCCCCTCGGCGGGTCCGCCCCCGAGGACCGCCGCCAAGCGCACGCCGAGTCCGGGAGGCACCCCGGCGATCGGCCGCTCGGACAGCGTGATGTCGCGCGGGCCGATTCCCATGACGGCCTTGCGCGCCTCGCGGAGGTCGACCCCTCGCTCCCACACGGACTGGAGATTCTCGAGCGCCTCGCTCCAGGGGCCCTCGTCCTCGGAGTCGGGATCGGCAACCGAGACGCGCGTCTCCGCCCCCGCGAGCTTCACCAGATCCACCTCGATCCGGGCGTCGTCGCCGCGGCGCGTGGGCCGCAGCACCAGCCTCCGCCCTTCGACGAGCCGCTCCACGGTGGAATCCAGGCGAATCCCGAACGTGCCGCGGACGATGTAGGCGCCGCCCACCCGGAGGTCGATTTCGATCGCGTCCCCGAACCAGTAGTCCAGATGCTCGGAGCGGGTGAAGGCATGCCACACATCGATCGGGGGGAGTGCGACGACTGTTTCGGCGCGCCGGGAGGATCGGAGGAGGGGGCGCATGGCCGGAAGTCTGAGCGCCTCCGGGTCCGATTGCCACGCGAAAGATTTCGCATGAGGACGCGCCGAATCGGGCCTCCGAAACTACTCGCCGATGATCTTGATCAGGACGCGTTTGGGCCGGCGTCCGTCGAACTCGCCGTAGAAGATCCGCTCCCACGGCCCGAAATCCAGGGCACCGTCCGTGATCGCCACCACCACCTCGCGCCCCATGATCTGGCGCTTGTGGTGCGCGTCGGCGTTGTCCTCGCCGGTGCGGTTGTGCCGGTAGCGCTCCGGGCTCGGATCGTGCGGCGCCAGCTCCTCGAGCCAGCGCTTGTAGTCCTCGTGAAGGCCGGGCTCGTCGTCGTTGATGAACACGCTCGCGGTGATGTGCATCGCGTTCACGAGACAAAGTCCCTCCCGAACGCCGCTCTCGCGCACCGCCTCTTCGACTTGCGGCGTAATGTTCACGAAGTCCATGCGGGCGGGGATTCGGAAGGTGAGCGTCCGGCGCAGGTGCTTCATGCGCGCAGTATAACGATATTGACGACCCGGCATGGGAGGGCTATCGTCCTGTCTTGCCGCAACTGACGAACACACCGCGTACCACGATGCCGATCGAGATCACGGACGACCGCGCGCGAGTCGATGTCAGGCAATTGCTCGAGCTCTACAAGACCGCATGGTGGGCGCTGGAGCGCTCCGGCGAAGGCGTGGAGCGCGCGCTTCAGTATTCCCACCCCGTCGTCACGGCGTGGGACGAGGGGACGCTCGTCGGATTCACGCGGGTCATCTCCGACCGGACGTACCGGGCCACGATCTGGGACGTGATCGTCCGCCCGTCGCATCAGGGCCGCGGCATCGGCGCGCGGCTCGTTCAGTACGTGCTGGACCATCCGGATCTCGCGACGGTCACGAGTTTCCTCCTCCTCACGAAGGACAAGCACGGCTTCTACGAGCGTTTCGGATTCCGATCGGAGCGGGACATGGCGATGTTGCTGCGGCGATGAAACAGCGGCGAGCGAAGCAGGGACAAGAGAAGCAGCGGCGAGGCGCGGCCCCTGCGGCCCCTAGGGACGAAGGAGGGAAACCGGGAATGGAGAGTTTGAAGTCGACGAAGGAGATCGTGAAGTTCTGCGAGGAGCGCGGGGTGGAGATGATCCACCTCTGGTTCGTCGACATCCTGGGACAGCTGAAGAGTGTCGGAATCACCCTGCGCGTGCTCCAAGAGGCGCTCGACGAGGGCGTCGGGATCGACGGCTCTTCCGTCGAAGGCTTCGCGCGGATCTACGAGAGCGATCTCGTGGCCATGCCCGACCCGAGCACCTTCCAGATGCTTCCCTGGAAGGTCAACGGCGAGAACGTCGGCCGCCTGATCTGCGACATCCTGAATCCCGACGGAAGCCCGTATCCGGGCGACACGCGCCATGTGCTGAAGCGCGCGCTGAAGCGGATCGAGAAGCAGGGGTACACGTTCTATCTCGGGCCGGAGGCGGAGTACTTCTACTTCAAGGGGCTCAAGGACCGCACGCTCCTCGACTCCGCCGGCTACTTCGACCAGGTTCCCGACGACATCGGAACGGAGCTTCGGTCGCGCACGGTGGAAGCGCTCCAGGCGATGGAGATCTCCGTGGAGGCGTCCCATCACGAGGTGGCCTCCAGCCAGCACGAGATCGATCTCAAGTACGCCGATGCCCTCAAGATGGCGGATCAGTGCATCACCTACCGCTACGTCGTGAAGGAGATCGCGCGGCAGGGAGGCTATTACGCCACCTTCATGCCGAAGCCGGTCTACGGCGAGAACGGCAGCGGCATGCACATCCACCAGTCGCTGTTCAAACAAGCGGCTCGTTCCCGGATTCGAGGCTCCGGTCTACATCGCCTGGGGCCAGCGGAACCGGTCCGCCCTGGTCCGGGTTCCTAACTACAAGCCAGGCCACGAGAAAGCCACGCGGATCGAGCTTCGCTGCCCGGACCCCGCGTGCAATCCCTATCTCGCCTTCGCGATCTGCCTGGCCGCGGGACTCAAGGGAATGGACGCCAACCTGACGCTTCGCGCGCCCGTGGAAGAGGATATCTACGAGATGAGCGCCAAGGAGCGCGACGAGCTCGAGATCGGGAGCCTCCCCGGGAGCCTCATCGAGGCGCTGGAGCTGACCGAGAAGTCCAAGCTCGTCAAGGAAGCGCTGGGGGACCACGTGTTCACGAAATTCATCGAGAACAAGCGCATCGAGTGGGACGACTACCGGACGCGCATCACCGATTACGAGTTGGAGAAGTACTATCCGATCCTCTAGAGCTTCGATCCCAGCCCTGAGAGCCGCGACCCTGATCGTGGCGCTCCTCCTCGCGTTCGGCTGCGCGCGGCGCGCGCCCGAAGGGGGCGGCCGCGCCGTTCCATCCAACGCGGGCGAGGTCGGATCGAAGGCCCCGAATTTCGAGCTGATGGACCTTTCGGGGAAGAAGGCCCAGTTGTCCGATTTCACGGGCAAGGTCGTGATCCTGGACTTCTGGGCCACCTGGTGCGGGCCGTGCCGGGCCGAGGTGCCCGACCTCGTGCGGCTCCAGTCGAAATACCGCGACAAGGGCCTCCTGGTGGTCGGACTCTCCCTCGACGCGGAGGGAGCCTCCGCGGTGAAGCCCTTTGCCGAGGAGTTCAACGTGAACTATCCCATGCTTCTCGCCAACGCGGACACGGCGCGCCGGTTCGGGGGCATCATCGGAATTCCCACGACCTTCGTGCTGGACCGGCAGGGGCGGATCGTGAAGAAATTCATGGGACGCGTGGAGCAGAAGACCTTCGAGGAGGCGGTTCAGCCGCTCCTCGCGACGTAGCGCGCCCGTGTTCGAGTCCCAGGTCAACGAGGTATCCCTTCTCGCCGCGTTCTTCGCGGGGCTGGTCTCCTTCGTCTCGCCCTGCGTGCTGCCGCTCGTGCCCTCGTACATCACCTTCATCACGGGAGTCTCCTTCGACGAGCTGACCGCGGCCCATGCCGGCCCGCGCGTGCGGCGGCTCACGATGATCCATTCGCTCGCCTTCATTCTCGGTTTCTCCCTCGTCTTCATCGCTCTGGGGGCGACCGCGACGGTGGCGGGGCAGTTCCTGCGCGAGCATCAAGACCTGGTGCGGCGCGTGGGCGGAGTCCTCATCATCCTCTTCGGGATCTTCCTGACGGGATGGATCCCGATCCCCGCGCTCTCGCGCGAGCGGAAGAAGCAGCTCACCACGAAGCCGCTCGGCATCCTGGGATCCGTGCTGGTGGGCATCACCTTCGCGGCAGGCTGGACCCCCTGCATCGGTCCCATCCTCGCCTCGATCCTGATCTACGCCAGCACCGCCAAGACCGTGGGGACGGGGATCCTCCTGCTTTCCGTCTATTCGCTGGGGCTCGCGGTGCCCTTCTTCATCGCCTCGCTCGCGCTGAATTCCTTCCTCGCCGCCTCGAGGCGGATCCGGGGCCAGCTCCGGACGATCGAGATCGCGAGCGGGGTGATCCTCATTCTCTTCGGGATTCTCCTCGTGAGCGACCTCTTCCCGAGGTTCGTCTCCTTCCTCTCCCATTTCCTTCCGGTCGTCGGCTAGCCGCTAAATATTTCCCCTCGTTCTGCCGATTCATTTCACGCGGGGGCCCATGGGGGTGCCCTCCGGATCCCAGACGTTCTCGAGCGGCGTACCCGATCGGCTCCGGCAGGCCTTGCCTTCCGGCGGACGAGGCCCATGCAGACCAGAAGCAGACCGACCCGACCCTTTTCCATCCCCGAACCCACCCAGCTTCCGGGCCCTCTCGCGACTCTCCGCATGCTGAATCAGGTCGCGCGCTCCCTGGGCCAGATCGAGGGCCAGGCCTCTCCATTCGTCGCCGTGATCGAAGGGGTGCGGACGCTGCTCCACGCGGACGGGGTCGCGGTCCTGGTCCGGGACTCCTCGGGCGACTATGTCTTCCGCGTGGCGCACGGCGGGCTGGCCGAATGGGACGACTACACGCTCTCGGTCTCGGGCTCGGGGCTTCTGGAAACGCTCCACGCGCGGGATCAGGTCACCCTGTTCAAGAGAGCGCAGCGGAATCCCTGGGCGGGCGAGTTCCTTCTCGCCGCGGGGATGAACTGGGGCGCGCTCGCCCCGATCCGCATCCGGGACCAGAGCGTCGGGGCGCTCCTGGTCAACAACCGCCGGGCGGTCCACGTCAGGGCCGAGCACATCGAGGCGTTCGAGAATCTGGCGACCCTGGCCGGCGTCGCGATCCAGGAGGAGCACCTCCGGGAGGATCTGGAGGACCTCTTCATGAGCGTGATCGTCTCGCTGACCATGGCACTCGAAGCGAAGGATCCCTACACCGAGGGGCACTCGGTGCGCGTGGCCGCCTACTCGGAAGCCATCGGCAAGCAGCTGGGGCTGCCCACCGAAGCCCTGGACCTGATCCACCGGTCCTGCCTCCTGCACGACATCGGGAAGATCGCGGTGGACGAGACGATCCTCGCGAAGAAGGGTCGCCTGAATCCGCTGGAGCGGGAGAAAATGGACATGCACGTCCTCATCGGGGAGGACATCCTCCGGCCGATCGCGCTCCTCCACCCGCTCCTTCCCGGGGTGAGGCACCACCACGAGCAGTTCGACGGCAGGGGATACCCGGACGGGCTCAAGGGGGAAGAGATTCCGATCGAGGCGCGCATCATGGCGGTCGCGGATGCGTTCGATGCCATGACCTCGAGCCGTCCCTACCGCGAGGCGCTCCCCGAGGAGGAGGCGCTCGCCGAGCTTCGGCGGGCGGCCGGCGCGCAGTTCGATCCGCGCGTGGTGGCGGCGTTCGAGCAGATTTATCCTGCCGTGAAGCGCACGCTCGAGAATCTACGACCGCGCGTGGGCTGACGCGTCCTGGGTAAAGCTGCGGATGTAGCGGAGGGAGAGCGGTGTCTCCCTCGAAAATGGTGAAGATAAATGTTCCACGGGAGACACCGCTCCCCCTCCCTGGCACTCTCAGATTCCCCCTAAGACACGTCCAGCGCGGGCATGTATATCACTGAGCCGCGACGGGCCGCATCTTGCGCAGCGTCACGGTCGTGCCGTGGTCGGCACGGGTCTCGAAGGTCACTTCGTCCATGAGCTCGCGCATGAGGTAGATGCCGCGCCCGTGAGGATCGAGAAGGTTCGAGGGATCGGTGGGGTTCTGGACCTTCGACGCGTCGAATCCGCGGCCATGATCGTCCACGCGCACCGCAATCTCCGTGGCGCTTACCTGGAAGATGAAGGTCACCGACTTGTCGGCCGCGAAGACGTTCCCGTGCTGGATGGCGTTGGTGCCCGCCTCGATCACGGCGTACGTGACCTCGTCCACCATCTTCTCCTCGAAATCGTACTGCCCGGTAAGCTCGCGGATGAGGGCGTGGACGAGCGAGAGCAGCTCGAGACGGCTGCCGATCGTGAGGGTGATGGCGCCGTTCTCGTCCGCTTGGGGTGTCGGCCTGCCGGCTCCCATGCGGGCTACTGTATCAGAACCCGAAACGGCTTCGTCAATGGAAGGTGCGCAAACGGGGGCGGTCTCACAGCACTTTCAGGGCGACCAGGGTGATGTCGTCCGCCTGCTCGGCGCCCTGCGTGAACAGCGAAACGTCGGCCGAGATGGCCTCCAGCATCTGCCGGGCCGTGAGGTCCCTGGAGAGGCCGCCCGCCAGCTCGAAGAGGCGCTCCTCCCCGTAATCCTGCATCGCGCGGTTCCGGGCGTCGGTGATGCCGTCCGTGTAGAGGATCAGCGCATCTCCAATTGCGAGCGGCGTGCTCGTCTCGCCGTAGGCAGCCTCCGCGTCGATCCCGAGCGGGATGCCGCCGAAATCGAGGAAGCGGCTGCCGCCCCGCGCGGGGAGCAGGATCGGATAGTTGTGGCCCGCGTTCGAGAACGAGAGGTCCAGGCCGGCCGCGGAAACGCGCGCCAGGAAGCAGGTGGCGAACCGGTCGTCGGGGGTCGCGTCGAAGACGAGCCGGTTCAGGCGGTCCATCATCTCCCGGACCGGCTTGCCATCCTGCGCCTGGGTACGAACCGACGCCTGCACCATGGAGGCGAGAAGCGCCGCGGGCACGCCCTTGCCCGCCACATCGGCGATGGTGATGAGGTAGCTTCCCGCGCCCACGTCCACGATGTCGTAGTAGTCGCCCCCCACCTGCTTGTTGGGCACGTTCATCGCCGCGATCCCGAACCGGCCCATCTCGGGAAGGCGCCTGGGCAGGAACTGCTGCTGGATCCGGCGCGCGACCGCGAGCTCCTCCTCGAGCACGGATTTCGCGAGGTTCTCCTCGTAGAGGAGGGCGTTCTTCAGGGCCACGCTCGTCTGATTGGCGAGCGTTTCCAGAAGGGACATCTCCTCCGCCGTGTAGCGCGTCTCCGTGATCTTCCGTCCCAGTGAGATGAGACCCAGGAACTGTCCGGCGTGCCGCAGCGGGAGCACCAGATAGGGGTCCGTCGTGAGAAGCGGATCCAGCCCTCCGTTCTCGTTCCGCTCGGCCCCGAGGTCGCGCATTTCCTCGTGGCGGACCATGGAGAGCCCCTCGGTGAAGCGATCGAGGGAGGTGCGTGGGATCGAGGCGATCGCCTCCAGATCCACGCGTCCCCCGAAGCCGCGCGCCACCGGATCGCGCGCCCCGGGCGCGATGAGAAGCACCGTGGTCCGGGCGGACACTCCCTCGCGGAGCGTCTCCACGACGGCGTCGGCGAGCGACCTCAGATCCAGCATCGTCAGCACCTCGCCGCTCATGCGGCGAAGGAGCGTCCGGTGGTCGCTTCGCTCGCGCAGGAAGAACTTCTCCAGCGCCTCCTCCAGCCAGGAAACCACGGGCTGGAAGAGCACCAGCGCGATGAGGAGGATCGCGGTCTCGAATACCGTGACGTCGAATCCCGTCACGGACTGGAGCAGCGCGTCCAGCTGACGGATGACGGTGAGATAGACGCTGACCAGGAACGCCGAGGTGAGCGCGTAGAGGATGGACTTCCGCGCGATCAGCTTGGCGTCGAGGAACCGGTAGCGCACCATCGAGTAGGCGATCCCCGCGGAGCCGAGGACGAGGGCCGCCACGATCAGGGTCGAGCGCGTGAGCGGCGGCCAGGAATGGTTGAGGAGCGTGGGAATCGGGACCGCGACCGCGTAGAGGCCGGCGCAGGAGGCCAGACCGAAGAAGATGGTGCGGAGCTGTGCCCGGATCCGGGTGTTCGTGGCTCGCCGGTAGCTCAGCCAGAGCAGCGTGAGCGCGGCCGCGATGTAGAGGAGATTCACCGCGGAGAAGAGGACCACGTGGAATCCGAAGAGGAGCTCCGTCGGCACGCGCAGCACGTGCACGATGGTCGAGCCGATCGTGTTCCGGGACATCCAGGCGATGGGCTTGTCGAATACCGCTCCCTGCGTCTGGAGAAGCATGATCCCCAGATGGAAGACGTGCGGGGCGAAGATCCACAGGCCCGCGAGGGGCACGCGACGCACGAGCCGGTTCTCCGACGGAAACACGCAGGCGAAGTAGAGGAGCGAGGGAAAGAAGAGCTCCCAGAGATAATTGAAGGAGCGTAGGAGATCCGTCCCGCCCGAGAGCTTCTTTCCTCCCGCTCCCTCCAGGATGAACCCGATCGCGCCCAGCACGGAGCCCAGGCCGCCGAAGAAAAGCATGAGGGCGGTGGCCCGGTTCGCTTTCTCCCGAGGCGCTTCGCGCAGGATCACGATGCCGAGGAGGAAGACGAGCCCGCCGACGATCAGGTAGAGGGTGGCGACCGTAAAGCTGTGCATGAGACCTTCCTCTAGCGGGCCACCGGTTCGTCCGGGAGTAGCGACGCGGGCGTGAGCAGGAGCGGGATTCCGGGGCTCATGAGCATGGATCGAAGCCCCTGTTCTTCGTAGGTCCGGCGTTCCGGCGCGACGGGCGCGGCCAGCCCGTCCCTCGATCCGAGACCGAGCCTCGACGCCACGGACCCAGGAAGGCTCGGCAAGCGGAAGAGCCTTTGCCTGGGATACTCCTCGATGCGGACACGCCGGCCCCTCGGGATTCCAGCAGCGGCCTTCGCCTCCTCGATCGTGCGATCGAGGCCCGCGATCTCGTCCACGAGCTTGAGCTCCAGCGCTTTCCTGCCCGCGTACACGTGGCCCTGCGCGATCTCACGGACGCGCTCCACAGGGAGACCGCGCCCCTGCGCGACGTGGGTCGTGAATTCGTCGTAGAGATCCATGATGCCGCGCTTCACCACTACGCGCTCGCGGTCGTCCAGGTTCCGCTCCGGGATCTGGAGTCCTATGAGAGGAAGGGTGAGGCCGCCCAGGAGATCCGCGCTCTTTCCCATCTGCACGCGGTCGGTGGTCATGCCGAGCTTCTTCCCCAGCCCTTCGTCCCAGATCCAGCCACCGATGACCCCGATGGACCCGGTGATCGTAAAGGGAGAGACCGCCTTCACGTCCCGGCGCTCCCGGAATGCCTTCAGGGCCTTGGAGGTGGTCCGCCCCCGGATCCCCGTGTCCATGGCGCATTCTCCGATGGCGTAGACCAGCGCGATCGTGGGCCTGGGTCCCCACACCTCGTCCGGCTGCCAGCGGCGGAGCCGCAGCGAACGCGGCGTGGCGAACGCGACCCGCCGGCCGGCGACGCTCCTCGCCACTTCGCGCAGCGAATCGGGTCCCGCGATCGCGTCGATCCACCCGAGCTCGAGGAGTCTCTTGGGCATGAGGGCCGGCTCCTCGTTCACCGTCAGATCGTACTGGGCCCGGCTCATCCTTCCGGAGCTCGTGATTCCGTCCGCCATCTCCTCGTACATCGCCCGCACCAGGTCGGCGCGCTGCTCCCGGTCCGGCTCGGACATGTCGCGGCGCGAAAGCGTCTCGAGCGCGGACTTGTACTTGAAGTAGCGCCACTCCTCGAACCCCAGCCCCAGCTTCTCCAGCGTGCCCCTCAGGTAGGTCTTCGTGGTCGAGACGCCCGGAATCGTGAGCATTCCAAACGGATCCATGAGGATGCGGTCCGCGGCCGTCGCGAGGTAATAGTCCTTGGCTCCCGGCCGGTCGAGGTAGACGACCGACTTCTTCCCGGCCCGCCGGAGCGCGAGCAGCTTCTCGCGGACTTCCCAGACGATCTCGATGTTGGCGTCGAATCCGGAGAGATTGACCGCCACCCCGGCCACGGTCGGATCCTCGATCGCGAGCGTGAGGTCGTCCAGGATCCGCCGGAGCGGAAGCGAGCTCACGTCGAAGTAGCGGTAGGACTGATAGGCCGCCTCCCCTTTCAGATCCATCTCGAGGAACCGGCGGCGCGCGAGGAGACGTGCCTCGGGATCCATGCCGCGGACCGGCGGATTCATCCGCACGACGTACTCGGTGGCGGCGCGATCGGAGTGCTCGTACCGGGAGTGCGCGCGGAACCCCGTGCGCGCGAGGGTCACGCCCAGGGTGAGCTGAACGCGGTCGTGCTCGCTCCATCTTCCCGCCGCCTCGAGCCCCGGGATGGGCCGGACCGCCACGCCTCCCGAGAGATCGCCGTGGTCCCAGTGACGGTTGGGCTCCAGGGCGTATCCCGCGAAGAGAAGAAGGCGAGGGTCGGAGAGCGGGCGGAGCCCGAGATCCAGAAGCCCCTGGCGCTCCCCGGAGGCGATCCTTCCCGTCGAGCCCACGGAGAGCCAGGGGAACGGACGGACGATCCTCCCCAGCGCGAGAAAGTTCTTCCGGTCGAAGGCGGAGCGCCCCGGCCCGGAGAATCCGTACGACAGCCCTCCCGCGCCGAGCGGATCGCTCCAGCCGAGGCCGATCTGATAGTCGCCGACGCCGCGTGCTCCACCGGGCGCCGGGAGCATCCGGTGCCGGTACGAGAATCCCAGCGTCCGTCCCAGCGAGACGCCGTAGTCCTCCCGCCGGTGCCCCGCAGCCTGGCGGTCGGACCACCAGAATGACGTCTCCGATCGTTCGAGGTTCCCCCACTGCGCGGGATTCAGCATCGCCGCGATCGAGCCGTCGTCCGTTCCAGGCACGCTCGAGAGAAGGCTCGATTCCTCCTCGTAGGAGGGGAGCGCCGCGCGGGCCGGAGCGGCGGGAAGCAAGACGCACAGGGACGCGAGCAGCGCGAAGGAATATCGCAGGGGGGCGGACGGAAGTGCGCGCGGGTGGCTCATCCCTTCTCCGATCCTCTCCGCTTCGGACGCGCCGGAGGTCCCGGGATGTCCATGAAGGGGTCCACGGCCGGCGGCGGCGGCTCCTTCCCGGGCTTCTTGATGAACACCGCGTAGACCGTGCTCAGCGCGAAGAGAACGAGGACGATTCCGATCGAGATCGCGCGGGGGATCTCGAACCCGATCACGCGGAGGGCATGGAGGAACTCCAGAACCAGCTTCACCCCGACCCAGGCGACGATCACGTACGCGCCGTCCACGATCGCAGGGTAGCGGCCGACCAGCGAGAGCATCTGCCCGATGAGAAGCCGCATCGCCACGATCCCGAGAAGCCCGCCCGTGAGGATGACCCATAGCTTCCTCGACATTCCAACCGCGACCAGGATGGAATCGATCGCGAACACGATGTCGGTCCCCTCCACGCGGACGACCGTCGTCCAGAAGAGGGAGAGTCCGAACAAGGTTTTCGCGAGCGGATGGGAGTCCCCGCCTCCGGATCCGTGCTGCGAGAAGTGCTTGAAGGGAAGGTACAGAAGATAGAGTCCACCGAGCAGCTTCACCCAATCCATATGGATGAGATGCACGGCGAAGAGTGTCGCGAGGACGCGGAACGCGAACGCGCCGACGATGCCGTACTGGAGCGCCTTCTTCTGCTGACGCTTGGGAAGCGGCAGCACCAGGACCGCCAGAACGAGGGCGTTGTCCGCGCTCAGCGCCGCTTCGAGGAGCACGAGCAGGCCGATCGTGACGAGGTCGGCGCCTTCGATCGAAAAGGGCATGGGAGGTCGAATGGTACCCCAATTCCGGGCTATAGTGACGGGTCATGATCGGAAGGACGTTGTCCCATTACCGCATCGTGGAGCAGATCGCCGCCGGCGGGATGGGCGTGGTCCACCGGGCCCGTGACGAACGCCTGGGACGCGACGTGGCGCTCAAGGTGCTGCCCCCGGGAGCGCTCTCGGACGAGGCGGCGCGCGAGCGATTCCGGCGCGAGGCGCTCGCGCTATCGCGCCTGAACCACCCCCACATCGCCACGATCTACGATCTCGACCGCCAGGAGGACGTGGACTTCCTGGTCATGGAATACATCCCGGGCCGGACGGTGGCGCAGATGATCGCGGCAGGGCGTCTTCCCGAGTCGGAGGCCGCCTCGATTGCCTGTCAGATCGTCGAGGCGCTCGAGGAGGCCCACGAGCAAGGGATCGTTCACGGGGACCTCAAGTCGGAGAACGTCCTGGTCACGCCGAAGGGATGGGTGAAGGTGCTGGACTTCGGGCTCGCGACGCTGCGCGGGCCCGTGGCCCAGAGCGTCGAGACGGCGGCGTTCACCGGAGAGAACCTGGTCTCGGGCACGCTCCCCTACATGGCGCCGGAGCAGCTTCTGCGGGGCCAGACCGATGCGAGGACCGATCTCTACTCGCTGGGCGTCGTGCTCTACGAGATGACGGCCGGAAAGCTCCCGTTCGAGGAGTCGCTCGCCCCCGCGCTCATCGACGCGATCTGTCATCGGGACCCCGTCCCGCCGTCGCGTTGGAACCCGGCGGTCTCGTCTCTCACCGATCGGATCGTCCTGCGCCTCCTGGAGAAGAATCCCGAGCGCCGGTACCCCTCCGCGGGCGAGCTGAACGTGGACCTGGGGCGCGTGTGCTCGTCGGGGCCCGCCTCCTTTGCGCGCGAGGAGAGCGAGCGCGCGCAGGATCGGCGGCGCATCGATTCGGTCGCGGTGCTCCCGCTCGAAAACCTCTCCGGCGATCCCGAGCAGGATTATTTCGCGGATGGCATGACGGAAGCGCTGATCGCGGGCCTGGCGAAGATTCGCTCGTTGCGCGTCATCTCGCGGACGTCGGTGATGCGCTACAAGGGCGCGCATGCGGCGCTCCGGGACATCGCCCGCGCCCTCGACGTGAGCGCGATCGTCGAAGGCTCGGTGCTCCGCTCGGGGAACCGCGTCCGGATCACGGCCCTCCTCGTGGACACCGCGACGGACCGTCACCTCTGGGCCGAGACCTACGAGCGCGACGTGGGGGATATCCTCGCGCTCCAGGGCGAGGTCGCGAAGGCGATCGCATCGGAGATCCAGGTCACCATCACGCCCCAGGAGGAGGCGGGGATGGCGCGTCGGGGCGCGATCAATCCCGACGCCTTCCACGCGTATCTGAAGGGACGCTATCACTGGGAGAAGCGCTCGGAGGAGGGTCTCGCCAGGGCGCTCCGCTTCTTCCAGGAGGCGATCGAGATCGATCCCACCTACGCGCCGGCCTACGCGGGTCTGGCGGACTACTACATCACGCTCGGGAATTTCAGCCTCGCGGACTCGATGTCGATCTATCCCAAGGCGAAGGCGGCGGCCCTGCGCGGGCTGGAGATCGATCCGGGGTCGGCCGAGGCGTACACATCGCTCGCGACCGTGGAGGGTAGCTTCGAGTGGGACCGCGAGGGCGCGGAGCGCGATTACCGCCGCGCGATCGCCCTCAACCCGAACTACGCGACCGCCCACCATTGGTATGCGGACCACCTGGTCTCGCTGGCGCGCTTCGAGGAGGGGATGGCCGAGATCGCCGTGGCGCAGTCCGTGGATCCGCTCTCGCTCGTGATGAACGCCGACGTGGGGGGGTATCTACTCTATGCCGGGCGCTTCGAGGAGGCGCTCGCGCAGATAGAGAGGATTCTGGCGACGGATCCCGACTACGTGCCCGCGCAGCGGCAGATCGGCGGTGTCTACGAGGAGCTGGGGAAACTCGACGAGGCGTTCGCCGCGTTCGAGAAAACGAGGCAGCTGACTGGCGGCGCCACGTATTCCCTCACGGCGCTTGCCCATACCCATGCGCGGGCGGGTCACCGTGACGAAGCGCTGAAGATGCTCGCCGATCTCGAGACCGTTGCGAAGAAGAAGTACGTGTCCCACTACGGCGTCGCGGCCGTCCACGTGGCTCTGGGGAATTTCGATCGTGCCTTTCAGTATCTGGACCGTGCCGCCCAGTCGCACGACCGCGCGCTGATCTGGCTGAAGGTGTCCCCGCGCTGGAAATCCGTCCGCTCGGATCCGAGGTTCCTGAAGCTCCTGAAGATGGTCGGTGCGGAATAGCGAATTCTAGCGGGTCTCTCTGCGGGCTTCCCGCGCCGCGCGGGCGGACTGCCAGGCGTGAAGGACCAGCGCCACGGTGATCAGGGCGTAGGCCACGAAGACGCGGAAGTACTCGCCGATCTGGGCGTCGCCCGCCAGGGCCTTCCCCGCGAGCGGGGAAACCACGAACAGCGTGTGGAAGAGCACCGTGCCCAGGAGCGCCTGCCCCACGGTCGCCTGGGAGACGGTCGCGCCGGAGACCAGGAGTGCCGCGATGGCGAACATGCCGACCTGCTCGTGCGAGCTGTAGGTATTCAGGGTGCCGATGTTCTGGAGGAAGAGAAGCTGTCCCCACGCCGCCGTCACCGTGGAGAGGACGGTGGCGACGATCCGGTTTCGCTCCACGGGGATTCCCGCGATCGCGGCGACGTGCGGGTCCTGACCCATGGCGCGAAACTGCTGCCCCAGACGCGTGCGAAAGAAGAAGAGCGTGAGGAAGCAGAACGCGGCGATGAGGGCGTAGGAGACGACCGGGACCCGGATCTCCACGCCCTGAAGATGGAAGCGGAGCTTGATGAGATCGTCGATCGCGTACTGGATGGTGCTCAGGTCCACCGTGTTCCGGAGCCCATAGCCCTGTGGAAGCACCATCGCCGGGTTGTGGAACGGGATGATCGATCCGACCGCGAAGAGAAAGAGAAGCTGGTAGAGGCCGTTCGCGAAGAATCCCGCGATGAGACCGGTCACCATCTCGCGCCCCTTCGCGCGGTTGAAGAGGGAGCCGGTGGCAATCCCGAGGAGGATCGCGATGGGCGTCGCGATGAGCCACGCCAGTCCGAATCCGCCGATCCCGGGAATCCCCCATTTCACGATCAGGATCGCCCCGATCTGGCCCGCCATGGCGCCGATCACGATCCCGAAATTCAGCCCCAGACCGGCGAGAATGGGAACGAGGAGCGAGAGCACCAGGACCGAGTTCCGTCCGATGCGCACCAGCATCTCGCTCAGGAGAAAGGGGGCCGTGATCTTCGCGACCACGATGCCGAAGACGCAGAGCGCCAGGAAGAGAAGCGGGACGAGGTGGCGGAGCACCCTCGCCATCAGGCCCTGCCCACGCGCGTCAGCGCGTAAAGAATCATCCCGTTCTGGATGATGAGGCGCGCGGTCTCGGAGATGTCCCCCTGGATCACCTGGCTCGTGACCGGCAGCGCCACGGTGAGGATGGACTGGAAGAGGAGCGTGCCCACGATGACGTGCCCGATGGTGGCGCGCGTCACCGTCGCGCCCCCGATCAGGATGCAGGCGATCGCGGGAAACGCCATGAGGAGCGGCGCCGTGTAGAGCTGCACGAAGCCGTAGCTCTGGCTGAAGATCACGATGCCGATCGCGCCCAGCACCGTCGAGAGCACGGTCGCCTGGAGACGCGTGCGCTCGTCGGAGATGCCCGCGGCGCGCGCGAAGCGGGTGCTCGAGCGTGCCGCGGCGATGCTGATTCCCATCCTCGTCCGGAAGAAGAGCCATGTCAGGAACGAGAGCCCGCCGAAGACGACCAGGGTTCCCCCCGGGATCCGCACCCCCGCGACCGTGAACTCCAGCCAGCGGTCGAGGACCTTGTCGTAGATGCCTCCCAGGCTCAGCGTCGTGCGGAGCCCGCGCCCTCCGATCGCCCAGACCAGGGTGGGATTCTTGAAGGGCGCGAGCAGCCAGAAGACCGACATCATCGAGACCATGGCGAACCCGAGGTAGGTCCCGACCATCATCTCCTGGCCGCGCGTGCGGTTGAGGAGCCACCCGTAGCCCATGCCCACGGGAACGGCGAGCGCCACGCCGATTCCCGCCGCCATGGCGACGCCCCAGATGCCGTGCACGCCGGCGTTCAACGAGATGACCGCGCCGACCAGCCCGCAGATGATCCCGAGCGGGAGCCCGAAATTCAGCCCGAGCCCGCCCTGGATGGCGGGAAGGAGCGCCAGCACGAGAATTCCGTTCCGGCCCACGCGCACAATGGAATCGGAGATGAGGCCGCGGAGATCCATGTGCGTCGCCACCGCGACGCCGAAGAGGACGGCCAGGAAGACCGCGATGAGGAGGCGCGGGATTCCGAATTCGCGAAGAGTGCCGGGGAGTCTCACGCGGCCCGGGCCGACTCGCCCGCCATCGCGAGCCCGAACGCCGCGTCGGGCGCATCGGGCGGGAGGATCGCCTCGACCTTGCCCCGGTAGACGATCGCCACGCGGTCGCAGATCGCGCGCAGCTCCGCCAGCTCCGAGGACGTGACGACCAGCGTCACCTCTTGCTCGCGATTCAGGGCCGTCAGGATCTCGAGCACGCGCTCCTTCGCCCCCACGTCGATGCCCCTCGTGGGCTCGGACACGAAGAGGAGCTTGGGCCGGAGCGTCATCGCGCGCGCGACGCAGACCTTCTGCTGGTTGCCTCCCGAGAGCCTTCTTACTTGTTGTGAAGGTCCCGTGGTGCGGATGTCCAGCGCCCGGATCATCTCGAGCGCGTGCCGGTGCATCGCCCCGTGGTTCAGGACCTGGAGCGCGGGGATCGGCGAGGGATGGAGGAAGCGGCCCTGCGCTTCCAGCGCCGAGAGCGCGATGTTGAGCTCGACCGATTCCTCGGGAAGAAGGCCGACGCCGCGCCGGTCCTCGGAGACGAACGCGAGCCCCCGCTCCAGCGCCTCCCGAGGCTCGTTCAGAGGAAAGAGCTTCTCGCCGAAGACGACGCGTCCCCACGCGGGATAGAGCCCCATGATGCCGTTCGCGATCCCCAGCTTCCCGTGCCCGGCCAGCCCTCCGATTCCCAGGATCTCGCCGCGCCGGACCGCGAGCGAGATGTCCTCCACGCGCTCCCCGGGCATGTCCTCTCTCAGGTGCTCGATCCCCAACGCGGGCTCGGTGGTGGGGGCAAAGAACCGGCGCTGCGCCGCGATGGCGGCGGGGCGTCCGACCATCAGCTCGGCGATCCGGGCGACCGTCGTGGTCTTTGGGTCCGGGGTGCCCACGACCTCTCCGTCACGGAGCACCGTGATCCGGTTCGCGACCGCGAGCACCTCGTCGAGGCGGTGGGTGATGAAGAGGATGGCGTGCCCCTTGGAGGCCAGGCCGCGCATGATGTCGAGAAGCTTTTCGGCGTCGGATTCCGTGAGCACCGCGGTGGGCTCGTCGAAGATCAGAAGCTTCAGCCGCTCCTTGTCCACCTCACGGGCGATCTCGATGAACTGCATGTGCCCCACGGGGAGTCCCGCGACGCGGATCCACTCGTCGATGCCCAGCCCGACCGCGTCGAGCGCGCGACGGGCGTCGGCGCGCATCCGGGCCACGTCCAGGGATTCGAGCTTCTTCCCGAGCACGCGCGAGGCGGGATTGGGAAGCGTGGGCTCGCGGTTCAGCTTGATGTTCTCCGCGACGCGGAAGCCGGGAAGGAGCATGAACTCCTGGTGAACCATCCCGATTCCGGCCTCCATGGCTTCCGCCGGGGATTGGAAGGAGAGCGAGACTCCCTTCAGGACGCGGTTCTGCTCGTACTCCTTGACGATGCCTTTGAGCTCGAGGGCAGGCGCGCCAGCGGCGGATGAGGTCATATCGTGGCGCGAGAGCCTATGCCAGGACGCATCCAGAAACAAGCCGAGGCCCGACAGCGGTTTGCGCAAGAAAAAGCGCCGCGTGGGTGTGGTCCCGCGCGGCGCTTGGTATCGAAGTGAGGTTGTCTAGTAGTAGATGTTGCTCACCAGGAACAGGTAGCTATTCCCCTTCTTCTCGTCGTACTTCGACAGCTTGATCGGAACGCCCGCGTGCGCCTCCATGGAGGACTTCACGGTCGCTTCGTCCTTGTAGTCCGCCTTCTTCATCGCCGAATCCACGAGCAGGTCCGTGACCGTGCGGATCGAGAGCATCACCTCGGGCACCGGCCACGTCGCGAAATGCCCGGTCATGTGGTGCTCCGCGATCACCTTCTTGTTCTCGGCGTTGATGTAGGCGAAATCCCCCGCCTTGTCCGGCGGGATCGCGATGCCGAGCGCCGTGGGATATCCGTGTGTCGGTGAAGGGCAGCACTGCTCGGGCACGTAGCCGCCGTTGTTCAGGACGGTGCGGATCATCGGATCCATCATCCCGCAGTTGGTGGAGAAGAACGCCGTCTTCGGGCCGTACTGCTTCAATTCCCGCGGCACGTCCTCCATCACGAACTGCTGCGTCGCGGGCAGGCCCCCCTCGCCCATGGGATCGGGCGCGGTCACGAAGTGGAACTTGATCCCGTTCTCGGCGCACGCCTGCTTCATGATGTCGCGGCGCCTCGCCAGGAGTTCCTGAGACATGTGGCGCGGGAAGGAATAGTGGATGAAGTCGGTCACGCCCATGCCCTTCGCGACGTTGATGATGGTGCGGCCGCGCGCGAGCTGGTCCGGCTGGATGGAGATGTCCGCGGTCTGGTTCACGATGGCAGGATCCTCGTGAGGCTCGACCATCCCGATCAGGATGTCGGGGCGCTTCTCGCGGATCTTCCGCACCGCGGCCACGCTGCCCGGGATCGCCTGTCCGACCACGATCACCTTCACGTCCGGATCGGAGGAGAGACCCACGAGCTGAGCGATGACGGTCTCCTGCTCCTGCATGAAATTGTCGGGGTAGGTGACCATCTTCACGTGATCCTGGCCGTACTTCGCCACGACCATCTGGCCGGCGCGGAACTCGTCCTCGCCCTGGGAGACGGTCCCGGTCATGATCCCGATCTTGAACGGGATCTGGACCTCGGGCGGCTTCTGGGCGCTGGCCTGCGCGTTCGCGGTGCCGTCGGTCTTTCCGGCGCAGCCCACGAGCGACATCGCGAACAGGGCCGCTGCCCCGGCGAGGACGGTCAGCGGGCCGAAGAGCCCGCGCGAAATCTTTGTATCGGTACGGCTCATGGGAATGAACCTCCGCCCGGCTCTGCGGGCCTCTGAGTTCCGGCGAGCTTTCAAGGTGGCGGCCCGTCACGGGCCGGAGTCGGATAGTAACAGAGAAGCATGGACCGCGCCAGCGCCCCACCGGACAGCAGCTGTTCAGCTGCAGCGCAAGCTCCAGTTCGCGGGGCTGAACGCCATGGTGCTCCCGGTGAGAGTCTTGCAGTCGGCCACATGACCAAGTGAGGCGGGCCTGCTGACGAGCCCGCCCGCGCCGTGATAGCTTCGGCCGCTCATGCTCTTCCTCATCCGGGCGGCGGCGCTCCTCGAAGGGCTCTCGCTCACGCTCGTCCAGGGCTTTCTGCCGCTGTACGTCCGGAAGACCCTCGGCGAATCGCACTTCCTGATCGTGGGAGCCGTGGTCGCGGTGCCCGCGCTCGGCACGTTCATCGCGAGCAACTTCTGGGGCGGCCTCTCGGACGTGACCGGCAGGCTGAAGCCGTTCATCCTGGTCGGCCTCCTGGGCTACGTCCTGGCACTCGCGGGCTACCCGGCGTTCCGGAGCGCCCTCGCGCTGCTCGCATGGGCCGCGCTCGCGTCGCTCCTCTATGGAACGCTCGCGCCCTCGCTCAAGACCTACGTGACGCTGGCGCGACCGGACCGCCGCGAGCACGCGCTCGCGTACCTCCTCATGTCGCAGAGTGTCGGGTGGTTTCTGGGAAGCATCGGCGGCTCCCGTCTTCTGGATCGGGAGATCGGATCCGGGTTCCACGCGGCGCTCCGGGCCGCGGCAGCGCTTCTTGCGGCGCTCACGATCGTCGCCGCCGTAGCACTCCGCGATTTCCGCCGCCCGCCCGCGGTCCGTCAGAGCCGCGGCTGGCTCCAGGGAGTGGTCCAGGATCTCGTATCGCTCTACGAGAACCCGCGGCTCCTCCAAGTGTGCGTGATGATCTTCTTTCTGGTCGCAGGGAACTACATCACGTGGGGATTCTTCTCGGTCTTCTTCGTCGAGCATCTCCACGCCAGCGTGCACACGCTGGGTTTGGCGCTGGGGGTCTCCTCCCTCCTCGGGATCGCGCTCATGCCGGCGGTGGGGCCTCTCGTGCGCCGCTTCGGAGGACACCGCGTCCTCGCCGTGGGGAGCACCTTCTACATCGTCATGTACCTGGGCATGGCGGTGACGCGAAGTCCCATCGCCGCGGCGACGCTCTTCGCGATGCCGCTCTACGGGATGGTCAACGTGAGCGCGAGCACGCTGGCCGCGCAATACTCGACGACGGCGCAGCGGGGAGGAGGGCTTGGAGTCCTGAACGGGACGTACGCGCTCGCAACCATCGTGGGACCGCTGATCGGCGGGATTCTCGCGGACCGCTCCGGGCTCGGTGCCATTCCGTGGTTTTCGCTGGGGTTCGCCGTCGTGGCGAGCGCGATGGCCTGGCGATCGGTTGCGGCGCGCGATGCCGCGCCGGCACAAGCGCGCCGGGCACAATGAGCTGAAGAATTCGGGATTGCCGCGGGGTACTGGGTGCTGGTATGCTGTTTGGGCTCGGTGTCGCTGTCCCGACCCGGCACCCGTAACCACAATTCAGCCTAGCAAAAGGACTTAGCCTCGATGAGATTCGCGCTCCACGCCACGGTCCTTGTCTCCCTCGTCACCCTTCTCACCGCACCCGTGGCGATCTCAGGTCCCGCCGGTCCGCTCAACCGCTCGGACAAGCCGGCGCCGGGAGAGAAGAAGCTTCCCTGGCTGGCGTTCGACGCGGCCGCCGAGAAGGCGAAGAAGGAAAACAAGCACCTGATCGTGGACGTCTACACGACCTGGTGCGGCTGGTGCAAAGTGATGGAACGCCAGACCTACGGAAACAAAGAGGTAGCCGATTACCTGACGCAGAATTTCGTACTGGCGAAGGTGAATGGCGAGT
>VBOR01000047.1 GCA_005893165.1 Candidatus Eiseniibacteriota bacterium | reverse complement strand
TCCACCTGCGCGACGTCTTCTCGGGGCTGATCAAGTCCGTGTTCTTCGGGGCGATCATCTCCACGATGGGGTGCTACTACGGGCTCCGGAGCGAGGGAGGAGCCGAAGGGGTCGGGGTCGCGACGACGCAGGCGGTCGTGGCGTCCTGCCTTCTGATCCTGATCGTGGACTATCTCCTGGCGTCGTTCCTGTTCCGGGTGCTCTTTGCCTGAGCCCTCGATCGTCATCGACCGGGTTTCGAAGCGCCTCGGAACGAAGCAGGTGCTCCGCGGCGTGAGCTTGACCATCGGACCCGGGGAATCGGTGGTGATCATCGGGCGGAGCGGCACCGGGAAATCGGTGCTCCTGAAGCACGTGGTGGGCCTGATGCAGCCCGACGCGGGGACGGTCCTCGTGGACGGGATCGACGTTCCGTCGCTCGGGCACGACGAGCTGCTCACGCTACGGAAGCAGATGGGCATGCTGTTCCAGGGAGGAGCTTTGTTCGATTCGCTGACCGTCGGAGAAAACGTGGGGCTCCCGCTCCGGGAGCACACGGACGCCGAGGAGTCGCAGGTGGAGATGGTGGTGCACGAGAAGCTCCAGCTCGTGGGGCTGGAAGGGGTGGAGCACATGCGTCCCTCCAACCTGAGCGGAGGCATGAAGAAGCGCGCCGCGCTCGCCCGCGCTCTGGCGCTCAACCCCAAGATCATGCTCTACGACGAGCCGACCACGGGGCTCGATCCCATCACGGCCGATCTCATCAACCGCCTCATTCGCCGGCTGCAAGAGCGTCTCGGGATCACCTCGATCGCGGTGACGCACGACATGCGGAGCGCCTACCACATCGCCGACCGGATCGCGATGCTCCACGAAGGACGCATCCACGCCATGGGCGCTCCGGCCGAGATCCAGGCCACGCGGGACCCGGCCGTGCGGCAGTTCATCGAGGGGAGCGCCGAAGGGCCGCTCCTTCCGACTTGAACCACACCTCGCGCCGCGCGGCCATCCAGGTCGGAATCACGGGTCTGGTCGCGCTCGCGCTCCTTCTCGTCGGGATCGCGTGGATCAAGGACTACCGTCTCGGAAAGAAGAAGCGGCTCCTGGTCGCGCGGTTCGAGGAGGTGGGGAACTTATCGGAGGGGGACCCCGTCTCGGTGCGCGGGGTCAAGAAAGGCGCCGTGACCGACGTGCACCTGCAAGACCAGGGCGTCACGGTGACCTTCGAGCTGGAGCGGGACGTGGCGCTCCATCCCGACGCCGTGATCCGCATCGCCAACATCGGCTTCATGGGAGAGAAATTCCTGGCACTCGATCCGGGCTCCGACCCCGGCCGCTTCGATCTCTCGAAGCCGATCCCGGGACGGTACCAGTCGGGGGTGCCCGAGGTGATCTCCGGCGCGGGCGACCTCATCACGCAGGCCACGGAGCTTTCCTCGCGGCTGAACGAGTTCCTGGACGCGGTGGATCCCGCGACCATGCAACGCGCCTCGAAGAATCTGGAGCGGATGTCCGCCTCGCTCTCCACCGCGGTGGACCGGAACCAGGAAGACCTGCGCCAGGCGATCCTGGACTTCAAGTCGGCGGCGTCCCAGATGAAGAGCATCGCGTCGAACAACTCCGAGGCGGTGGGGAGCTCGATTCGGGATTTCGGAACGGCGTCCCGCAGGCTCACCGATCTCTCCGAGAAGCTCGGCGTGACCGCGGACGCGCTCCAGCGCGTGGTCCTACGCCTCGACAACAAGGAGGGCTCGCTGGGGAAGGCGATCGCGGACTCGACGCTCTACGACGACCTCCGGGAGACGCTCCGGAACACGAACGATCTGGTGAAGGACATCAAGAAGAACCCGAAGCGATACATCAAGCTCGGCATATTCTGAGGAGTGCGCATGGCCAGGAAGGAAGCCTCATCGGCAGTCCGCACGGTCTTTCTTTGCTCCGCGTGCGGAAACGACAGCCCCAAGTGGTTCGGACGGTGCCCGCATTGCGGTGAATGGAACACCGCGGTGGAGGAAGCGCAGCGCGCCGCGGCACCCCCGTCTCGCCGCGGCTACGGAAGCGGAGCGGCGCGGCCCACGCGGCTCACCGAGATCGAGTCCCTCGCGGAGGAGCGGCACCGCTCGGGCATCGGGGAGCTGGACCGCGTGCTGGGCGGAGGGCTGGTGCCCGGCTCGCTCGTCCTGATCGGAGGAGATCCGGGAATCGGAAAATCCACCCTGGCGCTCCAGCTCGCGGGCGCGCTCGCGCGGGACGGGCGGGTGGTGCTCTACGTCTCGGGGGAGGAATCGCCGCGGCAAGCCAAGATGCGCGCCGAGCGGATCGCGCTCCGGGGCGGCGCCGACCACCTCTATCTCCATCCCGAGATCGATCTCGACGCGATCGTGACGGAGGTGGACCGGCTTCAGCCCTCCCTCCTCGTGGTCGACTCCATCCAGACCCTCCACCTTCCTGAGCTGAGCGCGGCGCCCGGGAGCGTGACCCAGGTGCGCGAGTGCGGGCTCCGGCTGCTGCGTCTCGCCAAGGACCGGTCGATCCCCGTCGTGCTGATCGGGCACGTGACCAAGGACGGCTCGGTGGCGGGGCCGCGCACGCTCGAGCACATGGTGGACGTGGTGCTCTACCTCGAAGGGGACACGCACCACGAGTACCGGATCCTGAGCGCGGCGAAGAACCGTTTCGGATCCACGAACGAGATCGGAGTGTTCGAGATGCGCGGGGACGGCCTCGCGGAGGTGGAAAATCCCTCGGAGCGCCTGCTCCGGGATCGCGGCCGCTCCGTTCCCGGATCCGCCGTGGTCGCCTCGCTCGAAGGCTCGCGCCCGCTCCTCGTGGAGGTGCAGGCGCTCGTGGCGCCCACCCACTTTGCAAATCCACAAAGGGTCGCGCAGGGCGTGGACGTGCGGCGGCTCGCGGTCGTGATCGCGGTGCTGGAGAAGCGCGCCGGACTCTCGCTCGCGGGAGCCGACGTGTTCGTGAACGTTGCGGGCGGGATCAAGCTGGAGGAGCCCGCCGCGGACCTGGGGCTCGCGCTGGCGCTCGCCTCGAGCTTCCGCGACGCGCCGCTTCCACCCGATCTCGTGGCGGTGGGAGAGGTGGGACTGGGGGGAGAGCTTCGTCCGGTGCCGCAGATGGACCGGCGCCTGGAGGAGGCGATGCGCCTCGGGTTCCGCTCGGCGCTGATCCCGAAGCGCCAGGCGTCCTCCACGAAGCCGGAGATCGGGCTCGTCGCGGCAGAGTCCTTGCGCGAGGCGATCGTGCTGGCGCTGGATGCGAAACCCTCGCCGCAGCACCCGCGCCGAGGCTGATCGATGGACCTCGCCGTCGTCCTGGCCGGAGCGGGGGAGGGCCGCCGCATGGGAGCCCTCGGCCCGAAGCTCCTGATCCCGGTGGGCGGCCGCCCCGCGCTCGAGCGCGTCCTCGATTCCTTCCTCGAGGTCGAATCGGTGGGGGAGATCGTCGCGGTGATTCCCAAGGCGCTCCTGAAACAGGCGGAGAAGCTGATCGCCTCGAGACCCAACCCGCGCGGCGCGAACCTCCATGCCGTTCCCGGAGGGGACACGCGCGCGGATTCCGTGCGCCTAGGGATCGAGGCGCTGACCGGCTCCCTGCCCTTCGTCGCCGTGCACGACGTGGCGCGCGTGAACGTCTCGCCGGAGCTGATCGAGCGCGTGCTTCGCGCCGCGCGCGAGAGCGGCGCCGCGATCCCCGGATCTCCGTTGCGGGACAGCGTGAAGGAGGTCGCCTCGGGCCGGGTGGTCCGCTCCGTGGATCGCGACCGGCTCCACGCGGTGCAGACTCCCCAGATTTTCTCGCATGATATACTCGCGCGCGCTCACGCCACCGCCGCCGAGGAACGCGCGGCTGCGACCGACGATGCCATGCTGGTGGAGCGTATCGGATGCGAGATCACGGTCGTTCCCGGCGAACCTTCCAACCTGAAGCTCACCGAGCCGGGCGATCTCGCGCTGCTCGAAGCCTGGCTTCACGCGCCGCGAGGGGAGGGATGATGGGTGGATTTCGGGTCGGCATCGGCTACGACGTCCATCGTCTCGAACCCGGCCTTCCGCTCACGCTGGGCGGCGTGTCCCTGAGCCATCCCCAGGGGCTCCGCGCCCACTCCGACGGGGACGCCCTCGCGCACGCGATCGGGGACGCGCTCCTCGGCGCCATGGCGCTGGGGGACCTGGGCGCCCACTTCCCGGATACCGACCCCCAGTTTCGCGGCGTATCCAGCCTCACATTGCTCGAGCGGATCCGCGGGCTCCTCCGGGAGCGCGGCGCCCGCGTCGTGAACGTGGATTCGACCCTGATCCTCGAGTCGCCCCGCATCCAGCCCCACGTCGTGGAGATGAGAGCGCGGCTCGCCGGGGCGCTCGGGGTCGAGCCCGAGTGGATCTCGGTCAAGGCCACCACGAACGAGCGGCTCGGCGCCGTCGGGCGCGAGGAGGGAATCGCCGCGATGGCGGTGGCGCTGGTGGAGGTGGACGCGCGATGAAGATCGCGGTGCTCATGGGAGGGACGAGCGAGGAGCGGGAGATCTCCATCCGCACGGGAGCCGGCGTGAGCAAGGCGCTCCTCTCGCTCGGGCACGAGGTGATCACGCTCGACACCGGGACCGGGGCGCTCCTGCGCGCGGGCGAGCTCGAGGCGGCGCTGGGAAATCCGGCCGGACCCTCGGCGCTGGCGCCCGCCGCGCTCCCCAAGGGAGCGACGAACGTCGGCCTCGAGCCCTTCGTCCGCGGGATGCCGCGCGACATCGAGCTCGTCTTCGTGGCGCTCCACGGCGGGGACGGCGAGAACGGGACCCTGCAGGCGCTCCTCGATCTCGCGCGCGTCCCGTACACCGGCTCCGGCGTGCTCGCCTCCGCGCTCGCGATGGACAAGGCGATCTCCAAGCGGATCTTCGTGCACGATGGCGTTCCCACTCCGGAGTGGGTCGAGCGCTGGGCGCCCGAGGATCCCGTGCAGCCCTGGAATCCCGACCTCGAGCCGGAGGAGATCGAGGCCTTGGGCGGATTTCCCCTGGTGGTGAAGCCCAACGACCAGGGATCCACCGTGGGCATCACCATCGTCCAGGCGCGCGCCGAGCTCAAAGGGGCCTTCCACACCGCAAGGCGCTACGGGCGGCTGGTGCTGGTCGAGCGCTTCATCCCCGGTCGCGAGGTCACGGTCTCGGTGCTGGACGACCGTCCGCTTCCCGTTGTGGAGATCATCCCCGAGGGGGGCTTCTACGACTACGAGCACAAGTACACCTCGGGAGCGAGCCGCTACGAGTGTCCGGCCAACCTCCCCAGGGAGACGACCGAGCGGCTGCAAGACCTCGGCGTCCGCGCCTGCCGCGCGCTCCGCACCCGGGGAGTCGCGCGCGTGGATTTCCGTCTCGACGAGGAGGGAGCGCCCTTCTGCCTCGAGGTGAACACCGTGCCCGGCATGACCGAGACGAGCCTCGTCCCGAAGGCCGCGGCCGCGGCAGGCATGACGTACGAGGATCTGGTGCGGGCCATCGTGGATTCCTCGCCCCTCGAGGTGGTCCGATGAGCGAAGGCATCCCGCCCGAGGCGTCGCGATGAACATGAACCCGGCGGGAACCACTGCAACCACGCTCGGCACCGCGGCGATCCGGGTCGGGCTCATCATCATCTCGGCGTTCCTCATGTGGCGGATCGCCCGGATCCTGGTGGGGCGGATCGAAAGCGCCATCCGGGCGGGGACGCAGGGCTTCGCGATCGAGCGGGAGAAGCGCGCCGCCACCCTCGGCAAGATGCTCCGGCGCGCCACCTGGATCGTGATCGCGATCGTCACCTCGCTCATGGCGATGCGGGAGCTGGGATTCGACGTGACGCCGGCGCTCGCGGCCGCCGGAGGGTTCGGCATCGCGGCGGGGCTCGGGGCGCAGACCCTGGTCCGGGACTGGGTCGGTGGCGTCCTGATCATCATGGACAACCAGTTCGCCGTGGGGGACGTGGTCCGCGCGGCAGGCGTGGCGGGAAAGGTGGAGGTGATCTCCTTTCACCACACCGAGCTTCGCGACGGTGACGGTGCGCTTCACTTCATCCCCAACGGCGAGATCAAGGTGGTCACGAATCTTTCCCGGAGCTGGTCCCAGCCCACCGTGCGCATCCCGATCGACATCGCGGAGGATCCGAAGCGCGTGCTCGCCGTGCTCCGCGACACGCTGCGCAAGTTCGCGGAGGATCCCTCGGTCAAGGCGCATCTCGAGGGAGAGCCGAGGCTCCTCGGCATCGAGGACGTCTACGCGGGCTACTTCACCGTCCTCCTGCAAGTGAAGACCAATCCCGGCCAGCGGCTCGAGATGATGCGCGAGCTCCGGATCGCGGCCCTTCACCGGCTGCGCGAGGAAGGGATCTCGGTCCGTCCGGCCCCGGGAGCCACGGGACCCGCGTGAGCATCCGCGTCTATGACACGAGAAAGCGGAAGAAGCTCCCTTTCGAGCCGGTCGATCCCAAGCGCACCGGAATGTACGTGTGCGGCATGACCGTGCAGGACAAGCCGCACGTGGGGCACAAGCGCTACGCCGTGGCGGGGGACGTGATCCGGCGCTACCTCGAATCGAAGGGCTTCGAGGTCGTCTACGTCACCAACTTCACCGACATCGACGACCGGATCATCGAGCGCGCCAACAAGGAGGGCATTCCGTTCGACAAGGTGTCCGAGCGGAACATGAAGGCCTTCCTCACCTATTCCGATCTCCTCAACATCAAGCGCGCGACCCACTATCCGCGGGCGACCGAGCACCTGCCCGAGATCATCGCGCTGATCCAGCGCCTCATCGAGAAGAAGCACGCCTACGTCTCGGGGATCGACGTCTATTTCGACGTGCGGAGCTATCCGAAGTACGGCCAGCTCTCGGGGCGCAAGGTGGACGACCTGCGCCAGGGGGTGCGGATCGAGGTGGGAGAGATGAAGCGCGACCCGCTCGATTTCACGCTCTGGAAAGGCGCCAAGCCCGGCGAGCCCTCCTGGCCGAGCCCGTGGGGTCCGGGGCGCCCGGGATGGCACATCGAGTGCTCCGCGATGGCGATGAAGTACCTCGGCGAGACCTTCGATTTCCACGGAGGGGGGCAGGACCTGGTCTTCCCGCATCACGAGAACGAGATCGCGCAGTCCGAGGCGGCGACCGGAAAGACCTTCGCGCGCTACTGGATCGAGAACGGGCTCGTGCTCTTGCGCGGCGCCAAGATGTCGAAATCGGAGCAGCACTTCTTCCTGATCGAGGACGTGGCGAAGAAGGTCGAGCCGGAGGTGATCCGCTTCTACTTGCAGTCGACCCAGTACCGGAGCCCGATCGAGTGGAACGAGGACCGCCTGCGCGAGGCCGGGATCGCGTACGCGCGCCTCAAATCGGCCCTCGAGACAGGGGAGAAATCGGGGGACGGCACTCCGGACCCGGCGTTGGCGGGGGGAGCCACGGAGCTCCCCGCGAACGCGAAGGTGCTCGCGGAGGCGCGCAAGACGGAGAAGCTCTTCCAGGAATCCATGGAGGACGACTTCAATTCGGCGAAAGCCCAGGGCCACCTGTTCGATCTCGCGAAAGCGATCAACCGCGTGTCGGAATCGGGACGCATGTCGGAGGTGGAGCGGGCGGCGCTTCCCGAGGCAACCCGCACGCTGAGACGGCTCGGCGAGACTCTCGGCCTCTTCTGGGATGCGAACGGGGCCGAAGAGGCGATCCCGGATGAGGTGCAAGCCCTTGTGACTCAAAGGGATGAGGCACGCCTCCAGAAGCAATGGCAACGGGCCGATGAGCTTAGGGCGGAGATCCAGGCCCTGGGCTTCGTCCTCGAGGATCAAAAAGGGGGGACGCGCGCCCGGCGAAAACTCTAATCCCGTCAGGAGTTGAGAAGACCAGCCGATGCGCCTTTTCCAGCGGCCGCGCACGCTCAAAGACGAGCTCCAGATCCTCTTCCTCGCCGTGGGAAGCGCCTTCCTCGTACTCGCCACCGTCCTCCTCTACCAGAACGGACAAGCCTCCCTCCGCCGGCAGGTGATCGCGAGCGCCTCGACCGCCGCCGAGACCGCGGCCGCGCTCATCAGCCTCGAGGATCATCAGTCCGTTCGCACCCCGGCGGACATGGACTCCCGCGCGTTCCGGAACATCGTCCAGAACCTGGGCGCTCTGCGCCGCGCGAACCCCGATGTCGTGCACCTCTACACGATCGCGCCGATCGGCAAGAACGGAACCTGGCGCGTCGTCGTGGACGTCGGCGGGTCGGTGCGCGAGGAGCGTCACCTGATCCGCGGCCGGCTTCCCATCGGGTCGATTCCCCCCACGAGCCTCCCCGACAATCTGATCGAGCAGGGCCAGCGGGGCACGACGGCGGACATTCTCGACCTCACGAGCCCCTCGCGCGCGCGCGCGACCGCCCTGGCGCCCATCGCGGGGCACGACGGAAAGGCGGTCGGGCTCGCGGTGGTGGAGCTTTCCGCGGCGAGACTCATCGAGGAGGTGCGCCTCCTCTGGTACGTCTCCATCGCGATCTTCCTCGTGGGGCTCGTCGTGAGCGTGGTGGCCTCGAACATGGCATCGCGCTGGGTGACGCGCCCGATCGAGGAGCTGCTCCGCGCGGTGGAGGAGATCGCGCGCGGAAACCTCAGAGCGCGCGTGGTCGGGAAGAGCCGGAACGAGCTGGGGGCCCTGGGCAAGGCATTCAACCTGATGGCCAAGAGTCTCGAGGCGTCCAAGGCGAAGAACGACGAACAGCAGAATCTCCTCCGTGAGCTCCACCGCACGGGCTCCCAGGTGGCGGCCACCCTGGAATTACCCCGCATGCTCGAGACCGCCTCGCGCGGGATCCGCGCGATCTGCGGCGGGGAGGAGGCCTTCTCGGGAGCGATGGGGCCGCGCGACAAGTCGGTGCGCCTCTGGACGCGCTCCGGACCGGGGACGCTGGACATGGAGGGATGGGATACGCCCGTAACGCTGCTCGAGGAAGTGCTGGGGGGCGAGACGCGGCTTCTCGCGCGGAACGAATTCGCGGCGGCGGGGCTTTCCATGCTGCTCGATCGCCCCGGCGACTACGCGCTGGCCGCGCCGCTCCGCGTGAGCGATCAAACGCTCGGCGTCCTCGTGGCACTGGGGCGCCGCACGCAATTCCATCCCGAGGGGATCTCCCTCGCGACCCTCTTCGCGCGCCAGGTCTCGGCGGCGGTGGGCAACGCGCGCGTCTTCGAGCAGGTCCGGGCGGTGGACCGGTCGAAGAGCGAGTTCCTCTCCATCGCCTCGCACGAGGTGCGCACGCCGCTGACCGTCATGAAGAGCTCCCTCGACATCCTGGTCTCCAGCCCCAAGTTCGAGTACACCGCCGACCAGCGGCAGCTCATCGCCTTCTGCCAGGAATCGGTCGAGCGGCTGATCCGCCTCGTGAAGGACATCCTCGACGTCTCGAAGATCGAGGCGGGCGTTCTCTCGATCCAGTTCGCGCCGACCTCGCTGAACGATCTCATCGAGAAGTGCCTCTTCTGGGTGCCGCAGCTTCCGGGAGGGCAGGGGATCGAGGTCGATGCGCGGCTCCCCAGCGAGCCCGCGATGGTGCTGGCCGATCCGCAGCGGATCATGCAGGTGCTCGAGAATCTGATCTCGAACGCGATCAAGTTCTCGCAGCCGGGCGGGAAGGTGACAATCGAGATTCGCGAGCACGAGCGCGAATACGAAGTCATGGTCTCCGATCGCGGAAAGGGGATCGCGCCGGAGGACCTGGGAAGGATCTTCGGGAAGTTCTACCAGGTCGCAGACTCCGCGACACGCGAGCAGGGGGGCACGGGCCTCGGCCTGGCGATCTGCAAAGGAATCGTGGAAGCGCACTACGGAAAACTCTGGGCGGAGAGCGTCCTGGGCGAGGGAAGCACCTTCCACTTCGCGCTCGCTCGCGTTCTCGACGCGCCCATCGGCGACCGGGCCGTCGGCGAGATCAAGGTGGACAAGCTCCTCTCGGCGCTCCGCACCGCGTCCGCGCGCGCGAGCCGCATCGGGTAGCCGAAACGCCCCGGGCCGCGCCGGCGGCGCTGGGCACGGACGTTCCGCAAATCCCCCTCAGTTGACGCATTCCATTGCTCCACGTACTATGCCGTCGGCGAGCCCGCCCGCGCTCGCGGGGCACTTGATGGACCGCTGCGAGCTGGCGTAGCTCAATTGGTAGAGCATCTCATTTGTAATGAGGCGGTTGGGGGTTCGAGTCCCTTCGCCAGCTCCAGTTATCGTCTGAATGAGGTGTGCCGGAGGGGTTCCCGAGCGGTCAAAGGGAGCAGACTGTAAATCTGCCGGCTTAGCCTTCGAAGGTTCGAATCCTTCCCCCTCCACACCTGCAGGGAGTTAGAGCGGGAATAGCTCAGTGGCTAGAGCGTCAGCCTTCCAAGCTGAGGGTCGCGGGTTCGAATCCCGTTTCCCGCTCCATTTTTTCCAGTTCTCCACAGTTGTTCACAGAATCAAAGGCGATGTTGTTGATGGACTTACAGTGCTTTCCCCAACCCTGTGAACGGCCTCGTCAGGCAGTCGTTCACCGTTTTCCCGCCAGGGGACCTCATGAGAGCCAAGACAGATTCTATTCAGGGCCGGGAAAACACCTCAAATTTCCTATTGACACGCGTTTCGCTCAAAATGTAGCGTGTCCGGGCTGTACTGACCGGCGACCTTTTTCCGCGAGGAGGAGGTCGGGACGGGATTTTTTGCCCTGTTCAGGGATTTTTGCGTTGTTGGCGCTTTGGTGAGGCCGGTTCTTGCCTTCTGACTCTTGCTCGCATCCGATTTTGCCGCGCGCCGCATCACTGCCCACGTAGCTCAGTCGGTAGAGCATTTGCATGGTAAGCAAAAGGTCAGCGGTTCGAT
>VBOR01000046.1 GCA_005893165.1 Candidatus Eiseniibacteriota bacterium | reverse complement strand
CGCACGGAGGTGAACCACCGCCGGACCTCGATCTCGGCCAGGTCCTCGTCGCGCATGATCGCGACCATCTCGCGGATCCTCTTGCGAAGATTCATCGGGCTCTCCCGCGCGAACTTGAGCCCCGTAGGCGCATGCTCAGCTCCCGCAGCCCCAGCTCGTAGCTTCGCGACCCGAAGCCCATGATGACCCCGGCCGCGGCCGCGCCCGTAAGGCTCCGGGACCGCTCCTCGCCTCGCGCGTAGAGGTTCGTGAGGTGCACCTCCACGACGGGGACCGTCATCGCCCGCATCGTATCCGCGAGCGCGACGCTCGTGTGGGTCAAGCCGCCGGGGTTGATGACGCAGCCCTGCGCAGCCCTCATGGCGACGATCAGCCGGTCGATGAGGGCACCCTCGTGGTTCGTCTGGAAGCACTCCACCTGAACGCCCAGCTCCTCCCCCAGCGCGACGAGCCGGCGATCGAGGGAGGCGAGCGTCTCCTTGCCGTAGAGATCGGGCTCCCGGGTGCCCAGGAGATCCAGGTTCGGTCCATGCAGGACCCACACCGGCCGGGCCATCAGTGCCGCCCGCCCTTGAGCCGCGCGAGCCAGGTCTCGAACGCCGAGCGGTTCTGCACCTGCTTCTTCGGCGCGGGACTGTCGGTTTTCGGGAGCGGGCTCTTCGGAAGCTCGGTCCAGGTGCCGGCGGACCCCCTGAGCGCGGGCTCCGGCGTCGCGGGAGGCAAAGGCGCTTCCGGGGCGGGCGATGCCGCGACCGGGGGCGCCGGAGCGTCGGGCGGCGCGGGAGCGACGGGCGACGAGGGAGCGACGGGCGGCACAGAAGCGACCGTCGGCGCCGGAGCGGCCGGCGCTTGCGCCTGAGGCAACGTCTTCTCCACGTCGAGCGCGTCGAAGGACATCTCCTGGAAATCCTGGACCTTCGCCTCGTAGGGCCTGGGAGCTTGCACGTCGAACGTCTCGATCGTGTGGAGCCCGAGCGAGATCTCCCCCAGATACTGCTCCTCGGGGGGAGGCTTGACCGGTTGCCACGTCATCTCCCCTTGCGCGACGACGAGATCGGGAGGACGCGCCTCCGGGAATTCGCCGGACGTGATCTGGTGGAGCGCGGATTGGGATTCGAGATCGCCGGGATCGATGCGGCAGACGGCGCGGTAGTAGTCGGCCGCCTGGGAATGCCGTCCCTCGTGCGAGAGGATTCCCGCGAGCGCCTTCAGCGCGACGACGTTCTCGCGGTCGAGGGCGACGGCAGATTCGAACTGGGAGCGCGCCTCGGCGAGACGACCGGCCGCGAGGTAGCATCGCCCCAGCACGATCCGGTCCCCCACACCCTGGCCCGGACGGCCGCGGCGCTCCTCGCACAGGCGGATCGCCTCCTCCACCCTGCCCTGCTCACGCATGCGCTCCGCGATCGGGAGGTAGAGCGCAGACGAAGGATCTTTGGCAACGATCGCTTCCAGAAGCGCGGTTCTGTCCTTGCTTGCGTCCTCGGACATGGACCCCCTCAGGGTTTCTGGACGAGGCTTGAGATGACCCCCCGGAGCGAGGTAAGCGACGGTAGATCATAGGTTTTAGCTGCTCCGATTGCGGGGGACAATACCATTCGAAGAGGAGATCGTCCACGCTTCTTGTCCCTCTCGAGCGCGCTCCAGAAAGCCCTTCCCGGCGTTCGCCGAAGGCGCGTGGGAAGCCCCAGCGAGCGAAGCAGATCCTCCACGCCCGCGGCGGGCTCGGGATCGAGGCCCGCGTGACGGACGCTCATCCGGAGTGCCGCCACCATGCCGATCGAGACGGCTTCGCCGTGCATGAGGCGGCGGTATCCCAGCGAGGCCTCCAGGGCGTGCCCCACGGTATGACCGAAATTGAGCTCACGGCGGATCCCGCGATCCTCCGGGTCGCGCGAGACGTACCAGGCCTTCTCTTTCGCCGCGGCGCGGACCAGCGGCGCGACGTCCCCGTTGGATCCGAGCCGGCGCAGGCGCGCGAGGATCGCCGGACGCCGGATCACCCCCATCTTCACGATCTCCGCGAGACCGGACCGGAACGCGCGGGGCGTGAGCGTCCGGAGCGCCCGCGGATCCGAGAAGACGCCTCGCGGATGGTGGAAGGCGCCGAGAAGATTCTTCCCGTGCTCGAGGTTCACGCCGACCTTGCCTCCGATCGAGGCGTCCGCCTGGGCCAGCAGCGTGGTCGGGAATACATACCAATCGAGCCCGCGCGCGTACGTGGCCGCGGCGAACCCCGCGAGGTCGGAGACCACGCCGCCGCCGAGCGCCAGGACGGCCTCCGATCGGTCCACGCGCCACGCTGCCCACCGGTCGCAGAGGGATCGCATGCGCTCCGGCGTCTTGGATCGCTCCCCCGGTGGAATCGCGATCACGCGCGGATGGAATCCGGCGCGCCTCAAGGAGGCGAGGAAGCGCCCGCCGTGGAGCTTCTCCACCGTTCGATCGGTGACCACCAGGACCCGCTTCGGCACGCCCGCGGAGCGAAGGATGCCGCCGGCCCGCTCGAGAAGCCCCGCGCTCACCCGGACCGGATACCGGATGGCTCCGCGCGCCGTGCGGACGCGAATCGTCACTCGGAGAGCGTCTCCGCGATGGCCTGGAGCTCGCGCAGGTACGGCAGCTTGGGCCGGCCGGGCGCGAAGACGGCGAGATCCACGTAGTAGCGCTTTTCTCCGCGGACGACCTCGTAGAACCGGAAGGGACCCGCGGCGCTCACGTCCGAGTCCTCCCAGCGGCCGTGGATCTGCCGGCGCGCCCCCTGGAGCTCCCCGGGGGTGAGGATCGGGTCCACCTGCTCGAGCGTCCGCTCGTGCGGACGGAAGGTGCGCGCGAGGGCGGCCCGCATCCGCGTGAGGTCCTGGGGGCGGCCCGGATCCCGATCGCGCTCCGGCGCGATGCGAAGGAGGCGAGCCGGAGGCCCCGGATCGAGGAGGAGCGCGGCGTGGGACCGAGGGTCGATCTTCAGATCGTACCCGCGTGGGACGCGCAGTCCGAATCCGAGCGTTCGCCGCAGACGTTCCTCGGCGCGCGAATCGCGCGGCAGCGTGAGCAGGCGTGAGCGGACCGTCGCGAAGGTGGCGCGGTCGAGCTCGGTGAAGATGCGGTTCTGATGTTCCTGGATCAGGGGGAGAAGCTTCTCGCGCGAATCGGCCCAGAGGAGGCCCACGGCCTGTCCCCGGAGCCACACGTCCGTGGCGAACGCGAAGGGAGATCCCCCGGCCCGCAAGCGCTCCAGAGGAAGGAGCGGCCCGGGAACCTGTGTACGGCCGTAGCCCAGGAAGAGCACCGTTCGCGCGCGATAGACGCGAGCATCCGAGGGCGTGGCCATCCGTACCGCGTAGGCGGTCTCGTCTTCGATGCGGATGGCGGGGCGCTCGAGCACGGCGCGCAGCAGGAGAACCTCGGGCGCGTCCGGTGGGAGCGAGGTGACGACGGTGAGATCGCGGCTGCCCCCTTCCGCGAAGGGACGGCTCCCGCAAGATACGCAGGCGGAGGCAAGCAGCGGAAGAAGCAGCAGGGCGGCCTTGCGCACCATGGGCGGCAGGCTACCACACGGCGGCTCAGAAGGTCAGCGCGAACCCTCGAGCTTGTGGATACGTTCCTCGACCTGCTTGGTTTCCGATTCCAGCGTTTCCAGGGACTGGTGAAGCTGCTTCAGCTCCGCGTCGCGGTCGGAGTGGGGCCGCAGGGCGGGCGCCCTCACCGCGGCGTCGAGCGTGGTGCGCACCGGGAAGATGTCGTTGCCGCGCGAGATCGTCATCTCGATCTCGTCCCCGGGCCGGAACGAGCCCACGAGCGACGTGATCTCCTCCGCGGAGTGGATGACGTTTCCCTCGAAGGCGAGGATCCGGTCCCCCGGCTGGAGGCCCGCCGTCGCCGCCGGGCTCTTGGGAACGACGCCGTCCACGAGCGCGCCGAGGCTGTCGGGCAGGATCCCGCGCCGCATCTGGATCCCGAGGAACGCGTGCCGGACGCTTCCGTACTGCTCGAGGTCATCTGCGATGCGCTGGAGCTGATCGACGGGCAGCGCGATCAGGAGATCGGCCGGCTGCTGCGCCGCTCCCGGATCGCCCGGCTGGACCACGGGCGCCGCCGCGCGCGGAGGCTCCTTGCCGGCGCGCCCCACCACGATCGCGACCCAGTCCCCTGCTTCGTTCAGGACCGCGCCGCCGCTCGCGCCGGGGGCGGTGGTCGCTTCGATCTCCACGATGTCGCCCGAATACGGAAAATCCACGCGCTCGCCGCGAGCCGCCACCTGGCCGAGGGTGATCTGCGGCCGCGTGACGTTCACGTTCGAGATCACGGCGACCCAGGAGCCCGGGGCGATGGACTGCGGAGAGGCTTGACGCAGGGGCGGGAGGGGCGCTCCTTCCACCGAGAAGAGCGCGACGTTCGACTGGCGGTCCACGCCGCGCAGCTCCGCGCGGCGTTTCAATCCATCCCCTACGAGCACGCTGAAGAGACCCCCGGGGATGGCCATGCTCGCGGTGGTGAGGAGCCGGTGGGGGCTCAGGACCACGGCGGTCCCGATCAGCCGGCGCACCGGACGGTCCGGATGAAGCCGCGCATCGTTGCCGGGGACCGCGACCATGGTCATGACGCTGGTCCGCGCGGAATCGACGCCGATCAGGAGCGCGGCTTCTTCGGATCTCAGCGGAAGGATGCTCGTGGCCCGCGAGGAGGATGGGAACGATGCCGAACACGCGAGGGCGGCGAAGGCGAGAGCGAGAGCGAGGAGCCGTCGGATGCGGATCAAAGACAAAGGCCCCCTCCGATACGGGCGCTTCCCCTAGAAGATGACGTAAACGCCGTCGCCCTGGCTCTCGCTGACCGGCACGATGGCGGGATTCTGTCCCTGGGAGCCGCGCTCGAGATAGAACGTATCGTTGATGATCTGATCGTCGTACCGCTGCCGCTCGATCCGGCCGTCCCCGATCGAATCGCTCCCGGCCGGCTTCTGTCGCGACGCGGCCGCGATGACCGAGGTCGTGCGCTCCCGGGGCGCCTGTCTGGGTGCGGGCGTCGTGGTGGACGAGATCGCGGTCCCCGGAAGGGCCTCCTGCACCGCCGGGCCCCGGGCCGGTCCCTGCGTGTGCGCCACGATCGTAGGAGCGACCGCGGCGGGGCGCAGGATGTTCTGTCCGAACGGAGTTACCAGGAAGGCGATCGCCACGGCGCAAACTCCGGCGCCCGCCATGAACACGGGCCGGAGGCGAACGGGGACGAAGAGCTCGCGGATCCATTCCACCGCCGTCGGGCGGAGCCCTTCGCCGGAACGGATGCGCGCGTAGACGTCCTCATCGAAATGGGCGCCGGGCTGGACTTCGACTTCGGGGATGCGGGTGAGCATCGTCATCGTGGCCCGGACCTCGCGCATCGCGAGCGAGCAGCGACGGCATCCCATCAGGTGCGACTCGAGATTGCGGCGTTCCTCCTGGCTGATCTCGTCCTCGACGTAGGACGAGAAGAGCGATTCCGCCGACCGGCAGTTCATGCGTCCTCCAGGTTCAAGTGCGGCCTCAGCCGCTCCTTCAACATCAGCCGCGCGCGATTGATGCGCGAGCGCACCGTTCCGCCCGGAATGCGAAGGATCTCTCCCACTTCTTCGTAGCTCAGTCCCTCGATATCGCGGAGCACCACCGCTTCGCGATAGCGGGCGGGAATCTTGTCGAGCGCTTCCGCCACGCGCCGGCGGATCTCGCTCGCGTTCAGATCCTCATCGGGCAAGGGTTTCAAATCGGGGAACGCGAGCCCTTGCCCGCCTGAATCCTCTTCCATCGCGTCCAGGCTGAACGTGCCCTTGTGCCGGACGCGGCTGCGGATCTCGTTCTTGGTCAGGTTGACCGCGATCGTGAAGATCCACGTGGAGAATTTGCCGCTCTTGCGATAGCGCTCGCGATTCCGATAGACCCGGAGGAAGACCTCCTGGCTGATCTCTTCGGCCCGGTCCCGGTCATTGATGAACCGGCACACGAGATTCATGATCCGCGAGCGATACCTCTGGACGAGCGCCCGGAACGCCGTCTCGGAGCCCAGGGCACAGCGCTCCATGACGTCTTCGTCGGTCAGCTCGGCAAGTTCGAGCTTCTTCACTAGGCGTAGCTCGCTGGGCATCACTCTCCTCGGCGCGTACTACACCAGGTCGAGGACGCCGGTTCCGGAACGGGTTGAATGGTTACGGCTTGGAGTTGAGGGTCAGCCCCGATGGGCCGGGCCGGAAGCGTTTTCCGCGCCCCCGGGACTCCGCCTCCCTGGCCTCGCTGTCCAGACGAAGCGCCCGGCAGACCCGCCCGAGCCAAAGCTCGGCCTCGGGACCTGCATCACGGCAGCGGACCGCCCGGACCAGCAGATCTCTCGCTAATTCCAACTGTCCCAAATTGTAACGAATACTGCCCAGAAGAGACAGGGCGCGCCCGTTCCGGGGATTCAGCTCCACGGCCTTCTCGAGCCTCTGGATCGCCCGGTCCACCACCCCCCGATTCAAATCTGATGCGGCCAGGAAATAAAGGCACTCGGAATTCTCCCGGCCCATGCTAACCAGTTTCTGGAAGGCCCATTCCGCGACCAGCGTATCGCCGATCGAGACCGCGGTCTGGCCTAATTCTGCGTAAATCATCGGACTCTCCACCCCCCGAGAGACTCCCTCTCGCATAAATGATACCGCTTCCTCGGGGTGCCGCAGGGCCACATAGCAGAGCGCCCCCGCCAGGACCCGGCGCGGGCTGGAGAGAAGACCTTCCCGGATCTGTTCCAGCGTCTGGACCCCCCGCTTCCGGTCCCCTACCCGGATCTCGAGCCAGGCGACCATGAGCGACTCCTCCTGGGTGAGAACGCGAAGCTTGAGGAGCGAGCGATAGCAGCGGAGCGCCTGCTTTTCGCTCCCGATCCCCACGAGCGCGCGGGCCCGGATGGGAAGCGCCGCCCGCGGATCCCCGAGCGGTTTGACCGCCTCGATGGCCGCCCGGAACTCCCCCTCGCACAAGAGGGACCCGGCCGCCTCGATGCGCGCGTCCCGGGGATCGAACCCGCGTTTCTGGATCCGGACCAGGAACGCCTCCGCCCCGCGAGGGTTTCCCTCGCGCACGAGATACGCGACGTAGGCCGCCATCTGCTCCGGAAGGGCGTCCTGTGCTTCCGCTCTCCGGCGGAGGAGCTTCTCCTCGAGGACCGCGTCCCCGAGCCGCTTCGCGAGCTGGATCCCGAGCCCCAGGGTCCGCGGATCTTCGGGATTGAGATCGAGGGCCAGGCGGAGCGCGTCCGACGCCTCTTCGGGGCGGTCGTCCTCGAGCGCCATGCTCAGCACGCCCGTCGCGATCCATCCGAAATCGGGAAGGAGCGCCCCCGTGCGCTTCAGATCGGCGAGTGATGCTTCGTAATTCCGGGCCAGCTCGTGCGCGAGCGCACGGAGCGCGTAGAGCTCCGGACGCGCGCCCAGGAGACGGAGCGGCGGCGTGAGCACCTTCACCGCCATCGACGGCTCCCCCGCGCGAAGCCGCATGCGGCCGACCAGCTGCGCTGCGTCCTGGTTCAGGCTGTCCCGCGAGAGGGCACGTTCTCCCCAGGTGAAGGCGCCCGCGTCATCCCCCGCGGATTCGAGGATCTGGGCGTAGCGCGACGCCGCGTAGCTCGAGAGCGTGTCGGCCGTGGAGAGCGCTTCCGCCCAGAGTCCGGCCGTCTCCAGCTCACCCGATTCGCGGGCCAGGGCGGAGCGGAGCAGACATTCGATGTTTCGGGGAAGGGGGCGCGGCTCCTGAGAAGGGCCCGCCGCGGCGGCGGATCCGGTCCCGGACACGAGCAGCGTCAGGGCGAGCGTCGCCCCCAGGGTCCAGGGGATTCGATTCATGGGTTGGTTCACGGCGTCTCCCGACGGAAAAAGGAATGGAGGAGGATCCGTGGGGACCCTCCTCCCTCTTGTCGAGACGACGCTATGATTGTAACAGGCTTAGGGTTCGGACTGCAAGTGGGAAGCCGCCCAGGGGGACTTGTCCCCATCCGGCTCCCGACGCTCCCGCGGCTCGCGATCCGGACCACGTCCTCCGTGCTGTCCCGGGCCTCCCTGGCCATGGCCGCGGCCACCGCCGCGCGAGCGCCGGCCTCGTCCGCCGCGGCGTCTGCGGCGCCGGTGCTCCTGCCGGTCGTTCCGAACGATCTTCTCGAAGTGGAGGAGCGCGTCGCGCGCCGCCTCCTGCTCCGCTTCCTTCTTGTTGCTCCCGTGCCCGCGGCCGAGCACCTTCTGGTTCACGACCACCTCGACGGTGAACACCTTCTCGTGGTCGGGACCGAGCTCGCTCGAGATGCGGTACTGCGGGTGCGTCTTGAACTCCCCCTGCACGTATTCTTGCAGCATGCTCTTGTAGTTCGCGAGATTCGCGTCGCTCAGGATCTCGTGCACCTGTCGAAGCAGGAGTCGCTCGGTCAGGCGCCGCGCGGGCTCCAGCCCTCCGTCCAGGTACACGGCGCCGATCACGCCTTCCAGCGTGTCCGCCAGGATGGACGCGCGATCGCGCCCCCCCGATCCCGTCTCCGCGTCGCTCAGGAGGATGTAGTCCCCGAGCCCCATCAGCTTCGCGGTTCGCGAGAGAATGACGCGGCTCACGAGGAGCGACTTCATCTTGGTCAGCTCCCCTTCCCGCAGCGAGGTGAACTTGCGGTAGAGGAATTCGTTCACCACGAGCCCGACAACCGAATCGCCCAGGAATTCCATGCGCTCGTTGGATTCTCCGCCCTTGTCCTTGTCGGGGAGCGAGTGGAGGTACGAGCGGTGGGTGAGCGCCTGCCGCGCCAGGTCGGGATTGCGGAACTTGTAATGCACGATGGCTTCGAAACCGCGAAGATCGAAATCTCGCGCGCTGGCGCGCGGAAGCCTTGGCGGCGCCGGTTCGCGGTCCCATCCGAACAGCTTTCTCAATAATTTCACGTTTGTCGGGATCCCTACGGACCCTCCTTTGCCACGGATCTCGATAACGCCAGGGTGACGTTGTGCCCGCCAAAGCCCAGTGAGTTGGAAAGGGCCGCCCGCGCTTCGACCGGTCGCGCGGTGTTGGGGACGTAATCGAGATCGCAGTCGGGATCGGGATGCTCGTAGTTGATGGTGGGCGGAAGTATCTTCCGCTCGAGCGCGAGGACGCAAATGATCGTCTCCAGTCCTCCCGCGGCTCCGAGCAGGTGCCCGGTCATCGATTTGGTCGAGCTGATCGCCACGCGCTTTGCGTGGTCTCCGAATACCGACTTGATGGCTTGGGTTTCGAATTTGTCGTTGAGGGGTGTGGAGGTGCCGTGCGCGTTCACGTATCCGAACTCGCTCAAAGGCAAGCCGGAATCGTCGATCGCCGCCTGCATGGCCCGCGCGGCGCCCTCACCCTCAGGGGCCGGCGCGGTCATATGATGGGCATCTCCGGTGGCTCCGTAACCGACGACTTCCGCGAGAATCGTGGCGCCGCGTTTCTTCGCGTGCTCCAGTTCCTCCAGGATCACGATCCCCGCGCCCTCGCCCATCACGAAGCCGTCGCGCTGGGAGTCGAAGGGCCGGGAAGCCCGGGCCGGGTCGTCGTTACGAGTGGACATCGCCTTCATGGAACAAAAACCCGCGAAAGAGACCGGGGTCACCGGCGCTTCGGCGCCGCCCGCGATCATCACGTCCGCTTCGGAGTTCTGGATGAGCCGGAACGCCTCCCCGACCGCGTGCGCTCCCGAGGAGCACGCCGACACGGTGCAGTAGTTGGGGCCCTTGGCGCCGAAGAGGATCGACACCTGCCCCGAGGCCATGTCCGAGATCATCATGGGAATGAAGAACGGGCTGACGCGGTTCGGCCCCTTCTCGAGGAGGGTGCGGTGCTGGTCCTCGAAGGTCGAGATCCCGCCGATGCCCGATCCGACGATCACGCCGAAGCGGGTCGGATCGACCTGGCCCTGGATCCGGGACTGCTCGAGCGCCTGCGCCGTCGCGGCCACCGCGTACTGCACGAAGAGGTCGGAGCGCCGGACGTCTTTCCGGTCCATGACGCTCTCCGGCTTGAAGTCGTGCACCTCGCCGGCGAACCGCGTGTCGTACGCCGCGGTGTCGAAGCGCGTGACCGGTCCAATCCCGGATTCCCCCGCGACCAGCCGCTTCCAGAATTCCTCGACGGAGTTCCCGAGCGGGCAGATGACCCCCTGCCCGGTCACGACCACCCGTCGAGGAGCTCCATTTCTCCGATGCTTCACGAACGTTCTCTCGATCTTCGCCTGTGCTTCAAAGCGCGCGGACGATTCTCGTCCGGCGCGGCGCCGAATCAGGCGTTCTTCGGCACGTGGGATTCCAGGTATTTGATGGCGTCCGCCACCGTGGTCATCTTCTCGGCATCCTCGTCCGGAATTTCGATGTCGAATTCCTCCTCGAGGGCCATCACGAGCTCCACGGTGTCCAGCGAGTCGGCTCCCAGATCGTCGATGAACGACGCCTCCGGCGTCACCTGCTCCGGCGCCACCCCCAGCTGATCCACGATGATCTGCTTGACCCGGTCTTCACTGAATGATGCCATTCCCTGCTTCACCTCCCTTGCCGATTCTCGTTTGGGAATCGCTCCGTGTCACATCCTCATGCCGCCGTCGACCGTCAGGACCTGACCGGTGACGTAACCGGCTTCTTCCGAGCACAGGAACGCCACCGCGTGGGCCACGTCCTCCGGCGCCCCCAGGCGGCCGAGCGGAATCTGCTCTTTCAACGCATCCCGGACCTTCTCCGACAGCGCCGAGGTCATCGCCGTTTCGATGAAGCCCGGAGCCACCGCATTCACCGTAATATGGCGTGATGCCAGCTCCTTCGCAACGGCCTTCGTCAGCCCCACGATGCCCGCTTTGGCGGCCACGTAATTGGCCTGCCCCGCGTTGCCCATCAGGCCCACCACCGAGCTCACGTTCACGATGCGCCCGTAACGTTGCTTCATCATAGGCCGCGTGAACGCGCGGATGCAGAGAAAGGTGCCTTTGAGATTCGTGTCCACCACCTGGTCCCAGTCCTCCTCGCTCATCCTCACGATGAGGTTGTCGCGGGTGATCCCGGCGTTGTTGACCAGGATGTCGGCCCGTCCGAACGCGTCGAGCGTCCTCTGACAGAGCGCCTCCGCGTCTTCGGGCTTCGCGACGTCGGCGACGACCCCGCGCCCCGGTCACGCCGCGCACTCCTGGCTCAGAACCTGCACCGTCGCTTCCGCGGATTCCGCGTCCTCGCTCCCGAAGAGCTGGACCTCGCGGTCCACGCTCTTCACGAGCCCGCGGAGCACGCGCCCCTGCCCGACCTCGACGAACCGGCGCGATCCGTCCCGAATCAGCGCGCGCACCGTCTGCTCCCACAGCACCGGTTTCAGGAGCTGCTCCTCCAGCGTGACGCGGATCTCATCCGGGGATTGCACCGGCCTGGCGGTCGCGTTGGCGTAGACCGGGAACCGCGCGGGACGGATCTCGACCTTGGCGAGCTCTTGATGTAACGCGCGGGCGGCGCGCTCCATGAGGGGCGAGTGGAACGCGGCGCTCACGTTGAGCGGCACGATCTTCTTCGCTCCCGCCTTCCGCGCCTCTTCCGACGCGCGCTCGAGCGCCTGCGGCGTGCCGGAGAGCACCACCTGTCCCGGCGAGTTGTAGTTCGCCGCCGCGAGATCCCGCGGCGCCCCGACCGCCTCGAGCACGCCCTCGATCTCCGCCTGGCCCAAGCCCAGCACCGCGACCATGGATCCCGGACGCTCCGTTCCCGCCTGGGCCATCAGCTCGCCGCGGCGGCGGATCAAGAGGAGCCCGTCCTCGAACGACAGGGAACCGGCGGCCACGTGCGCCGCGAACTCCCCGGCGCTGTGTCCGGCCCCCACCGACGCGTGGATCTGGCGGCGCTCCAGCACCCGCGCGGCAGCCACGCTCGTCACGAGAAGCGCGGGCTGGGTGTTCTCGGTGCGCGTGAGCTCCTCGATCGGACCCTCGAAGCAGAGGGTCGACAGGGGAAACCCCAGTACCTGGTCTCCTCGCTCGAATACCTCGCGCGCCTCGGGATACCGCTCGGCCAGCGAGCGCCCCATGCCCACCGCCTGCGATCCCTGCCCGGGAAAGAGAAACGCGATCCGGCTCACCAGCGGACGACCGCCGCCGCCCACGTGAAGCCGCCGCCGAACGTGACCATCTCGACGAGACTGCCCGGCTTGAGCCGCCCCTGCCTCTTCGCCTCGTCCAGCGCCAGCGGGATCGAGGCGGAGGAGGTGTTGCCGTAGCGGTCCAGATTCACGAAGACCTTCTCCATGGGAAGACCCAGACGCCTCGCCGTGGCGTCGATGATGCGGTAGTTCGCCTGGTGCGGCACGAGGAGGTCCAGCTCCTCGGGCTTCAACCCCGCCGCTTCCAGCGCCTCGCAGGCCACCGATTCCATGGCGCGCACCGCGTATTTGAAGACATCGTTTCCGCTCATGCGGATGTAGTGCAGCCTCTTGTCCACCGTCTCGTGGGAGGCGGGATGGAGCGAGCCGCCCCCCGGCATCTCGAGCAGGTTCGTGAGCGCGCCGTCCGAGTGAAGCTTCGTGGAGAGGATCCCGCCGGGCTGACCCGTAGAACGGAGCACCACGGCCCCGGAGGCGTCGCCGAACAGCACGCACGTATTCCGGTCCGTCCAGTCGACGATCTTGGAAAGCGTCTCGACTCCGATCACCAGCACCGTCTCCGCCGCGCCCGAGGCGACCTGCGTGCGCGCGAGCGAGAGCGCGTAGAGGAATCCCGAGCACGCCGCCGAGATGTCGAAGGCGTACGCCTTCTTGGCGCCCAGCCGGTCCTGCACGAGGCACGCGGTCGAGGGAAACGGGCGGTCTCCCGTCACGGTGCCGACGATGATCTGGTCGATCTCCGTGCCGTCGATGCCCGCGTCCTTCAAGGCGCGCCGGGCCGCCTCGGTCGCCAGCGCCGAAGCGGGCGTGTTCGGATCGGCGATCCGGCGCTCCTTGATTCCGGTCCGGGTGGTGATCCACTCGTCGGAGGTGTCCACGATCTGCTCCAGATCCTTGTTCGTGAGCACCCGGTCGGGCGTGCAGGAGCCTACGCCGATGATGTGCACGTCGCGCGCCGGAGCGATCATGCGGCCTCCGGAGCGAGCCGCTGCAGGTCCTCGCGGATGAAGTCGGCCACGCGTGCCTCCGCGCAGCGCGCGGCCGCGCGGATGGCGTTCTTGATGGCCCGCGCGTTGCTGCGCCCGTGCGCGATGATGCAGGTCCCGTCCACGCCCAGGAGCGGCGCTCCGCCCACCTCGGCGTAATCCATCCGGCGCCGGAGCCTCCGGAAGGCAGGTTTCAGGAGCAGACCCGCGAGCATGCTCAGGGGGTCGCTCCGGATCTCGTCTCGAATCATGTTGCCCACGCTCGGAATCACGCTCTCCGCGAATTTGAGGAGCACGTTGCCGACGAACCCGTCGCAGACGACCACGTCCGCCGTGCCCAGGATGATGTCCCGCCCCTCCACGTTCCCCGCGAAATGCACCGGGCTCTGCTTGAGGAGCTGATGCGCCTCGTAGTAGAGCTCGCTTCCCTTCTCCGCCTCCTCGCCGATGTTCAGCAGTCCGACCCGCGGACGCTCCACGTGGAGCACGAGCCGCGCGTAGATGCTCCCCATCATCGCGAATTGGTGGAGGTGGAACGGCTTGCAATCGGAGGTGGCGCCGACGTCCAGGATGACCACGTTTCCCTGCGGCGTGGGAAGCACCGTGGCGATCGCAGGACGCTGCACCGATTCGATGCGGCCGAGGCCGAACAGGGCCGCCGCGACGACGGCGCCCGTGTTTCCGGCCGAAACCATGGCGTCCGTGCGGCGCTCCTTCTGGAGCCGCGCGGCGATGTTGATCGAGGAGTCCTTCTTCTTCCGCACCGAGGTGGCGGCGGATTCACCCATCTCCACGCGTTCCGACGCGTGGATCACGGGAGGAAGCGCCGCGTCCACGTGGAGGCGCGCCGCCTCCTCGCGCACGAGCGCTTCGTCCCCGATGAGCACCACTTCGAAGGCTCCCGCCGACTCGCGCATCGCCTCGATGGCACCCTGGATCACCACGCCCGGGGCGAGGTCGCCGCCCATGGCATCCACGCCGATGACCGGCGGTCCGGCTCGATCGCTCACCGTGCCCCCGCCTCCGCCCCTACGAGCTCTTCGGCCCCTCCTGCGAGATCACCTCTTCGCCCGCGTAGTAGCCGCAGTGACCGCACACGCGGTGCGGAAGCTTCGGCTGGCTGCAGTGCGGGCAGAGCGACCGGGATGGCATCGCGAGTTTCCAGTGCGTGCGGCGCTTCTTGCCGCGGGTGCTCGAGTGTCGTCTCTTGGGTACGGCCATCGATCCACATTCCCTTCGTTGAAGTCCTTGACCCGGCTCCGCGGATACGGTCCGCCCGGCTCAGCCCGCGGCCACGCCGACGCAACGGCATGCCCCGAGATTCCGATCCTCGCCGCAGCGCGGGCAGAGCCCGGCGCACGACTCGCGGCAAAGCGGCCGCATGGGCAACCCTAGCAGCACCGATTCTCTGATTTCGCTGTCGATGGAGAGCACGTGGCCGTCGTGGAAATGGACCCCCCCGTCCTCTTCATCCAGGCCCTTGGGGCTCATCGTGCGGGCAGACGGTAACTTAGCACAGAAAACCTCGAACTCCAATTCGAGAATTTGGGAGAAGTCCACGAGGCAGCGGCTACACTGTTGCAGCGCAATGGCATGCAGCGTGCCGCGGATCCAAATCTCGTCCCCGCGGCGATCCAGGCTAAGTGCAACACGGATAGGGCCTTCCAGCTCGACATCCTGTGCCTGGATGCCGACCGACTGGGCGGGCACCTCCGCCTCGACCCGGCTCTGGCCCTCCTCGATTTCGTGGAGCTTCAGTTCCATGGCTCTTCTTTAGATTAGCGTCGGGCCGCGCCGTCTCCGAAGAAGAATTCGATCTCGGCCCGCGCGGACTCGGGGGAGTCCGAGGCGTGGACCGCGTTCCTTCCCTTGCTCTCCGCATGGAGGGCCCGGATGGTGCCGGGCCGGGCTTCCCTGGGGTCGGTCGCGCCGATGAGATCCCGCAGCGCCTGCACCGCCTTCTCGCGGCGGAGGCGGATCGGAACCACGGGGCCCGAGGACATGAACTGGACCAGCTCCTCGAGGAAGGGTTTTCCCTCGTGCACGGCGTAGAAGAGCCGCGCGTCGCGCGGCCGGAGCCGGACGAGGCGCATGTCCAGGATCTCGAACCCGGCTCGCTCCACTTCCGCGAGGATGGATCCGATGCGGTGCTTCTCCACGGCGTCCGGCTTGATCATGAACAGGGTCTCGTCCAAGAATTCTCCTCAGCGGGCGCGCCGCCGGGGAAGCTTCGAGGCGCGTTGGGGTGTTTTGGATTTGCCTTTCGGGGCCTTGGTCCGGCGCCCGCGGAGCAGCTTGAGCCCGGATTTCCTCTTCGGCCGGAGCGCGGCCAGGATCAGCCCCGGAATCTCGGAGGGAGTCTTCGCGACGGGAATGCCCGCCCCCTGGAATCGCGCCATTTTCTCCTGCGCGGTGCCCGATCCTCCGGAGACGATCGCGCCCGCGTGCCCCATGCGCTTCCCGGGGGGCGCGGTCTGTCCCGCGACGAACGCGACCACGGGCTTCGTGATCGAACGCTTGATGAGGAGCGCCGCGTCCTCCTCGTCGCTTCCGCCGATCTCCCCGATCAGGACGATCGCCTCGGTCCCGGGGTCCTGCTCGTAGAGGGCGAGCATGTCCGCGAAGCGCGTGCCGACGATCGGATCGCCGCCGATGCCGATGCAGGTGGACTGCCCGAGGCCCGCGCGCGTGAGCTGCCACACCACCTCGTACGTGAGGGTGCCGCTGCGGCTCACGACCCCGACCTTCCCCGGCTTGACGATGCTGCCGGGCATGATGCCCACCTTGGACTGTCCCGGCGAGATCAGGCCCGGGCAGTTGGGGCCCACCAGGCGCCCGTGCCGGCCCCGCATGTAGGCGGCGACCTCGACCATGTCGCGCACCGGAATCCCCTCGCTGATGCACACGACGAGGGGAATGCCGGAATCCACTGCCTCGTAGATCGCGTCCTGCGCGAGCGCCGCGGGCACGTAGATGACCGAGCAGTTCGCTCCGGTCCTGGCGACGGCCTCCTCGACGGAATCGAAGACCGGCACCGAGTGCACCTTCTCTCCGCCCTTACCCGGCGTGACGCCCGCGACCACCTTGGTTCCGTAGTCGAGCATCCCGCGCGTGTGGAAGGCTCCATCGCGTCCGGTGATCCCCTGAACCAGGACCCGGGTCGCGCGGCCGATGAGGACGCTCACGCCGGCTTCTCCGCCCCGGCGGCGCTCATGCCGCCTCCGCCGCGCGCGCGATGGCCGCGCGGACCGCTTCGTCCATGTCGCTCAAGGCGGTCATCCCGCGCTTCGAGAGAAGCTCGCGCGCTTCCTTCTCGTTCGTTCCGGTGAGCCGGATCACTCTCGGGATTGCTCGAGCCTCCGATGTCGAGGAAGTTCGCCGGCTTCCCGCCGTGGAACTGGATCAGATCCATGGTGGCCATCGCGAGCCCCGCCCCGTTCACGACGCAGCCGATCGACCCGTCCAGCTTCACGTACGAGAGCCCGCGCTCGCGGGCCTCGATCTCGTCGGGATCCTCGGCCGAGAGGTCGCGCATCGCGGCGAGGTCGGGATGACGGTCCAGCGCCGAGTCGTCGATCACGACCTTGGCGTCGAGCGCCAGCACTTCCCCGCCTTTCGTGACGACCAGCGGGTTGATCTCCGCGAGCGAGGCGTCCCGCTCCCGGTAGACGCCGGCCAGCAGGCGCAGGATGGAGGCGATCTTCTTCTGGATGGCGGGGTCCTTGTCGAGGAAACGGGCCGCGGCGCGCGCGCGGTAGTGCGGAAGACCGCGGAGGTCGACCGGAATCTTGAGGAGCTTCTCCGGCCGCTCCCGGGCCACCTCCTCGATGTCGATGCCCCCTTCGGGGCTCACCATGAGGACGGGGAGCTCGTTGCGGCGGTCGAGCACCATGCCCGCGTAGTACTCGCGCGCGATCTCGGCCGAGGGAGTGATCAGGACGCGGCTCACCTTGAGCCCGCGGAGGTTCATGCCCAGGATCCGGCCCGCCTCCCGCGAGAGCTCCTCCGGGGTGCGCACCACCTTGACCCCTCCGGCCTTGCCCCGCCCGCCGATCAGCACCTGCGCCTTCACGACGACCGGATACCCGAAGCCGCCGGCCGAGGCCAGCGCCCCCTCGACCGTCGTCGCGACGTCTCCCGGCGGAACCGGAATTCCGGCCGTCCGGAAGAGGTCCTTGGACTGGAATTCGTGAAGATTCACCGCTTCCCTCGCGTCACGCGCGCCGACTTGCGTGCCGCTTTCTTCATGCCGCCCTGGCGTCCCCGTCCCGCCACGCCCGTTCCGCCACGCGCCTTCTTCTTTTCCCCCTGGGCCTCGAGGCGGCCCAGGGATTCGCGGATCAGCTCCTCCAGCTTGGGCCGGCCGATCTCCTCCAGCTCGTAGCCCACGCGCACGGCGGGGCGCTTCATGTTCACGAGCTTCCTGAGATCGATCGGCGTCGCGACGATGACCACGTCGCAGGGGCAGGCGTTGATCGTCTTCTCCATGTCGCGGATCTGCTCCTTGGAGTAGCCCATCGCGGGCAGGAGCGCTCCGATCGCGGGATACTGCTCGAAGGTGTCCTTCATGCCCCCGACGAGCCACGGTCTCGGGTCGACGATCTCGCTCGCGCCGTGCCGCCGCGCCGCGATGACTCCCGCCCCGTACTTCATCTCGCCGTGCGTGAGGGTGGGCCCGTCCTCGATCACGAGCGCTTTCTTGCCCCGGATCCATTCCGGATGGTCCACGCTGATCGGCGAGGCCGCGTCCACGATGACCGCGCGGGGATTCATATCTAGAACATTCTGGCGGACGGTCTCGATGTTCTCGTAGTCGGTCGTGGTCTCCTTGTTGATGACGACCACGTCCGCGAGCCTCACGTTGGTTTCGCCGGGATGGTAGGTGCGCTCGTGCCCCGGACGGTGCGGGTCCGCCACGACGATCTGGAGATCGGGCTTGAAGAAGGAGAGGTCGTTGTTGCCTCCGTCCCAGACGATGACGTCCGCCTCACGCTCCGCCTGGCGCAGGATCTCGGCGTAATCGATTCCCGCGTAGACGATCGTGCCGCGATCCAGATGCGGCTCGTACTCCTCCCGCTCCTCGATCGTGCACTTGTTGCGGTCCAGGTCGGCGTAGGTCTCGAACCGCTGGACCCCCTGGCGCGACAGGTCTCCATAGGGCATCGGGTGGCGGACCGCGACGACCCGCTTCCCCATCGCTTTCAGCACCTCGCACACCTTGCGGGTGGTCTGGCTCTTCCCGGAGCCGGTGCGCACCGCGTTCACGGCGATGACGGGGACGCGGCTCCGGAGCTGGGTCACCTTCGGACCCATCAGCGTGAAGTCGCAACCCAGGCTCTGGATCCAGGAAGCCTTGTGCATCACGTACTCGTGGGAGACGTCGCTGTAAGCGAAGACCACTTCGTCGACGTCGTGTTCGCGGATCAGGTCCGGAAGCTCTTGCTCGGAGACGATCGGAATTCCCTTGGGGTAACGACTGCCCGCCAGGGAGGCGGGATAGCGGCGGTCATCGATGCCGGGGATCTGCGCGGACGCCGTGAACGCCACGACCTGGTATTCCGGCCGGCGCTTGAAGAACATGTTGAAGTTGTGAAAGTCGCGGCCGCCGGCGCCCATGATCACGACACGTCTGGACTTACTCACTCGAGGCACACCTCCTTCAGGGGTTTCGTGCAAGGATCGGCGGGTCCGGTGGTCAGGGGCGAATCCGCTCAGTGGAGGATTACGAACCGTCCGCTGCGGGTGCCGTCGGCCGTGTCCACGCGATAGAAGTAGACGCCCGAGGCGTGCAGGAAAGTGGCGCCGGAGAGCGACAGGACATGCATCCCGTTCTCGAGATTCCGGGTGTCGAGGAGCGTTCCCGCAAGGCGCCCCTGCACATCGAACAGCCGCACGCTCGCCGGGCCGGGGCGGGTCGTCGAAAGAAGCAGGCGGTCGGCTTTTCCCCCGCTCGCGGCGCCTACCCGAACCCCGAACGAGAGCGTGCGCGGGGTTACCGCGGAGGCGGGGTTCAGATCGACCTCGATCGGGAGCGTGCGCATCGCGAGCCCGTAGTTATCTGTGGCCCGGATGAAATAGACAAGACCCGCCCGGACAGAGGCCCCGGGAATCGTTCCCCGGTAGCGATCGCCCTCGACCCCCTCCATGGCGATCGGCGGGAGGAAATCGGAATCGTAGACGGAGTGGTGGAGGATCTCGACGCGCGAAACGGTATCGGTGTGATCCGTGACTGCGGCGTCGAGCACGATGGGTTCACCTTCGTTCCAGAAATTGATCGGCTCGTGCTCAATTCGAGGCGCGGGGAACTGCTTGCCGAGATGGAACAGCCGGGCGCTTCCGGGGAAGGAGGCGGGATCCGCGGCAAGCACCTCGCTGTCGCCGTCACCGTTCACGTCCCCGCAAAAAGCCGCGTTCAGGCCGTAGCTGCCCGAGATTCCATTACCGCGCCCCGCCCAGTCCGGCCGGGACGACGGACCCGATGCCTTGCCCAAGTAACAGAACACGGAAGGATTGAAGGCAAGGTTCTCATGATAGCGATACTGGGAGACGAGGATGTCGTCGAAGCCGTCCCGGTTGGCATCGCCTCGAATCGAGACCGAGAGGCCGAAGCCCTCCCCTCGAAATACTGCCGGGTAGGATGGATCGGTAAGGGTCCAGGAAGGGCTGAGCGGCAGGCCCTGAGGCGATCCGAGATAGACGCTCACCTCGCCCCCATCAAACCCGGGGGTCAGGACCAGGTCCGAATATCCGTCCCCGTTCACATCACCACCGCCTGACGCTGTGATCGCAGCGGGACCCCGCCACGAGGGCTCCCTACCCAATCCCGATGGAGACCCGAGATAGAGCAAGG
>VBOR01000139.1:4034-5877 GCA_005893165.1 Candidatus Eiseniibacteriota bacterium | reverse complement strand
ACGGATCCCCATGCCGTCCACGTCGTCGCGCTGGATCTCCTGGGCCGGCGTTCCCAGCGCCTTCTCGTACCAGCCGCGCACCACCGGGACATCGTCCACCGCGACCGTCACGCTCGCGATGCCCGTGACGCCGTTCGGATGCGCCCGCTCCCGCGGCACCCGCTCTTCCCGCGGCGTCTCGTCGCGGATGAGGAACGGGGCCACGCCGCGGTGCGTTCCGGCGGAGAGGGAGAAGACCCACCGGAGCAGATAGCCGTCAGGCCGCATGCGCGACTGGCCCTTGGGGTCGTCGATCTGGACACCGGCCTTGCGGAAGCGCTGCGTGTCCGCGATGAGGTCATCCGTCTGGAGGCAGAAGTCGACCAGCCCGCCCCCCTTCTGGAGCGGCGCCCACCAGCGATGGTCCGGGTTGTTCTCGTAGAACGCGATCAGCTCGACGTACGAATCGTCGGCGAAGGAGATGAGCGCGTTGTGGGTACCGACCGGATGCCGGCCGCCCGGCACCACGGTGAAGCCGAGCCCGCGATAGCTCCGCACCGCCGCGTCCAGATCGGGGACGGCGACGATGATGTGGTCGATGGCCGTGATCATCGCGAGCCCCGGAAGGCGGGCGCCACCTCGCCGAGGAAGCGCCCGAGCTGGCCGCGCTGGTCCCAGGACGTGAGCCGGAGGGCCATGTGGCCGACGCCGGCCTCGGCGTAGGCGGCGAGCTCGGCGACGCACTGCTTGGGGCTCCCCGCCACCGTCCACCCCTCGACGAAGGCGGGACTGAACCTCGACGTATAGTAGGTATCGAGAAAGGCCTTGCTCTCCTCGAGGGCGGCCTGCCGGTCCTCGTTGATGTTGATGTTGTGGTAGAGCGCGCTGTCGAGGCGGGCGGGGTCGCGGCCCTCCTCGCGCGCCATGGCGGCGATGCGCCCCCACTGGTGGCGGAACTCGTCGGGGGAGAGCTTGTTGGTCATCCAGCCGTCGGCCAGACGCGCGACCCGACGGTAGCTCCGCTCCACCACCGCGTCGGACGCGCTCGCGCCGCCTTTCCAGGTGAGGCCGGTCGGGTTGCTCGCGATCCAGATCGGGCACGGGTCCTGGACGGGGCGCGGCTGGATGGTCACGCCCTCGAAGTGGTAGAAGCGCCCCTGGTGGGAGGCCTTGTCCTCGTGAAAGAGCTTGCGGAGGATGAGGATACCTTCCTCCAGCCTGCCGACGCGCTCGCTCGCCCGGATGGACATCGCGGCGTGCTCGAGCGCCTGGGCCGCGCTCGCCTCGTCGGGCCCGCCGAGACACACGGCCAGCCACGCCCGCCCGCCCGAGAGGACGTCGAGGCTCGCCCACTGATGGGCGAGGAGCACCGGGTGGCGGTGGACGAAGGTCGCCATGCACCCGACGCCCAGCCGCACGCGCGCCGTCACGCCAGCGAGGGCCGAGAGGAGCGTCACCGACTCCAGACGCGGCTTGGCGAGCAGGCTGTCGCCGGCCCAGACGGTGTCGAAGGCTCCCGAGGTCTCGGCCTCGACCGTGAGGTCGATCAGGTCTCGCACGGAGACCTTGCCGAGGACCACCGCCCGGTTGGTGAGGATGAGGCCGAAGGATGGTCGAGCCACCAGTGTTCTCCTGTCGTGTCGCGGGGTGAACAGCAGCTCGCCGCCGACGCTATGCCGGCCGCCGGGACGGCCCAGATGTTAGCACGGCGCCAGGGCCACCCGTCTTCCCCTGTCATCGCTCCCACGCGCCCTCGACTACCTCTGACGTGGATGCCCAGGATCTGCTCATCCCACCGGACGAGCTGTCGCGCGCGACAGCACCGACGCGTTCGAGCGCCGGCTTTGCCGCCGCAACCTCTGCC
>VBOR01000139.1:0-4028 GCA_005893165.1 Candidatus Eiseniibacteriota bacterium | reverse complement strand
CGCGGAGGAGCGAGATATGTCAACCGTCGGTACCGTAGTGGACCGGGAGGCACCGCTCTTCCGCGGCCACATCCCGGAGCTGGACGGCCTACGGGCCGTCGCGGCGGTGCTGGTGCTCCTCAATCATTTCTGGCCCCAGTCACTGTCCTCCCTCATCTGGAGTGTGGGGCAATTCGCCTGGGTCGCGATGGACTCGTTCTTCGTCCTGAGTGGCTTCCTGATCGCCGGCATCCTGCTCGACACGCGCGAGCGCGCCGATTACTACCGCTCGTACTACGTCCGCCGGTCGCTGCGCATCCTCCCCCTCTACTACTGCGTCCTCGTCTACCTGATCTGCGTCGCGACGCTCTGGAAGGGGGGCGAACAGCACCGGCACCTCGTCGAGGAATGGGGGTCACCCGTCTGGTTCTTCGTCTATCTCGGCAACTTCACGACGGCGGCCGCGGGCGTCTGGCCGACGGTGGTCCCCGGTCTCAGTCCGTTGTGGTCCCTCCAGGTCGAGGAGCAATTCTATCTCCTGTTTCCCCTTGCCATCCGGCGTCTGCCTCCGGCCACGCTCTCCCGCGCGCTGTGGGTGGTGGTGTTCCTGAGTCCGGCCATGCGGGTCGCGCTGTTCGCGCTGAATCCCGACAACCTGTACCGGGAGTACGTGCTCCTGCCCTGTCACATGGAAGGACTGGCGCTCGGCGCGCTGATCGCGATCCGGTTTCGCCAGGGGCCGTGGGAGATCAAGAGGGGGTGGTTGAGCGCGCTGACCATCGTCTTGCTGGCCGCGACATGTGTCGCTTCGATCTGGAGCAACCCCGCGAGGCTCGACGAGGAGTTTGCCAGCCCGTTCAACCGGACGGTGGGCTACTTGCTCTCCTCCGTCGGCTGCGCCTCCCTGCTCCTGTGGGTCATCCGCTCCCGCGGATCGCGGGTGACGGGGTGGCTCCGGTTGTCACCCGTGCAATACCTGGGCAAGATCTCCTACGGGGTCTATCTCTTGCATATCCCGGCCCGGACCGCCGCCCATTCGCTGCGGCACGCGCTGGGCTTGGCCCTACCGCGCGACGGCCTCGTGATGTTCCTCGCCGTCACCGCCCTCACCATCGCCGCCGCGTCGGCTTCCTGGTATTTCCTCGAGCGGCCGCTGCTGAGCCTGAAGGATCGCTTCGCGCCGGCTCGTCCCGCTGAGCCCGACGCGGCGATGGGACAGTTGGCGGCGTAGCGTCACTCGACAAAGTGAACCGTAGGGACGCGGTCAGGCGCGCGGCAGGTGGATGCTGAACGTGGCTCCGTTCGCCCTCGGCACCTCCACCGAGATCCGCCCGCCCTGGCGCTCGACGAGCGCTCGCGAGATCGCGAGCCCGAGGCCGACCCCCCCGGCGTCGCTCGCGCGCGACGCGCTGCCCCGGTAGAAGCGCTCGAAGAGCCTCGACGCCTCCTCCGCCCCCACCCCCGGTCCGGTGTCGGAGACGGCGATGACGGCTTCCTCGCGGCTCACGGTGACGACGATCTTCACCTGGCCGCCCCGCGGGGAGAACTTCACCGCATTGTGAAGGATGTTGGCGAGCGCGACCTTCGCCGCGACCGGGGCGGCGTTCACGAGGAACTCGGGTGGGGGCTCCACCGCGACCGCGACGTCGAGCCGCTCGGCCTCCAGCGTGACCGCCGCGACCGAGGCCTCGATGATGTCGCTCACGGCGATGGGCTCGGCCGACTCGGGCCCCTGGCGGGCATCGATCCGCGCGAGCGCGAGGAGCTCCTCGACCAGCCGCTGGATGCCCTCGACCTCGTCGAGGCACGAGCGCAGCGTCTCCTCGTACTCCGCCGACGCGCGCGGCCGGCGAAGCGTCACCTCCAGCTCCGCCCGGAGGCGTGAGAGCGGTGAGCGGAGCTCGTGCGAGGCGTCGTCGATGAACCGGCGCTGGACCTCGAAGCTCTGCTCGAGCCGCCCGAGCATGGCGTTGAGCGTCTCGACCAGCCGCGCGATCTCGTCACCCGTTCCGGGATGCGGCAAGCGGTCGCCGAGGTTGGCCTCGCCGATGCGGCGCGCCCGCGTCACCATCGCATCGATCGGCCGGAGCGCCCTTCGCGCAAGCAGCGCGCCGGTCAGCCCGATTCCGGTGAGGATCGCCAGCGACATGCTGAGGAAGAGCCACCGGCCGGCGCCACCCCATCCTTCCCGGGCAGGAGCCAGTCGAGCACGATCACGTCGTACTCGTTCACGGTGGCCTTCTCCTCGCCCTCCTCGCCGGTGATCGCCACATCGACAACGAAGCCTTCCTCCTGAAGCCCCCTGGCGAGGAGCCTGGCGGCCTTACGATCGTCCTCCACCAGCAGAATTCGCATCGCGGTCCCATCCTACCGCCCGTCAGGAGCGCCGGGGAGAACCTGAAGAAAGATTCAGGCGCGCTTCAGGGCATCTTCAGGCAGGATCCCGTAGACTGTCATCCGTGAGCGCTCTCGCTCGAAATCGACGAGGAGGCTCGAGCCCATGATGAGAGACAGTTCGGGTCGTTGGTGGCGAGTGCCCGCGCGAATTCTGCTCGGCGTGACCGTGTCCCTGACCACTACCGAGTTCGTCGAGGTCCAGCAGCTGCCGGTCGAAGCGCTGCGGACGCGGTTCGAGCTCTCACCGTCGTGCCGGCCCGCGCTGACGGCCCTGGCCACCGACCCCGCCGCCCAGCGCATGACCGTGCTCATCGAATGCCGAGCCGAGCCGCCGGCGACATCTCCCGGTCCGCGCCCGCCCGCCGGGCGCTCACGGCCATCGCGGCCGGCGGAAAAGGGTTCGTAGCCCGGCCGCCAGATGGCTCCCTCTCCGAGGGAGAGGGTCGGGGCGAGGGTGCGCGTGTGTTCACGCATGATCCGCGCTAGGAGAGGGGCTCTGCCTCCTCCCGGAAGCGCCCGGGCGCCACGGGGTCACCGGCCGCGGTCAACGCCGGGTAGCAGCGCGCGAACGTCTCGATGATCGCGTCGACCGGGACGTCCTGATGAGGCCCGCGATCGCGGACATACTCCATGTGACGCCGCCCGCTCATGTCGTAGGGGTGGAAGAGCGAGTCGGACAGGCCGTCGAACTCGAGCGGCCGTACACCGAACCGCTCGCACAAGCCCCGATCGAAGGCCGGGGTCGCCTTCACCCACCCGTCACCGAGATGGAGCTCCGTATACCCGTGGTAGTAGAAGACGTCGGTGCCCATCAGCGCTCGTAACCGCCGGCTGCTCAGATGGTTGCGCACATCGGCGAACCCCACGCGGGCGGGGATCCGGGCGGCGCGCGCCGCGGCGGCCAGCAGGGCGGACTTCGCCACGCAGAACCCCGAGCCCCTGGCCAGGCAGGCGCTCGCCCGGTACGTCTCGGGCGAGCGGAAGTCGCAGTACGGTGTGTACACGATCCCGTCCCGGATCGCGTAGTAGAGGGCGACGGCGGCCGCCGTCGCGTCGCGCGCCGCGCCCGCCACGCGGCGAGCGAACGCGACGACGTTGTCGGCGTCGCTGTCGATGTAGCGGCTCGGGGCGACGAATTCCTGGAGGCTCGCGGTCGTCATGGCGGTCGTCCTTCCGAGCTGTCCTGCGCGCGGCGTGCGACCAGCCCTCATCATAACAAATGGCCCGGCGGGGGACGCGCATCGGCGACCGATTCGCATCGCGACCCCGGTTGACACCGCCGCGCTCGGGGTATCAAATTCGGAGCGTCCCCAAGGACACTCGGAGCCCACCACCGCCCACCCGACCGGAGGAGAGAGCCATGGCTGTCAAGCGACCCACCCCCTCACAGCTCCGCGCCGTCGCGAACGATCTCGGCATCACCCTCACCGACGAGGACGTCACCTCCTATCTCGGTCTCATGGCCGGCACCATCACCGCCTATGACGCCATCGACGCGATGCCAGACTACCTGCCCCAGGTGAAGTATCCGCGCACGCCCGGCTACCGGCCGGAAGGCGCGGAGAACAAGTACAACGCCTGGTACGTGAAGACGACCGTGAAGGGCGCCGATCAGGGCAGGCTCCGGGGCAAGACCATCGTGCTCAAGGACA
>VBOR01000045.1 GCA_005893165.1 Candidatus Eiseniibacteriota bacterium | reverse complement strand
GCCTTGCAGGCGGCGCCGCTGGAGACCGCGACCCCCTTCATGTCCAGGGAGAGAATCAGGTGCTCCCCTTCGGCGCCCACGAACGAAAGGTGCGAGGTGTTGGGAACCCGGGGCGCACCCTGGCCGTGACGCACGACGCCCGGGACGCGCTCCAGGAGCCCGGTCTCGAGCCTGTCTCGCAATCGCCCGATGCGCGGCCCGTTCTGGTCCAGCTCCTCGCGCGCCAGCTCGGAAGCCTTCCCCAGGCCCACGATCGCGGGAACGTTCTCCGTCCCGGGACGTCTTCCCTTCTCGTGCTCGCCGCCGAACTGGAGCGGAACCGGCTTGAACCCCCGCTTCACGTAGAGCGCGCCGACTCCCTTCGGACCGTAGAACTTGTGTCCGGCGATCGTGGCGAGCGTCGCCTGCCAGGCCTGGACGTCGATCGGGATCTTGCCCGCTGCCTGGACGGCATCCACGTGGAAGGCCACGCCTCGAGTGGCGCAGACGGCACCGATCTCCGCCACCGGCTGCGCCACGCCGGTCTCGTTGTTCGCCGCCATGACCGAGACGAGCGCCGTGTCCGGCCGGATCGCGGCCGCCACCGACTCCGCCGAGACGACGCCGCGCGCGTCCGGCGCGACCCGCGTGACCGTGTATCCCTCGCGCTCCAGCGCGTCGGCCGCGTGGCGCACCGCGTCGTGCTCGATCGCGCTCACGATGATGTGGCGGCCCTTGAAGGGCAGCGCCTTGGCGCCTCCGATGACACCGATGTTGTCCGACTCGGTGCCGCCGCTCGTGAAGACGATCTCACCCGGGGTCGCGTTCAGGAGCGCCGCCACCTGGGCGCGCGCGTCCTCCACCGCTCCCTTCGCCTCCTGGCCGAACGCGTGCACGCTGGAAGCGTTCCCGAAGTGCTCCCCGAAATAGGGAAGCATCGCCTCGAGGACCTCGGGGCGGACGGGGGTGCTGGCGTTGTGATCCAGGTAGATACGGGACATGATAGAAGAGCCTCCGGATACGCTCAGGCTATCAAGCAACGGGGCCGGGCGCAACCGCGCTCGGCCCCGAAGAAATCGACGAAGAGGAACCGGTTACTTGCCGGACTCGCCTCCACCCTGGGTCTCGCCGCCGCTCGGAGGGGTCGCGGGCTGCGTGGCGTCCTTCGCCTTCTCGACCGTATCGTGCCCCGGATGTCCCGAGGCCTGGGTCGAGCTCTGCCCCGAGCTCTGTCCCTGAGACGGCGTGCCCTGTCCCGCGTTCATGTCCATCCCGCCGCCGCCTCCCATGCTGGACTTCGTCTCGGCGGGCTTGCTTTCCGCGGACTTCGCCGCCTCGGTCTTCCTCGCCGGCTTGGCCATCGCCTGGTACGCGGACTTCGACATGATCTTGACGCTCTTGAGGGTCGTCCACTCCATCGGTTTGCTGTTCTCGCCGGGCATGGAGGGATTGGGGCCGGTCGGGGAATTCGCGATCCTGTCCAGGACGTCCATCCCGGAGATCAGGTGGCCGAAGGCCGTGTAGTGCCCGTCCAGATGCGGAGCGTTCCCGTGCACGACGAAGAACTGGGAGCCCGCGGAGTTCGGCGTTCCGGTGTTCGCCATCGAGAGAACGCCCTTCACGTGCTCGTGCGCGTTGAATTCGTCGTTGATGTTGTATCCGGGTCCGCCCGATCCGAGATTCGCCGCGTTGGGGTTCTTGGAATTGGGGTCGCCTCCCTGGATCATGAGCACCGCGACCTCGTCCGCCTTGGGAGCGGGCTTCATGGCCTTGGCCGCGGGGTTCGTCGCAGCCGGAGCCTTCGTCGCTGCCGGGGCCTTCGTCGCTGCCGGGGCCTTCGTCGCTGCCGGGGCCTTGGCCGCCGGATCGTCCGCCGACGCCGCGCCGGCCACGAGCAGGCTCAGGGCCGCACCCAGAAATGCTGTTCGCACGTTCCTCGAAACCATTTCGAATCCTCCTCGGTCAGTGGGTTACCGCCCGGAGCTCGGGCGTTACTTCGATTGGAGCAGCCGCACGATGCGGCGCTGCCGCTCCAGCTCCCGCTTGGCTGCGTCTGCGTACGCGGGATCCCCCAGAGCCGCCTCGAAGACCGGGATCGCGTCCTTGTGACGGCCCAGCTTGTCGAGCGCCTGGGCCCAGCAGAAGTGCAGGCAGGCGCTCGCGCTGTCCGCCGCCAGCCCCTCGCGGGCAACGGAGATCGCGCTCTCGTATCGGTTGGCTTCGTAGAAGGCGTACGCCATGTTGCAGTAAACCCCTTTGTAGTTCTCCTTGTCCAGCCGAACTACCTCACGAAATTGCTCCACCGCGCGGTCCACCCGGTTCGATTTGGCGTAAGCCTGCGCCAGGTAGTAGCGATCGACCGTTCCCAGGGAATCCCGGATGGCCTCGTAGTGGCTGATGGCGAGCGGGTAGCGCTCCAGTTTGAAATTTACCCAGGCCAGCTGCTTTTTCGCCGACAAATCGAGCGGCGCCAGCTGGAGAAGCTTGGTATACGCCGCCGCCGCTTCGGCATAGAGGCCGGCCCGGATGGCGCAGTTCGCCATGCCTCGGGTCACGTCCGCGTCGCGCGGGTTCAGCTCCGCGGCCTTGTAGTAGGCCGACATCGCCGCGGGGCTGTTTCCCTTCCGCGAATCGACCTCCCCGAGCGTCTGATACACCCGCGAGAGCACCACCGGATCCTCGCGGGCCATGCGCAGGGAGCGGGAGCAGATCTCCTCGGCTTCCGCGAACTCGCCGACTTCGGTCAGGGAGCGGGCCAGGGAAAGGCGCGCCTCGAGGTTTTCGGGCGCCAGCGCAACGGCTTGCCGGTAGGCCCCTGCCGCGCGCTCCACGTCACCCGTCGCGGCGTATGCGTCTCCGAGCGCCTGGAAGGCCGGGATGATCTGGCTCGGGAGCTTGGTCGCGCGCTCGAGAAGGGGCAACGCCTCGGAATAACGCCCGCGCTGGACCGCCACGCGTCCCAGTCCCGCGACCGCCTCCATCGAGTTGGGCTCGGCCTCGAGCGCGAGGCGGTAGAGATGCTCCGCCTCGTCGTATTGCCCCCGCCGCACGAGATCGTTCGCCGCCTCGACGTTCCGACGCGACTCCTGCTGCCGGGAAAGCGGCTTCGCCGCGGGCTGGGGGGTCTCGGTCCCGGGTGCGGGAACCGTGTTGCCGGACGCGCTCGCGGGCGAGGATGCCGCGAGGGGCCTCTCGTGCGAGGCACAGCCCCAGGAGAACAGAAATGCCGGGATCGCGAGGGCTTGGGTGAGGCGTGAGGGACGCGTCAGCATGAGTTCGTGCCTCCTGGGGAGCAGGCCCCGGCCAAGCTCTCGGGAGCGGCGTGAACTAATGCTTCTCGGTCGTTACTCCCGTCGGCCGCTGGACCTGTTTCCCTTGCTGGGCGTTGAGAAAATCCTCGAGAATCTGGACGCTGCTCTTCGCCGTCTCCGCGACCTGCGTCGTGGAATCGATTTCCACGACCCGCTTCCAGTATGCAAGGGCCTGCTTGAAGATCTGTGCGTCCGCGAACGCGATCCCGAGGTTGTAGTTCGCTTCCTGATTCCGGGGATCGTATCGAAGCGCCTTCCGGTACAGATCCGTCGCCTCGGGGTAGCGCAGCTGAGTATAGCGCGCGTTCCCCAGATTCGTGAGCGCGCGAACGTTGGTGGAATCGATGGCGAGCGCTTTCTGATAGTGCTGGACGGCGTCGTCCGTCTTTCCCAGCTCCCCCTCGATGAGCGCCACGCTGACCCAGGCGTCCGCCAGCGGAGGCGTGAGCTCGGTGGCTTTCCGGAATTCGCCGAGGGCGTCGTCCCGCCGACCCTTCCCCAGATAGAAGTTCCCCATGTTGAAATGCGCGCCCGGGTCGTTGGGGTTTAGCTTGAGCGCTTTGCGGAATTCGCGTTCTGCGTCCTCGGGTCGTTTGAGGTCCATGTACACCGCACCGAGACTGACGTGGGCGGTGGAGTTGTTGGGGTCGAGAGCTACCGTCCTCTGGAACGCACTGACGGCGTCCTGGTAGCGGCCGGCGCGGCGGTAGGCGCCGCCGAGCGCCAGGTAGGCATGGGGATCTTTCGGCGATTTTTTCGTAAGCTGAAGGGCTTCTTCGACGGAAATCGTGGCGATATTGGAAGGAGATGTGCGCGCGGGAGCTCTCACGGCTCCCTTCGTGGTCGTTTGCGCACGAGCGGTCCCTGCCACGAGGAATATTGCAATGGCGCCCCCAAGGGCGATACGGTTTCCAAGCAAACGGCCGAACGGGGTCATGGATGTGTGTAGGTCTGGATTCAACTCCGGGTTACGCTATCGATTCCGTACCCCGAAGTCAACCCGGTTCTCCCCCGGAATCTACGTAGGACACCCAGGAGTCCACCATGTGCAGGAACATACGGACCCTCTTCAACTTCGATCCTTCCGCCACCGATGAGGAGGTGCGGGCCGCATCCCTTCAGTTCGTCCGGAAGATCAGCGGATTCACGAAGCCCTCGCTGTCCAACCATGCCGCGTTCGACCGCGCCGTCGCGGAGGTGGCTCTGGCCGCGAAAAAGCTCCTCGACGAGCTGAAAACGACCGCACCCCCCAAGGACCGCGAAGCCGAGGCGGCGAAGGCGCGCGCGAGGGCGGTCCAGAGGTTCGGCGCGGGATCGCGCTAGGAGTTTCCTCGGCCGCCAGCGCGCCGCTGGTGGAGCCAGTGATCCAGGCTCCAGGGTCCGGCGCCGTTGCCCCATAGGAACAGGTAGATGAAGCAGAAGAGGACCGCGGGCTCGCCCTGATTCTGGATCGGCCAGAACCCCCTCGGAAAGTGTCCGATGAAGTAGGCGAAGGCCATCTCCCCCGAAGCGATGAAGGCGACGGGGCGCGTGAAGAGCCCGAGCAGGATCAAGCAGCGAATGGGTCGCGCCCGCGATACGGCTCATCGTCTTTCCCCTCCAGGGCTCACCACGCGAGAATCCGGGCCGGGGGGACTCTACCCTCTCGCCGCCGCGTTCGCCAGCACACAGGAAGGCGGGGCGCCGGAGGGCTAGAGCGCACCGGGTGGCATCCTGTACTGCAGCGCCTCCGCGACGTGCTCCGGGCGCACCCGCTCCGAGCCGGCCAGATCCGCGATGGTCCGCGCGACGCGCCGGACCCGGACCACGCCGCGCGCCGTGATGCGGAACGCGTCCGAGGCGCGGCGCACGAGCTGCCGGGAATCCGGATCGAGGGGCGCGACCCGCTCCAGGGCTTTCGGGGTGAGGGCCGCGTTCCTTGCGATCCCCGGCATCCGGCGCGCCGCGGCCGCGCGGGCGCGGATCACCCGCTCGCGAACCGCGGACGACGGCTCGCCCGGCGTGCCCGGGAAGAGGTCGTCCATCGGCACGGCAGGGACCTCGAGGATCAGGTCGATCCGGTCCAACACCGGTCCCGACACCTTGGACCAGTATCGCGACGCCGCCTCCTCCCCGCACCGGCACGCGCGACGCGCGTCCCCGCGAAATCCGCACGGACAGGGATTCATCGCCGCCACCAGCGAGAAGGCCGCGGGGAAGATCGTCGCGCCGTGGACGCGCGCGATCGACACGTGCCCTTCCTCGAGAGGCTGGCGCAGCGCCTCGAGCGCGTTCCGGTGGAACTCGGGCAGCTCATCCAGGAAGAGCACGCCGCGGTGGGCCAGGCTCACTTCGCCGGGGAGCGGTCCCCTTCCGCCTCCCACGAGGCCTGCGTCCGAGATCGTATGGTGCGGCGCCCGGAAGGGCGGAGCGTGGATGAGCCCCGCGCCCGGCGCTAGCCGCCCCGCGACGGAATGGATGGTGCTCACCTCCACCGCCTCCTCACGCGTGAGGGAGGGCAGAATCCCCGGCAGCCGTTTCGCCAGCATGGTCTTCCCCGAGCCGGGCGGCCCTACCAGGAGCAGGTTGTGTCCCCCGGCTGCGGCCACCTCCAGCGCCCGGCGCGCCAGGATCTGCCCGCACACCTCCGACAGGTCCGGGGGCTCGGAGTGCACGTGTTCCGGTGCGGCGGATTCGGGGCCGCTCTTCTCCACCGCTTCCAGCGGATCGTCCCCGCGAAGCTCGCGCAGGCAGCCGAGGGTGAGCACGGCCACGCCGCCGATGGCCCGGGCTTCGCGCGCGTTCTCCCGAGGGATCCAGACCGGTCCCCGTCCTTCGCGGCTCGCGGCCGCCATGACGGCCAGGATGCCGCGGACGCCGCGGAGCGTTCCGTCCAGCGCGAGCTCTCCGACGAACACCCCCGATTCGAGGGACTCGCTGCGAGGGATCTGGCCGGAGGCCAGGAGCAGCGCGACCGCGATGGGAAGATCGAAGCGGGCGCCTTCCTTCCGCACGTGCGCCGGCGCGAGATTCACCGTGATCTTGCGGGCCGGAAACTCGAAGCCGCAGTTCCGGAGCGCGGCCAGCACGCGCTCGCGGCTCTCGCGGACGGCCGCGTCGGGGAGCCCCACGATCGAGAAGGTGGGAAGCCCCGCGCCGAGGTCCGCTTCGACCTCGACGAAGAGACCCTGGATCCCCTGGGTGGTGCAGCTCAGGACGCGCGCGAGCATGGGCCCGTTCCGGGGGAGAGCGGGTGTGTCAGTCTGCGTCGGGCAAGAGCAGCTTCCGGAGCTCCTCGTGGGTCGAGACCCTGAAATCGGGACGGGGGGGATCGGTGATCGTCACGTCGAGGGTGGCCGAGATCGCGGTGAAGTGGACGGTCTGGATTCCGACCGCCTGGGCTCCCCCCACGTCGTGATAGAGGGAATCACCGATCATCGCGATCTCGCCGGGCTCCAGATCCCAGTGCTTGAGGACGGCTCGAAACGCTTCGGCGTGCGGCTTTCGAATGCCAAGATCAGCAGAAACGAGCAGCGGGTCGAAGAAGCCGTCCCAGCCGAATCCACGCAGCGCCCGCGTGACATAGCGTCCGCTGGTCGCGTTCGAGAGCAACGCAATCTTGATTCCGCTCCGGCGCAAAGCCAGGAGCAGCTCTCCGGCCCCGGGGATCGCGCGGATCAGCTCGATCTCAGCCTGGAAGAACTCCTCAACCGCGCGCTCCAGATCGTCTTCCTCCAGCGCCGTGAGCTTTTGATCCAGGAGCGTCTCACGGAGCGAGCGAAGCATGGGAATCTCCAGACGATCCCGCTCCGCGGCCCTGCGGTTCCGCTCGCGCACCTCGAGGAAGCGCTCCACGAACGGCTCTTCCTGCGACGGCAGCAATGCACCCGCTCGTGCCAGGAACGCGCGGAGGCGCTCCGCCCCGGGACGCGCGACGACGTCGGCGTAGTCGGTGCGCAGGGACCCGAGCCTCGGGTCCACGCACACGAGCGTGTTGCCGTAATCGAAAATGACGCCGCGGAGCCGCTTCACTTCATGGTCTGAATCGGGGTGCCTTGCCGAGGGGGTCCATTGAGGATCAGGAGGAGGCGAGTGTAGACTCCGGATCATAGGGGTGTCAACGGCCCCGGGTGACGCTTACGGACGCGGGGGTCCTTCATGGCAGACTCGATCGGGATCGTGGGGGGCGGGGCCCTCGGGACGCTCCTCGCGTCGCGCTTCCTCGATGCCAAAGCCGAGGTCCGCATCGTGACCCGATCCGGCGGATCCCGCCACGACGCGATGAAGCACGAGCACTCCTCGCTCCAGACCAGCGCCGAGTTCGGCATCCTCGCGGAGTGCGAGCTGGTGTTCCTCTGCGTGAAGTCGTATCACACGAAGGAGGTCGCCCGCGCGCTCGGATCGACCGGACTCAAACAAACGCTGGTCTGCTCCCTGCAGAACGGATGGGGGCACATGGAGCTCCTGGACGCGGAGCTCCCCTCGCTTCCCCTCCTGGCCGCCGCCACATCGCTCGGCGCCTATCTGGACGATCGCGGGCTCCTCCACGCCACGGACCGAGGGATCACCGTGGTCGCGCCCTGGAGGCCGGCCGAGCTCCCGGCCGCGGGGCGCGCCGCCGAGTGCCTGCGGTCCACGGGCCTCCTCGCCGAGGCCCGTCCCGACGCGCGCTCCGTGCTCTGGCGGAAGCTCGTGCTGAACTCCGCGGTGAATCCGGTCACCGCTCTGGCGCGGTGCACGAACGGCACCCTCCTGCTCGAGAGCACCCTCTTCGAGATCGCGCGCGGAGCCGCGCGCGAAGCCGCCCGCGTGGGCCTGAGGCTCGGAGTGCTGGACAAGGACTTCGACCCGGAGGAGGCGCTCCGGGCCATCCTGAAAGAGACGGCCGCGAATTCCTCCTCCATGAAGGAGGACCTCGCGCGCGGGCGCCGGACCGAGATCGAGGAGATCACCGGGGCGATCGTGCGCGCGGCCGAGTCGGTGGGAGAGCCGGTGCCAATCCAGACGGCGCTCCTCACTTTGGTCCGGGCCGCGGAGCGCCGGCTGTAGAGGCTCCGGCCCCGGCCCCGCTACGTAGGATTCAAAATGAAGCGGGGCGACCTCTGAGGGCCGCCCCGCCCTGGATTCTGAGTCGAGAATCCGCTACTTCGTCACGACCAGCTGGCTCTTGAAGATGCGTTCCGGGGTCTGCAGGACGTAGAAGTACACGCCCGAGGACACCCGCGATCCGCTCCTGGACGTTCCGTCCCAGGCCACCTCGTGCGCCCCGCTCCCCATCACGTCATTCACGAGCGTCTTCACGAGCCTTCCCGAGACATCGTAGATGTGAAGCCGGACGCTGCCCGGAAGGCTCAGCTCGTAGTGAATCGTCGTGTTCGGATTGAACGGGTTGGGGCTGGCGTACGGATCCGCGCTGACGGCCCCGTCCTCGTTGTCGTGGTTCTCTCCGTCGTCGTTGTGAGCGAGGTCTCCGCCCTTGATGACCAGCACCGAGGCCACGCCTCGGAAGGAGCCGCCGCTCCTCAGATTTCCGGTGATCACGACGTCCACGACCGTGAAGCCGTTCGGGAGGCTCGCGAAGAGCGACCTCAGGTCGTCCTTTCCGAAGCAGGCCCTCAGGCGGCCGTGGCAGGAACCGATGTTCCGTTCGCGATCGTCCTCCTTCTGGGTCGTCGCTTGGATGGACAGTCCGTTGTAGCTCGCGAGGATCGAAGAGCCGATCACGTCGCCGCTCCGGAACATGCCGTTCTTCGCCCGGATCTGGACGCACCAGATCCTGCCCGAGGAGAGCCGGATGAACCGGTCGTTCCCCGTGAGCGAGATGATCGCCTCGAGCGCCGAGCTCGAGATGGTCGCGGTCGCCGTATCGACACCGGTGAGCGCCGGCGTGCCGTTGTCGGTCGCGGTCAACGTCACCGTGTAGGTCCCGTTGACCAGGTAGGTGTGGCTTGCCGTCGCGCCCGTCGCTTCCGAGGTGATTCCGTTGGAGGCGTCGAAATCCCACGAGAGCGTGACCGAGTTGCCGTCCGCATCCGAGGCCGAGCCCGTGAAGTTCACCGGAGTCCCCACGATGCCGGTATACGGTCCGCCCGCGTCGGCGACCGGCGGCTGATTCACGTTGTTCACCGTGATCAGGAAGCTCTTCTGGTCGGTCAATCCTCCGTCGCTTGCGGAAACCGTCGCGGCGTAGGTGCCGGCGTCCGAGTAACCGGGCGCCAGGTGCGCGTTCCCGGTCCCCGTTCCGGCCCCGGGCGTGACCGTGGTGACCACCAGGAAGGACGGACCGGTAATCTTCGAGAAGGTAATCCCGTTTCCGTCCGCATCCGTCGCGGAGAGCGCCTGGTCCCGGGTCGCGTTCTCGTCCACCCTCATGTCGGACGGCTGCGCGAGCACCGGCGGGTGGTTTACCTCGGTCACCGTGATCGAGAAGGTATGGGAGTCGGACAAGCCGTTGGCGCTCACCGTGACCGACGCCTCGAACGAGCCCGAGGTGCCAAGCGGCGGAGCGAGGTGAATGGTTCCGGTGAGGATCCCTCCGCCCTGGGACGTCGTGAGGGAGGCGAACGCCGGGCCTTCGAACAGCTCCGTCATCGTGTCGCCATCCGGATCCGCGGCATGGATGCTCTGATCCGCGGTCGCTCCCGCCGCGACCGCCATGTTCCCGATCGCGTCGAGCACCGGGGCACGATCCTGATTGAGAACGGTGATCGTGAGCGACTTCGAGTCCTCGGCGCTGCCGTCGCTGGCCGTCACGGTCGCCGGCGCCGTGCCCGCGTCGGAGAATCCCGGCGCCAGGTGCAGGTTTCCGGTCGCCGTGCCGGTGCCGCGCTCGGTCGTGGTCACGGTCGCGTACGTCGGCCCCGTGATCGAGAACGTCAGCTCCTGACCGTCCGCGTCCGTCGCGGACAGCGGCTGATCCGCCGTCGCGTTTTCGTTGACCGTCATGTCGGACGGCTGCGCGAGCAGCGGCTTGCGGTTGGTGAGGGTGACGAAGATCGTGAAGCTCTCGGAGTAGGCACCTCCGTGGTCATCCGTTGCCGTCACCGTCGCGGGATGCGCTCCCGCATTCCCGAAGCCCGGCGCCAGGTGGAAGGAGCCGATGCCTGTTCCCGGATCCGGCGTCAGGGTGGCGAAGGCGGGAAGCTGGGCCGAGATGGTGACGGGATCGAGGTCGGGATCGGTTGCATGCACGGTGAAGTCCTTGGTGTCCCCCTCCGCCACGAACTGGTCCCCGATCGTCGGGAAGAAGGGCGGACGATTCACGTTGTTGACCGTGATCGTGAAGCTCTTGTCGTCGAACAACGAGCCCGGATCGGTCGCGCGGACGGTCCCGGCATAGGTTCCGCTGGCGGTGAACCCCGGCTCCAGGTGGATCCGCCCCTGCGTGGCATTGAGTGTCGTGACCGACGCGAAGGTGGGCCCGTCCACCAGGCTGAAGGTCAGCGATTGATCGTCGGGATCCGTCGCGTTGATCGTCTGGTCCTGGGTCTCACCCTCGTTCACGGTCATGTTGGAGGGCTGGGCGAGCACCGGCGGATGGTTGGCCGCCGCGAGCGTAACGGTGATCAGGAAGGACTTCGAGTCGCTGGCCGTTCCATCCGACGCGTTGACAGAAGCGTCGTAGGTGCCGGCGTCGCCGGAATGGGGCGCGAGATGAATCAGACCGTCCAATTGAACGGTCATGAAGGAGGGCCCCGAGTCCTTGTGATACGTGAGGGCGTCGCCGTCAGGATCGGTGGCGTGCGCCGTCTGATTCAAGGTGTCCCCTTCCGCCACCGTCATGTTCGAGAGGGCATCGAGCGCCGGAGCGCGGTTCGTGTTCTCCACGGTGATCTGGAAGGACTTGCCGTCGATCAGGAACCCGTCCGAAGCGCTGACCGAAGCGATGGCGGTGCCGGCGTCGCTGAATCCCGGCGCCAGGTGGACGAGCCCCGTCGCCGTCCCGCTGCCGCCGTCCGTCGTGGTCACATGAGCGTACGTGGGACCCGAGACGAGTGCGAACGTCAGTGGGTTCCCGTCGGAATCGGAAGCATGGAGCGACTGATCCGCGGTGCTCCCTTCCTGGGCGGTCATGGCCGCAGGCTGATCGAGCACGGGAGCGCGGTTCAGGGACGCCGCGATGACGAAGATGGTGAAGGATTTCGTATCGCTTGCGATGCCGTCGGTCACGCTGACGGACGCGCTGTGCGTGCCCGCGTCGCCGGAGACCGGCGCGAGGTGGACCACGCCGGAGGTGAGCGCGACCGTCATGAAGGACGGCCCCGTCACCTTTTGGAACTGGAGCGCGTCGCCGTCCGCATCCGTGCCGCTGAGGGTTTGCTCCGAGATATTCCCCTCGACCACCGTCATGTCGGTAGGTTGCGCCAGGACCGGCGCCTGGTTGATCGTGTTCACGGTGATCTGGAAGGACTTGTCGCTGTTCAGGCTGCCGTCGGTGGCGCGGACCGTCGCGGAAGCGGTTCCGATGTCGGAGAGCCCGGGGGCCAGGTGGACGTTCCCGGTCGCCGTCCCGCTGCCGCCATCCGTCGTGGTCACATTGGCGTACGTGGGACCCGAGGCGAGGGAGAAGGAGAGCCCGTTTCCGTCCGGATCCGTCGCCGTGATCGCCTGATCCGCAGTCTGACCCTCGTTCACCGTCATGTTGTTCGGCTGGGCCAGGGTCGGCGGGTTGTTCACCGCTGTGACGTTGATCTCGAAATTCTGGGTCGACGTCGTCCCGTTCGCCGTCGCCGTCACCGACGCCGCGAAGGTCCCGAAGGTCGTCGAGGAGGGCGCGAGGTGGACGCTCCCGGTACGGGTCGTCCCCACCTGGGGATTGTCCGTCCTCGTCATGAACGTCGGACCGGTGTGCGTGAAGGTGATCGCATCCTCATCCGGATCCGCCGCCGTGAACGACTGATCCGCGGTCGATCCCGCGGCGAGGGCCATGTTGCCCATGCCGGCCATCAACACCGGGCGATCCACGTTGTTCACCGAGATGAAGAGGCCGCTGTTCGCCGAGGCGTTCGACGGATCGACGGCGCTGATCGTGGCGCTCGCGGTTCCGGCATCGCTGAAACTGGGCTGGAGGTGGACGTTGCCCACACCGCTGCCCGACGTGGTCACGATCACCCAGGAGGGTCCGCTGGATCTCTCGAAGCGGACCGCGTCTCCGTCCGGATCGCTCGCGCTCAGGGCCTGATCCGCCGTGCCGCCCTCATTGACGGTCATCGGAGAAAGAGGATTCATCGTCGGCGGACGGTTCACGTTGTTCACTTCGATCGTCAGCGATTTCTGATCGTTCGCGATCCCGTCGCTGGCCTGCACCGTGGCCGTGGCCGTTCCGGCGTCGTCGTAGCCGGGCGCGACATGCAGGTTGCCGGTGCCTGAGGCGGTCGTGACCGTCGCGTACGTGGGTCCCGAGACGAGCGAGTAGGTGAGGGCATCGCCGTCCGCATCGTTCGCCACGAGGGACCGGTCGGCCGTGGTCGCTTCATTCACGGAGATGTTCCCCGGCTGTGTCAGGACCGGCGCCCGGTTCACGTTGTTCACCGTGATCGTGAGCGACCTCGTGGCGACGGCGAACCCGTCGCTGGCCTGCACGGTGGCGCCCGCGGTGCCTGCGTCGTCGAAGCCAGGCGCCAGATGAAGGTTGCCCGTGCCCGTCCCCGTTCCCGGGGTCGTCGTGGTCACCGAAGCATACGTGGGCCCGGACGTCAGCGAGAAGGTGACGGCATCGCCGTCAGCGTCCGTCGCGCCCAGCGCCTGGTTCGCGGTGGAATTCTCATCCACCGTCATGTTCGCGGGCTGGGCGAGCACCGGTGTCTGATTCGGATTGACGGTGATACTGAAGGGACGGGTCGTGAATCCGGCCCCGTCGGTAGCGGTCACGGAGGCGGAGTAGGCCGTTGTCGAGGCGGTACCGCTCCCGGGCGCGAGGTGGATGGTCCCCGTCCCGGTCCCGGTGCCGGGACTGGTCGTCGTCACCGACATGAACGCGGGACCCGTCGTCTTGCTGAACGACAGCGCGTCGCCGTCCGCATCGGTGCCGGAAATAGCCTGATCCGCGGTGTGAAATTCGATGACGGTCATGTCCGTAATAACGCCCAGAGCCGGGGCGCGGTTGGTGTTCAACACGATGATGGTGAACGACCTCGCGTCGCTCGCCAATCCGTCGCTGGCCGTGACGGTCACGGTGTACACGCCGGCGTCATTGAACCCAGGCGCCAGCGCGATACTCCCCGTGGCCGTTCCATTCCCGGCGTTGACCGTGGTGACGGTTGCGAATGTCGGACCATTGGTCTTCGTGAACTGCAGCGGGTTCAGGTCCGCGTCGGTCGCGGAGAGAGCCTGACTCGCGGTGGCACCCTCAGCGACCGTCATGTTGGAGGGCTGCGCCAGCACCGGGGGAATGTTGGTTCCCACGATGACGGTGACGGTCAGGTTCCTTGGCGGGCTGTTGGTCGCGCCGTCGTTGCCAACGAGAGTCACGGTGTAGGTTCCTGCCGTTCCGCTCGGTGGCGCCAGATGGATGCTACCCGTGACGGGTGTCAGTGAGCTGGTCGTCGCAAACGTGGGCCCGGCGGTCCTGACGAATGTGAGCGCGTCTCCATCCGGATCCGTGCCCGAAAGCACTTGGTCGGCTGTTGCGCCCTCGGCCACGGTCATGTTCAACGGCTGATTGAGCGTCGGAGCCCGGTTGACGTTGTTCACCGTGATGGTGAGGGACTTGTCGTCGGTGAGGCCGTTCGCGGTGGCTCGAACTGTTGCCGTAGCTGTTCCGGCGTCAGTGAAGCCTGGCGCAAGGAGAATGTTCCCTGGATTGTTCTGAACAGTTACGTAGTTTGGCCCGGCGAGCTTGGAGAAGAGAATCGCGTCACCATCTGGGTCCGTGGCGTCCAGCGCCTGATTCGCGCTGCTTCCCTCGTTCACGGTCATGTTGGTCGGCTGCGTGAGCTGGGGCGGGCGGTCCGTGTTCACGATGGTGAGCGCGGTTACCGCGGTGCCCACACCAGACGCGTTGTCCGTCGCGATCCAGTTGATGTTGTAGGGCCCAGGGGCATCACTGAAACCGGGCGTGCCCGAGACAGTGGCTGTGATGGGCGATGCACCAGGGGTTGTGCTGAAGGTCAGGTCCGCAGGCATTCCTGTTTGTGAGAACGTGATCGTCGCGCCTGCGTCGGGATCGGTTGCCGTGGCCGTGATCGGCGTCATCGCCACGTTCTCGGTGGCGATTGCCGTTGGCGGAGCGGAAACGGTCGGGGGCGTGTTCCCACTGGAGGAGAGAGCGCCGTCCCAATCGAACCAGTCACCGGCAATACCGCTGATCGCGCCACAAGGGTCCGTGGGATTTCCCACAACGTAGGTATTCGGGAAAAAAAAGCCATCGCATTCCGTACCGAACGCAGTGCCGAACCCGAAGGGGTTGATGATCGAGGCGCCGATCTGAACCTGAATCGCAGGACTGCCAGTCGCGGCCGTCGCCGCAATCGTGCCCAGTGTCGCCAGTCCCGGCGGGGTAAACGTCCCCGTCGGACGCGACTTGTTGATCTCCACTTCCGTGTCGCTCTGAATTTGAGGGCTTGTGTCTGTGTAGTTCGCGTCCGATCCCGAGAACGTACCCCACGTAACCGTGCCGCCAACCGCCTTCAAGGCGAGCGTGTAGCTGAACATGTCCAATGGATTCGATGGCGGCAGTGCTCCGCAGTTCAACACGGTGTGTGAATTACACGTCTGCAGCACGCCGTTCTTGTCGTGATTCGTGTCGAGCGTGATCGTGAGGATCGTCGTCCCTGTGGCCCTCATGCGGGTGTTGTCCGTCGGATTGTCCGTGGTGATCTTCATGTACTGCGCCGATGCGGTACCAGCGAAGTACATCGAGACCAGCAGTCCGAATACGAAGCAGCGCGCGGCGAACCTCATGAAACCCCCCTTTGGAGTAGACACATGGCTGCGATGAGGAAGCTTGTGAGGGATGATCAGGGATTGGTCGAAGTGGAAGGCGCCCTCCGGGCTGGACTGCCCAGCCGCGTGGGGCGCTCGTCTGAATCAGTGGAGCGGAAGGAGCTTACCCGGCCACATCGGCTGCGCGTGTTGTCGAGCTAGGTTGTGTTAAGACCCTTTGAGCATATCACAAACCGGACGCGCATGACAATAGTGTCAAACCAGATACGGGCGCCTCTAGGTAGGAACCCCTAGGCCTCTCGGCGCCCCCTTCGAGCTTGCTGCTACCTGGCCACGACAAGGTCGTGCTTCACCGTGCGTTCCGGGGTCTCGAGGACATAGAAGTACACTCCCGACGGTACCCGCGATCCGTTCCTTCGGGTCGCGTCCCACCTGACTTCCTGGCGTCCGGCACCCATGTCCCCCGCGGCCAGCGTGCTCACGAGACGTCCTGAGACGTCGTAGACCCGAAGCGTCACTCTGCCCGCCTTGGCCAGCTCGAAGGCGATGGTCGTGCTGGGGTTGAATGGATTGGGACTCGCCCGGACATATTCCCTTTCCGTCAGCGTCCCCTTCTCCACGACCACGGACACTGTCGCCTTGAAGGTGCCTCTCGTTCCCACGTCTCCGCCGATGAGGACGTCCACCATCTTCCTCCCATCCGGCAGCCCTCCGAACAACGCCAGGAGATCTCCTTTCCAGAAGATCCCCGCGAGCCGCATGACGGCGTGTGGCCCGTCTCCCTTAACCTTCTTCACTCCCACGGCGCGTATCTGCGTGCCCCCGAAGCTCGCGGTGATCGAAGCGGGAACGATGTCGGTCACCGGAAATGCCGACACGGCCTCGAGCTCGGCGGACCAGGACGGCCCATGCGAGTAGAGGCGGACGACACGATTGTCCCCGGTCACGTAGGCATTCGCGGCGAAGGTCTGCGTCGCGGTGGGAGGTTCACCACCAGGCGGCTGATTCGTGGGAGCCTGTGCCCCCTGAGGTTCATTTCCAGCACCTCCTGCCGGCGTCACATGAATCGTGAAGGTCTGAGAATCCGTGGGCCCATTCGATGATGTCACCGTCACGGTCGCGGTAAACGTGCCCCTCCGCATCCTACGACGCTCGCCGCGATGCGGAGCTGGCCCGCGCCGAACGGTTCCAAGCGGCGGCTCAAGATGAATGGTGGCTTCCGCCCTGAATGCGAAGCACTCGT
>VBOR01000044.1 GCA_005893165.1 Candidatus Eiseniibacteriota bacterium | reverse complement strand
CTCCCGATCGTCGGAGCGCTGAACGGCACCGTAGCGGGCGCCGGCGCGGTGATCGCGACGGCGTGCGACATCCGCATCGCCGCCGAAGCGGCGAAGATCGCCTTCCTGTTCACCAAGGTCGGCCTCTCCGGAGCCGACATGGGAGTCGCCTGGCTCCTCCCCCGCATCGTCGGCCTGGGCCATGCCACGGAGCTGCTGCTGACGGGCGACTTCATCGACGCCCAGACGGCGCACCGCATCGGGCTGTACCACCGCGTGGTCGCGAACGAGCGGGTGCTGGACGAGGCACGGGTGTTCGCCGCGAAGCTGGCCCGCGGGCCGTCGTTCGCCCTCGGGATCACCAAGGACGCGCTCAACCGCGAAGCGCACATGGATTTCGTCACGGCCCTGGAGACGGAAGCACAGGCCCAGGCAGGCTGCATGCAGCACCCCAACTTCCGCGAGTCGTACGAGGCCTTCCGGGCGAAGCGTGAGCCCAAGTTCGTCTAGAGCGTCCCCTGTGAAGACGCCCGATGCGATCGCCGTGCGGGCGTTCCTCGACGACCGCCACGTGGAGCTGGCCGCTCGGATCGCCGACTTCAGCGCCCGCGAGATCGCCCTTCTGCCGGAGCCCGCGGACGACGGGGCCGGGCGTGCCCAGGCGCGTCGGATCCTCGAGCTGCTGGGTGGGGAGGGCTGGTTCGCGCCCATCGGCGACCAGGACCTGCGGGCCTGTTGCCTCATCCGCGAAGCGCTGGCGGCGGCGTCGCCGCTCGCCGACGCCGTCTTCGCGCTCCAGGCGCTGGGCTCGCTCCCCATCGTGCTGGCCGGAAGCGCCGACGTGAAGCAGCGCTGGCTCCCCGCCGTGCAGGCGGGCCGGGCGATGGCGTCGTTTGCCATGACGGAGCCCGAGGCGGGCTCGGACGTCGCCGCCCTCGCCACCACCGCGCGGCACGACGGGGGTGGACCCGACTACATTCTTCGGGGGACGAAGACGCTCATCTCCAATGCCGGGATCGCGGACTTCTACACGGTCTTCGCCAGCACCGATCCCGGCGCGGGAGGGAAGGGGATCTCCTGCTTCGTGGTCCCGGCGGATACGAAGGGGCTCCGGTTCACGCGACCGCAGATCCTCTCGGCCCCGCATCCCCTCGGCGAGATCGAATTTCAGGACTGCCGCGTGCCCTCCGCGAATCGCCTGGGCGAGGAGGGAAAGGGGATGGCGCTCGGTCTCCGGACCCTGGACCGCATGCGCGCCACGGTGGGCGCCGCCGCGTGCGGCATGGCCGCACGCGCGCTCGAGGAGGCGTTCTCGCACGCCCGCTCGCGGAAGCAATTCGGCACTCCGCTCGCGGAATTCCAGCTCATCCAGGAGAAGCTGGCGCGGATGGCGACCGATCTCTGGGCCGCGCGTCTTCTCGTCTACCGGGCGGCATGGGCGGCCGACCGCGGCCAGGAGCGGGTCACGCTGGAAGCCGCGATGGCGAAGTCCTACGCCACGGAGGCGGCGCAGCGGGTCGTGGACGACGCGGTGCAGATTCTTGGGGGCGCGGGCGTGCTCGCCACGCATCCGGTCGACCGGCTGTACCGCTCCGTGCGCGCGCTCCGCATCTACGAGGGCACGACGGAGATCCAGCACCTCGTGATCGCGGGACAGCTCATGAAGGACGGAGCCGGCGCGCCCGCATGAAGGGCGCGGCCGGGGAAGCGGGCGGATGAAGGTCGCCGTCATCGGCGGGGGCCCGGCCGGGCTCTTCGCCGCCCTCCTCCTCAAGCGACAGGACCCGAAGCACCGAGTCCACGTCTACGAGCGGAACCGCCTCGAGGAGACGTTCGGATTCGGGGTCGTCTTCTCCGACGCCGCCGAGCAGGCGCTCGCGGCACAGGATCCCAAGATCACCGAAGCGATGGCGGCGGAGAGCCACCGGTGGGACTCGATCGAGATCCACCACGGGGGCACGGTGTTCCACTCGACCGGGCACGCCTTCTCGGGACTCTCGCGCAAGACGCTGCTCCGCGTCCTGGCGGACCGCTGCCGCGACCTGGACGTGAAGCTCTGCTTCCAGCGCGAGGTCCAGGATCCCGAGACGCTGCGCGGCGACGCCGATCTCGTGATCGCGGCGGACGGCGCGAACTCGGTGGTGCGCGAGCGCTACAAGGACCGGTTCCGCCCCGCCGTGGACGCACGCCCCAACAAGTTCGTCTGGCTGGGCGCCTCGAAGCCTTTTCCCGCGTTCACCTTCTATTTCAAGACGGACCGGCACGGGCTCTGGCGCGTGCACGCCTACCAGTACGAGCCCGGCTTCTCCACCTTCATCGTGGAGGCGCGGGAGGAAACCTGGCGCTCGGCCGGAATGGACCGCGCGGGCGAGGCGGAGACGATCGCCTTCTGCGAGCGGCTCTTCCGGGAGGAGCTCGAGGGGCACCGCCTCGTCTCGAACCGCTCCATCTGGCGAAGCTTTCCCACGATCCGGAACGAGCGCTGGCACCACGAGAACATCGTCCTCCTCGGAGACGCGGCGCACACGGCGCACTTCTCCGTGGGCTCCGGGACCAAGCTCGCCATGGAGGACGCGGTGGCGCTGGCGCAATCCCTCGCGGAGCACCGCGACCTCGAGGCGGCCCTCCAGGCCTACGAGGAGGCGCGCCGGCCCCCGGTGGAGAGCCTCCAGCGCGCCGCGCAGGCAAGTCTCCAATGGTTCGAGGACACCGAGCGCTACGTGAAGCTCCCGCCGGTCCAGTTCGCATTCGCGCTCCTCACGCGGAGCCTCCGCGTCACGCACGAGAATCTCAAATCGCGCGACCCCGCGTTCGTGGCGAAGGTCGATTCCTGGTTCGCCGGGGAGGCAGCGCGGAATTCCAGCGTTCCCGTGAGCGTGAGCCCTCCTCCTCCTCCCATGTTCACCCCGTTCCGGCTGCGCGGCCTCACCCTCCAGAACCGGGTGGTGGTCTCTCCCATGTGCCAGTATTCGGCCGAGGACGGTACTCCCGACGACTGGCACCTGGTCCATCTGGGTTCCCGCGCGATGGGGGGCGCGGGCCTCGTGTTCGCGGAGATGACCAACGTGAGCGCCGAGGCCCGGATCTCCCCCGGCTGCACCGGCATGTACAAGCCCGAGCACGCCACCGCCTGGAAGCGAATCGTGGACTTCGTTCACGGCGCCTCCTACGCGAAGATCGCGATGCAGCTAGGACACGCGGGAAGGAAAGCGTCCACGCGCCTCTCCTGGGAGGGGGACAACGAGCCCCTGCCCTCCGGGAACTGGCCGATCCTCGGACCCTCGCCGATCCCGTATTATCCCCACAGCCAGATACCCAAAGAAATGACACGGGCCGACATGGACGCCGCGATCCAGGACTACGTGCGCGCGGCGAAGCTCGCGATCACGGCGGGCTTCGATCTGCTCGAGGTCCACATGGCGCACGGCTACCTGCTCGCCAGCTTCATCTCGCCCGTCACGAACACGCGCCGGGACGCCTACGGCGGCGCCCTTCAGAACCGCATGCGATTTCCGCTGGAGGTGTTCGATGCCGTGCGGGCGGTCTGGCCCGAGGAGAAGCCGATGTCGGTGCGCATCTCGGCGGTGGACTGGTACCCGGGCGGAATGGAGCCCCAGGACTCGGTCGAGGTCGCGAGGATGCTGAAGGCGCACCGGTGCGATATCGTGGACGTATCCGCGGGGCAGACGGTGCCCGACCAGAGGCCGGTCTACGGGCGGCTCTTCCAGACGCCTTTCGCGGACCGGATCCGGCACGAGGTGGGGATCGCGACCATGGCGGTGGGGAACATCTCCTCCTACGCCGACGTGAACACCATCCTGGCCTCCGGCCGCGCGGATCTCTGCCTGCTCGCCCGCGCGCATCTCTGGGATCCGTACTGGACCCGTCATGCGGCGCACGAGCTGGGCTACAAGCTCGAGTGGCCCGATCCCTACGAGTCGCTGGACCACTACAAGCCGCGATTCACGTGATGGAACGGAGCCCCTGATGGCCGTCACCTACCAGAGCTACCTCAAGCTGGAGGAGCTTCTCTCCCTCCAGCAGCCGCTCTCCGACGGGCCGGAGCACGACGAGACGCTCTTCATCATCGTGCATCAAGTCTATGAGCTCTGGTTCAAGGAGCTGATCCACGAGGTGGATTATCTGAAGTCGCTCCTCGCGAGGCAGGACACGCCGCGCGCGCTCCACACCCTGAAGCGGATCCTCACCATCCTCAAGGTGGTGGTGGCCCAGATCGACGTGCTCGAGACCATGACGCCGCTGGAATTTCTCTCCTTCCGGGCGCGGCTGGAGTCGGGGAGCGGCTTCCAGTCGGCGCAGTTCCGGGAGCTGGAATTCGTGCTCGGCGCCAAGAACCAGGCCGCGCTGGAGCGCTACGAGGGAGGAACCGCGGAGCGACGCGCGCTGGAGCGGCGGATGTCGGAGCCCACGCTCTGGGACGCGTTCCTCCGATTTCTCAAATCCAAGGGGCATCCGGTGCCGCGCGAGGCGCTCGAGCGGGACGTGACCCAGCCTCCGGCGTCCGTGCCCTCGCTCCATCCCGTGCTCATCGAGATCTACCGCCGGGACCCGGTCCTGGCGTCCCTCTGCGAGCGGCTGGTGGATCTGGACGAGGGCATCCAGGAGTGGCGCTACCGCCACGTGAAGATGGTCCAGCGCACGATCGGAACGAAGCCCGGAACCGGGGGCTCGGCGGGGGCTGCCTATCTCAAGACGACCCTGGATCGGCCTGTCTTCCCGGATCTCTGGGAGATCCGGACCGGGCTATGAGCGGCACGACGCATCCCCAGGCAGGAGCCGGGGCGCCCCTCGATACGGCGCAGCACCCGAATCCCCTCGCGCGGCACTACACGCGTTTCCGGGTGGCGGAGCGGCTCCTCCTGACGGGGCACTCGCACCAGGCCTGGCCCGACGTGGGGTACGAGGGGCAGCTGGAAGCCTGGAACGACGCCGCGGCGCTCGTCGACGAGAAATGGCCGCGGGCGGCGGAGAAGGCGGACCGGGTGCGCCGCGGCTACGCGAAGCTCCTGGGGGACCGGACGGGTTCCATCGCGCTGGCGCAGAACACCCACGATCTCCTGGTGAAGTTTCTCTCCGCGCTGCCCCTTCCCAAGCGGCCCAAGCTCGTCACGACGGACGGCGAGTTCCACTCGATCCGCCGCCAGCTGGACCGGCTCGCGGAGGAGAAATGGGTGGAGGTCGTGAAGGTGAGCGCCGCCCCCCCGGGCGCGATCGCCGAGCGGCTCATCGCGGCCACGGACGCGCGCACCGCCGCCGTGCTGGCGTCCTCGGTGCTCTACAAGAACGCGCACGTCGTTCCGGGACTGGGCGACGTGCTCCGGCACTGCCGCCGCGTGGGCGCGGAGCTATTGGTCGACGCCTATCACCAGCTCAACGTCCTGCCGTGCTCGCTCGAGGCAGACGGCTTGAACGAGGCGTTCGTGACGGGGGGCGGGTACAAGTACTGCCAGCTGGGAGAAGGAAACGGCTTCCTGCGCGTTCCCCCGGGACGCGAGACCCTGAGGCCCATCGTCACGGGCTGGTTCAGCGAGTTCGCGCACCTGTCGGAACGTGTGAAGGGAGGCGTGGGCTACGGAGAGGGGCCCGCGACGTGGGCCAGCGCGACCTACGATCCCACGAGCAGTTACCGGGCGGCGCGCGTCTTCGAATTCTTCGAGGCGGAGCGCCTGACGCCGGAGCTGCTTCGCGACACCTACGCGCATCAAGTCCGCCTGCTCGCCGAGCGGTTCGACGCGCTGGATCTCGATCCGGCGCGGATCACGCGCGATCGGTCGCTCCCGCTCGCGGGGATCGGCGGATTTCTGTCGCTGGAGAGCCCGCGTTCCGTGGAGATCGCGAAGGGATTGCGGTCGCGGGGAGCGCTGATCGATGTCCGTGGGAATACGCTTCGCTTCGGTCCCGCGCCCTACCTGTCCGACGTTCAGCTCCACGCGGCCATGGATGCCCTGGCCGAGGCGGTCCGCTCCCTCTAGATCTGGCTGGTGAGCGAGGCGAGCAGCTTCTCCAGCTCCTTCGGGTCGGCCGGCTTGGTCATGTGGAAGTCGAAGCCGGCCTCGTACGACCGCCGCTGATCCTCGTGCTGTCCGTAGCCGGTCAGCGCGATCAGGAAGGCCGAGCCCCGCGGGTACTCCCGGCGCAGGATCTGGGCGACGGCGTGTCCATCCATCGGACCCGGCAGACCGATGTCGCAGATGACGACCTCCGGCCGGTAGCGCTTCGCGATCTCGATGCCGACCGGGCCGTCGTAGGCCTTCTCCACCTGGTGCCCCATGAGGTCGAGCAGCATCTCGAGACTCTCCGCCGCGTCGATATTGTCCTCGATCACGAGCACCCGGTAGGGCTTCGCGGGTGCCGGAGCGGAACGGGCCGGCTGCTCTCGCGGAGGCGCCTCGCGCGGAGGCGCCTCGCGCTGGAGCGGAAGCTCGATCGTGAACTCCGAGCCTCGCCCCGCGCCCGCGCTGGCCGCGAAGATGTGCCCGCCATGGAGCTCGGTCAGTCCTTTCGCGAGCGCCATGCCGATGCCGAGGCCGCCGCCTCCCTGGTCGTAGCTCGGCGCCCCCGGACGGAACGCTTCGAAGATGCGCTCGAGCTTTTCCTCGTTCATGCCGACCCCGGTGTCCCGGATGTCCACGATCGCGGTCTTGCCGTCCGCGCAAACCGACAAGGAGACCACGACGGTTCCGCCCCCTTCCGTGAACTTGACCGCATTCTGCAAGATATTCATGAAGACCTGGGAGAGCCGCGTGGAGTCGCCGTTCATCCAGAAGGACCGGTCCGGAATCTGCGTCTCGACCCGGAGCCCCGCCGATTCGAGGGTGGGACCGTAGTCTTCGACGCAGCGCCGCACCAGCTCCGTGAGATCCAGCCGCTCCTTCCGGAGCAGGATGGTTCTTCCCGAGATCCGCGAAAGGTCGAAGAGATCGTCGGTGATCCTGGCCATCTGGGTCACCTGCCGCTCCAGGATGTTCCGGGCGTCCGCGGCAAGCGGCCCTTCGGGCGCGCGCTGCAGCACATGGAGCGCGTTCTGGATCGGCGCGAGGGGTCCGCGGATCTCATGCGAGAGCACGGCGAGGAACTGATCCTTGCGACGGCTCTGGTCCGCGAACCGAGCCTCGCTGGCGCGCAGGGCTTCCTCGGCGGCCTTGCGCCCCTCCAGCTCGCGCGAGAGGATCTCGGCCAGCTCCTCGGCCCGGCGGCGCGCCAGCTGATCGGTCAAGTCGGTGACGATGAGATAGGAGACGCCGTCCGAATCCTCCACGGCGTTGACGGCCACGTGGATGGGAATCACGTGTCCGTCCGCCTGCACGAGGCCGAATTCGCCTTGTCCGCCGCCCGAGCCCGCGACCTCCGCGTAGGCTGTCTGGGATGGAACGGCGAGAAATCCGTAGACCGATTTCCCGGCGATCTCCTCCACCGGACGGCGAAGCATCTCCGCGAATCTACGGTTGCAGTAGAGCACGGTGCCGTCGGCCGACGTCGCGACTGCGCCCTGCTGCATCTTCTCGATCAGAATCCGGTAGGGCCGGTCCGGCGCCTGGAGCATCAAGACCCGCTGCCGGTTCGGATGGTCGACCACGAAGCCGTCCACGCGGTCGTGGCGGATGGCGTGAATCAGGTCCTCGGCTTCTTCCAGCTTGCGGCGCAGATCTTCGTTGGTGGTGACGTTCATGGCATCCCTGCCTCTTGTTCGTGGCGGATACGCGACCCGCCGGGGTTCAGGTGTCGTGGTCACGACGGTGTTTCGTTCCTCACCTCCAGCGCGACAAGGTCCGTGTTCGAAGACCTCCGCCCGTGATTCCGTCCAGCCCCTCGATCCCGCTCGGACAACGGGGAAGCTCGAAGGGGGGATGCGACGCGCGATCGGTATTTGTACTATGGGAAACGTCGGAGACGAGGGTTGCGTCGTTCGTGGTTGCCATGGTGCGGCCTCACGTAGCAAGCAAGCAGTTGCGTTGTAACGAGCTGTCCCCAAGTCGGGGGAAAAAGCAGTATAGGCCCTGTGCGGATCGATGACACGTAAAAATACCTAGACCACGGCATATTTCTAACTGCCTGTCAAAAAGCGAGTTATCGAATCAGCGGGCGATGAGGAGGCTCTCCGCGAAGGGCCATTCGCGATCGAGCCATTGCCCTGCGGGCGTGAAGGGAAGCACCTTCGAGATACGCTCCGGCTCGTCGGAATCGAACTTGTACGAGCTCTCCGTCCAGATGCTCTCGCCGGCCCGAAATGTCACACCAAGCCCGATCGCGTGGATCCAGACGACGTGCGCCATCCTCGCCACGAGATGCATCTCCACGCGCCTCTCTTCCGCGTTCCAGCGCGCCTCGTGATAGAAATTCTCCAGATCGAATTCCGCGTCGAGATCTCGATTCAGGCGGCGGAGCAGATTCAGGTCGAACGCCGCGGTCACGCCGAGCGCGTCGTCGTAGGCGGCGATCAAGGTGGCAGCGGGCTTCACGAGGTCGGTGCCGAGGAGGAATCCGTCGCCGGGGCGCAACCGTCCCCGGACCTCGCGAAGAAATTCGCGCGCCTCCGGGGGCTCGAAGTTTCCGATCGTGCTTCCGAGAAAGAGCAGGAGGAGCCGTTCGTCGGCGCGGCGGCGTGACGCGATGAGCGAGAGCCCGTCACGATAATCCGCTTCGATGGGCTCCACGCGAACGACCGGGAGACGGCCCAGCTCGAGGGCGCATCGCTCGAGCGCGGCTTTCGAGATGTCGATCGGGTAGTAGGAGATCGACCGGCGCGTCCCCATGGCCTCGAGGAGCCATCTCGTCTTCCGTCCGCCGCCGCTCCCCAGCTCCGCGACCGTGAGGGGTTGGGGGCCCATGGCCTGGATGATCTCCCGCGCGTTGCAACGCAAGATTCGTTCGTCGGCGCGCGTGACCCCGTACTCGGGCAGGTACCCGATCGCTTCGAACAGCGCCGTGCCCAGATCGTCGTACAGGTAACGTGAGGGAAGCCGCTTCTGGCCCGGTCCGGCAAGACCGGCGCAGACGTCGGAAATCAGCTCATCGAGAAGGGTGGTGGGCGCCTCGGGCGCCGGCTGGGATCGCATGGCTCAAGGGTGGGTAAGGCGAAACCCCGCGTACACGTACCGGTAGTGCGGCTGGAACCAGTTCCGGAAGGAGCGGCGCAGCATGCACGCCGCGGTGCGCGGGGAAGCGCCCTTCTGGACGAAGTGCTGCCCGTCGAAAAAGTTCGCCGAATAGCCCTCGTAGAGGGGATGCGCTCGGAATCCGTCGAAGGGGGCGAACACGCTCGACGTCCACTCCCAACCGTTCCCGACCAGCTCGGAAATCCCGAACGCGCTGTCTCCATCGGGGAAGGCGCCAAGGCGGGTCGGATCCCAGAGCTTCATGTCGAAATTTCCGTGACGCGGAGACGGCGCTTCCGATCCCCAGGGGTACTCGCGCTCCCGGCCCTCGGGCGTCCCGTACGCGGCGCGGTGGTATTGCGCTTCGGTGGGGAGTGCGCCTCCGGCCCAGCGAGCGAAGGCGGACGCCTCGGCGTGGCTCACGTAGACCGGCGCGTCGAGGGGCATCGGGACCTCGGCGAACATCCCGACGTACGTCCACGCGCCGTCGCGCGCGCGCCAGAAGTGAGGATGACGGAATCCCTCGCGCTCTTTCCAATCCCACGCGGCGTCGGACCAGTGGCGTCGGTCCTCGTATCCCCGGTCGCGAACGAATTCCAGGAAGCGGCCGTTCGAGACCTTGTGCGAGTCGATCGAGAAGGCGGGGACTTCCACGCGATGGGCGTCGAATTCATTGTCCCACCCGAACCCGCCCCGCTCCCTCGCACGTCCCAGGGTGGCCGTCCCGGCCGGAACCGGCGCCGCGCGCATGCGAACCTCGCCCGTGGGGGAAGGGGCGTTCACGCCCCCTGGAGCAATCTTCGCCTCGTAGGGGAGCTGATGGAAAAGGTAGGCGAGGGTCTCGGCGTGCATGAGCCGGTGCTCGATCGCCATGTGGAGGATCTCGTCGAGATCGTTGCCGCCACGAGGAGGGCGCGAGTCGCGGAGGGCCTCGTCGATGCGTCTCCGCGCGCGCTCGTTGTAGCTTCGAACCGCGGCGGCGAAGGCTTCCACGTGGCCGAGGTAGAAGATCAGCCTGTGACGTTCGGGGATGGGGCGCTCGTAGAGCGCTTCCGGGGTGAGAATGGAGAAGAGATGGTCGGTTCCGGCCCGTGCGTCGGCCAGTCGAGCCGCCAGAGCCTGGCGGGTCTCGGACAGCAACGTCGTGTTCGGCATGTCGGTCTCCAGTACGAAGACGGGGCGCTGCCGCTGCCATTCATGATGACCCAGATCCGGTGCGCCGGTCCACCCCGGCGGCACGTCCCACTTTGACGCGCCAAAGCCCCCGCCGGGTTCCGGTTCCAGGCGTACCGGGCGCTCTTTTCAGCTATCGCGGGGACGGGGGGAGCCTGAGGCCGCGGGGGATTGCGACCCGGTCGACCAGATCGAACGCCCTCTGGACGAGGAGGGCCAGGAGGGCCGCCGGCACCGCGCCCTGGAGGATCAGCGAGCCCTGGCGAAGCTGAATACCGGAAAGAATGGGTTCCCCCAGCCCTCCCGCTCCGATCAGCGCCGCGAGGGTCGCGGTGCCGACATTGATCACCGCGCTCGTCTTGATGCCCGCCATGATCGCGGGGGAGGCCATGGGAAGCCGCACGCGCAGGAGCTGCGCCCTGGGCGAGAGGCCGATGGCGTCCGCGGCTTCTGCCAGCGGCCCGGGAAGGGTGGTCAGCCCGACGTAGGTGTTCCGGACGATCGGGAGCAGGCTGTAGAGGAACAGAGCGATCAGCGCCGGAACCGCGCCGATCCCGAACAAGGGAATGAGCGCCGCCAGGAGTGCCAGGGACGGGATGGTCTGGAGGAGTCCGGTCACCGAAAGGATTGCGCTCCCCAGCCACGGCGACCGCGCCGCGAGCACACCGAGCGGGATCCCGGCCAGGACCGCGAGCAGAAGGGAGATCAGGACCAGGCTCAGGTGCCGGCCGGTGTTCCTGAGAATCCCGCCCCAGAGGGTGTTCGTCGCGGCAGGGGTCCGTTCCTGTCCGCTCGGAAGGGTTTCGGCGAGAAGCGAGTCGGCGGCCTCGCCGTAACTCCGGTGCCCGAGAACGACGCGCGCGTTCGCCCGGATCATGGCCGCTTCGTCGATTCGCCCCGTCAGACGGTGCATGGCCCGAACCGCGCGAGGCTCACGGCGTCCGAGATCCAGGCGGTAGAGCCACACCGCATCGTATCGCGGGAAAAAGCCGCGATCGTCCCGGAGCACGTGGAGACGAAGCCGCTCGATCTCGGCGTCGGTCGTATAGATGTCCGTCACGTCGATGCGCCCGCGCTCGAGCGCCGTGTAGGCCAGCTCGTGCTGGATGCCGAGCACGTGGGGCATCGAGAGCCCGTAATGGCGGACGAGACCGGGCCACCCGTCGGGCCGTCCCAGGAATTCGTGCGTGAGCCCCAGCTTCAATTCAGGATGCCGCGCGAGATCGGAGATGGATTCAAGCCGGTAGCGCTCGCGCACGTTCTTCGTCACCGCGAGCGCATAGCTGTCGTTGAAGCCGAGAGGATCGCTCACTCCGATGCCCTCCCGGGAAAGGACCCGGCGCATCCCGGACAGGGACGTGGAGACGCTCCGGTGAAGGATGACCTGCGCGATCGTGCCCGTGTATTCCGGGTACGCATCCACGTCTCCCGCGCGAAGCGCCTGGTACACGATCTCGGTTCCTCCGAGATTGTTTCGATGCTCCACCCGTGGCACTCCCTCGGATCGCAGGACGCGCGCGAGCGCCTCCGCCAGCACCCAGGATTCGGGGAAGGCCTTGGAGCCCACGACGACGCCCGTGCGGGCGAGCGCGGGAGCCGGAGTGCTCCCCAAGCAGAATGCCGTCAGGATGCAGGCGACCGTCAGGTGCCGGCGCGGGGTGAGGGTCATGTCGGGGTGAGGTTGGGCGCGTCGAGGAGACGCTGGGCCCGGATGAATTCGGTGACGAAGGGCGTGGCGGGATTCCGCACCAGCTCCTGAAAGCTCCCGCGCTGGAGAATCGTCCCTCGATTCATGATCGCGATCTCGCCCGAGATGAAGGCCGCTTCGGCCATGTCGTGCGTCACGAAGAGGACGGTCTTTCGAAGGCGGCCGAACACCTGCTTCAGGTCGCGCTGCAAGTCCGAGCGGATCATGGGGTCGAGCGAGCTGAGCGGCTCGTCCAGGAGAAGCACCTCGGGGTCCAGCATGAGGGCGCGCATCAGGGCGACACGCTGACGCTGCCCGCCGCTGATCTGCGCGGGAAACCGGTCGAGGAGCTCCCGGGGGATCTGGGTCAGCTCCAGGAGCTCCTGGATCCGAGCCCCGATCCTCGCGTCCGGCCACCCCAGATCGCGCGCGACGAGCGCGACGTTCTCCGCGGCCGTGAGGTGAGGGAAGAGGCCTCCCTCCTGGATGACGTACCCCATCCGGCGCTGGAGCTCCAGCCTGGTCTCGGGCCGCATGGGCGTGCCGGCAATCCGGATCGACCCTCGCTCGGGCGTGAGAAGCCCCACGACCAGCCGGAGCAGGGTGCTCTTGCCGCAGCCGCTCGGACCGATCAAGGCCAGGGTGCTGCGCGGCTCCACGCGCAGGAGCGCAATGTCGAGCGCCTTCACCCCGTCATAGATTTTCTGGACGTCCTGGAGATCGATCCCTGCGGCTGCCGGCAACCGTGCCCCCATTTCGAGACGCTGCGGGTGCGTATGGGAGGCCCATCATGGACCGAATCGGGAGCGGGGAAAAGGGGAAGGGAGCGAGACCCCGGCCGGCGAAGCGAGACGAGGGTCGCACGTGCTACGCTTTTCTTCGTGCTCGCGAACATCCCGAATTCCCGGAAGCTTCTCGTCATGCTCGGCGTCATGCTGGCGCTCTTCCTGGCGGCGCTCGATCAGACCATCGTCGCGACCGCGCTCCCGCGCATCGTCCAGGAGTTTCACGGTCTCCAGCACCTGAGCTGGGTAGTCGCGTCGTATCTTCTCGCCTCCACCGTCGTGGTGCCGATCTACGGGAAGCTCTCCGACCTCTACGGCAGGAAGCCCTTCATCCTCTCCGCGATCGTCCTCTTCCTCGTGGGATCGGTGCTCTCGGGGATTTCGCGGAACATGTCCCAGCTCGTCTTCTTTCGAGCGATCCAGGGCCTGGGGGCGGGCGCCATCTTCGCGAACGCGTTCGCCGTGGTGGGGGACCTGTATCCCCCCGCGGAGCGCGGGCGATGGCAGGGGCTTCTCGGCGGCGTGTTCGGGCTCTCCTCGATCGTCGGGCCCACGCTCGGCGGATGGCTCACCGACACGGCGTCCTGGCGGTGGAATTTCTTCATCAACATCCCGGTCGGGATCGTGGCGTTCGCCGCGGTGGGGTCTCTGCTGCCGCATATCGAGCCGGACCGGAAGGGAAGGTCGATCGACTACGCGGGCGCGCTCCTCCTCACCGTCGCCTTGGTCTCGCTCCTCCTGGGCCTGATCTGGGGAGGAACGCAATACGCCTGGGGATCGCGCCCGATCCTCGGGCTCTTCGGGCTCGCGCTCGCGGCGACCGCGCTCTTCACGTTCGTGGAGGGGCGCGTGGAGGAGCCCATCTTGCCTTTGTCCCTCTTCTCGAACCGCATTTTCACGGTCTCCATGGTGGCGCTCTTCCTGGTGGGCATCGGGATGTTCGGCTCCATCGTGTTCATCCCGCTCTACGCCCAGCTCGTTCTGGGCGTGAACGCGACCCATTCCGGAACCATCCTCACGCCGCTCACCCTCGCGTTCGTGACCGCCAGCGTGATCTCGGGACAGCTCACGTCGCGCACCGGCCGCTACAAGAGCGTGGCGGTCGTGGGGCTCGCGCTCGCGACCGTGGCGCTCTTCGCCATGTCGCGGATGTCCGCGACGACCTCACCCCTGTCGCTGGTCTTGCGCATGATCGCGACCGGGCTCGGCATCGGCGCCACCCTGCCCGTCTTCACGCTGGCGGTGCAGAACGCGTTCGAGCACGAGCTCCTGGGAGTGGCCACCGCGTCTTCCCAGCTCTTCCGGAGCATCGGCGCGACCGTGGGCACGGCGGTCCTGGGAAGCGTGCTCAACGCGCGCCTGGCGCGCGAGCTTGGGAGCTTTGGCTCCGATCCCTCGCTCCGGCTCGTCGGCGACGTCCTGCCCTCCGTCCATCTCGAGCGGGCCGACGCGAACTCGCTGCAGGCGATCCTGACGCAACCGGGCCGGGGCCTGATCGAGGCGCGGCTCGCGCAGCTCCCGCCCGGGCTCAGGACCCAGGCGGAGCACGCCTTCCTGTCCTACCTCGGGCGGGCCCGGGAAGCCTTCGCGGCTTCGATCACCGAGACCTTCTTGATCGCCGCGGTCCTGATGGGCGCGGCGTTCGTGGTCTCTTTTTTCTTGAAGGAGATCCCGCTCCGGAAGACCCACGCGGAGCGCCCCGGCGAGAGCGCTGGGATGGAGCTGGGGGTCGAGCGGGGCGTGTTCCCCGCGGGCGACGAGCCCGGGGTTCTCTAGCCCGAGGTTCTGCAGCGGCGGCCCCTCCGCCGATCCGCTCGAAGTCGATGAATCCGCGCTCGGGGTCGGTGCGGATCAGCTTCAGACGCACGTGATCTCCGACGTCGAGCCCCGAAGCGCCGCGCGACACCAGGCCCTCGGCGTGCGGATTCAGGATCCGGGCCCAGGTCCCTTTCTCGGAAGCTCCCGTGACGATTCCCTCGAAGACCTCGCCGATGCGGGTGCTCAGGAGGCACGCGGCCGCCGATTTCCGTGCGATGCGCTCGACCTTCTGCGCGCCGTCCTCCTTCTGGGTGCAGTGGATGGCGAGCGCCTTCAGCTGGTCGGGGCGGTAGGGGACGCCCTGACCCGAGAGCGCGGACCGCAGCAGGCGCTGCGTGATGAGATCGGGGTAGCGGCGGTTGGGCGCGGTCGAGTGGGTGTACTCGGTCACCGCGAGCCCGAAATGTCCGATCACGCTCTCCCCGGGAAAGCTCGCCACGTACTCCCCGCGCCCGAGCAGCTTGATGATCGAGAGCGAGAGGTCCGGGAACCGGAGCGGATCGGCCGCCTGGCGCCGGAGCAGGAATTGGTTGAGCGCCCGCGGGTCCGGCTGTGCGGGAAGGGACTCTCCCAGATCCTGGGCGATCTCCACGATCCGGGACCATCGCTCCGGGGTCCGCACGACACGGCGGATCACCGGGAATCGCTTTCCCCCGAGATAGCGCGCGATGGTGCCGTTCGCGCCGATCATGAAATCCTCGATCAGCTCCCGGGCGCGATTCCGCCGCTCGGGGGTGAGCGCCGCGACCCGCTCTCCCTCGAACTCCGCGCGCACGTCGATCGTCTCCAGCTCGAGCGCGCCCTCCTCGTGCCGGCGCGTCTTGAGCGCCTGGGCCACCCTATCTTGTGTCCGCAAGTTGTCCGCCAACCCCGTCACCTGAGCCAGGGCCTGGGGCTCCGGTCCCTTTCCTTCGAGCCACGCCCCCACGCCGTTGTAGGCCAGCTTGGCCTTGTTTCGTACCGCGGCGGGATAGACGTCCGAGCTCACGATCGTGCCCTCGTCGGTGACCGTGAACTCGACCGCCATGGCGAGCCGGTCCTCTCCTTCGGCGAGCGAGGTGAGATTGGTGCTCAGGCGCTCGGGCAGCATGGGAAAGATCTTCGCCGGGGTGTAGACGGAAGTCGTGTTCGTGGAGGCGTGCTCGTCGAGGGCCGATCCGGGCGCCACGAGGGCGCACACCTGTGCCACGGCGACCAGCACCGTCGTACCCCGGTCGCGCGAGGAATCGGCGACCGTGAGCTGATCCAGGTCGCGGGAATCGTCGTTGTCGATCGAGCACCAGAGGAGGGATCTCAGGTCCCGCACCTGATCGCCCCGAGGCTCCGCCGGTCCCGGGATTCGATCGGCCTCGGCCATGGCCTCCGGAGAGAACTCGGGCATGAGGCCATATTCCAGCATCGCGCGGCGCGCGACCCGGATGAGCAGGGAGCGATGCTGCCCGTTGGGGGTCGTCACGGCTTGGGAACGGAATCTTCGGGCGTTTTCGACTTCGCGATGGCGGGGGCTTCCTCGGCGGGTGCTATGCCGAGCGTCTTCTGCAGGATGTGGAAGGCATCCTGGGGCGCGTCCACGAAACGAAAGAGCTTCAGGTCTTCCGCGTCGATCATCCCGTGCCGGAGGAAGCTCTCGAAGCTCACGGTCTCCTTCCAGTATTCCGTTCCGTAGAGGAGCACCGGGATCATCCGGTCCAGCTTGCGGGTCTGCGAGAGCGTCAGGAGCTCGAACAGCTCGTCCATCGTGCCGAACCCGCCTGGGAAGACGATCAGGGCGCGCGCCAGGTGCGCGAACCAGAGCTTCCGCATGAAGAAGTAGTGGAACTGGAAGCAGAGGCCCGGCGTGATGTAGGCGTTGGGGCGCTGCTCGTGGGGAAGACCGATGTTCAGCCCGATCGTTCTCCCGCCGGCATCGATGGCTCCGCGGTTCGCGGCCTCCATGATGCCGGGTCCGCCGCCGGTGCAGACGAGGTAGCGGTGCCCCGGGACCTTCATTCCTTCCGACCATTCGGTGATGAGGCGCGCGAGCTCCCGCGCCTCGCGATAGTACCGTCCCATCGGTCCGTCTTCCGCGATGCGCGCCGAACCGAAAAACACGATCGTGTCGTGGACTCGATGGCGCCGGAATGCGTCAAGCGGCTGCAGGTACTCCGCAAGGATCCGGACCGGCCTTCCTTCCTCGCTCTCGACAAACGGCTCGTCCCGATACGCAAGAGGCGGGTACAGAGTCGCCCGCTCCACATCCTCTGGCTTCTTCATGCCCCCCGTCCGCTGCCCCGATTTGAGTGTGCCGGGCCTCTGCCTTCGACTACGATCCACGGATGCTAACCCGACCGCGGCCGGGGCACCAAGCTCCTCCCGCGGTCGCCGCCGCGCCGGTCCTAATGGCGGCTGTCCTCTCGCTGCCGGTTCTCGGTCTGGGCTACTTCTGGGACGATTTCGTTTTCCTGACCCGGGTTCAAGCAAATCCGATCTCGGCTCTCTGGCCGGAGCCAGGGGCCTTCTACCGGCCGGTCTCCCGCGCGCTCTACTTCTGGCCTCTCGCGTGGCTGGGCTCTCCCGGAGCTCATGCCGCGCACGCCATGAACCTCCTCCTGGCCGCTGCCTCCATCCTCCTTCTCGTCCTGCTCGTGCGCCGTCTGGCAAGCGACCGCGCGGGAGTGGGGGCCGGTCTCTTCTTCTCGGGGCTCGCCGCCCTGCCGGGCCTCGTCGCGTGGGCGAGCGGTGCTCAGGATCTTCTCGCCATCACGCTCCTGCTCGCGGCGCTCCACCTGCGGGACTCGGGGCGGATGCTTCGGTCCGCGATCCTCGTCGCGGCGGCACTGCTATCGAAGGAGACCGCCCTTTGCGCGATCCCGGCTCTGGTTCTCTGGGATTGGATCCTGGGGAGGAGGCCGGCGAGAATCCGTGAGGGCGTCCTCGCGTACGGCGCTCTCGCGATCCTCTGGGTTCTGATCCACCCCGTGGCCCGCGGACTCGCGGCGGGAGGATTCACGCTCGCGCCGGGCGGGCATCTGGGGTTTTCGAACCTGGCCGTCACGAAGCTTCACGCGAGCCAATATCTGCGGACGTTGTTCAACATGCCCCTGCACCCGACCGCGGCGCCCTGGCCCGCGGTCGCCGTCGCGATGCTCGTCGTAGCGGTCTCGCTCGCCCTGGCCGCCGTGTGGATCGCGTCCCGGCGCGAGCCGTCCGGGCAGGGACGCGCGCCTCTCTCGATCCCCCGGGCCGCAGCGCTGGCCATCCTTCTCGCGGTGCCGTCCCTGGTGCTGCCGACGGTCCTCGTTCCGAGGTGGGCCGCCTACTTCGCCTGCATGCCGGCCCTGGGGAGTTCCATCCTTCTCGGGGTGGCGTTGTCCCGCCTGCCCACATTCGCCGGAATGACGGTGATGGCACTCTTCGTGGGTCTGGGAATCTGGAGCCGTTATTCCGATCCTCCCAGCGCGGATGCGCTCACGGAGAAGAGCTTTGTCGCCGCGAGCCGCGCGATCGACGGCGTCGAGAGAGCGTTCCTGAAGCTCCATCCCTCAATTCCGCGCTCGACCCAGGTCCTCCTCTCGGTGGCCTCGAGCGGCCCGCTCGGGATCGACGCCACGATGCATGACGGCCAGGCGATGCGGGTCTGGTACCGCGATCGCACCCTGCGCACGCTCCGGCCGGAACGGCGCCTTCCGCACGCGGGAGCGGAATACCTTTTTCGGATCACGTCATCTCGGGAGGTGGTGGAGATCGATCCCGATCGAGGGGCGACTCGCTCGAGCGGCGGCAGCCCCGACCCCGGGGAAGTGGATGCGATCACCCGCACCTACGCGCGGGGACTTGCCGCCTCGGGCGAAACGGAACGCGCGGAGCGAATCTTGGGTAGACTGGCCGCCCAGGATGAGCCGATGCTTCGCTCCTACGATCTCAGGCTGGCGGCCATGGGCCGGATGATGCGGGGGGACCGGCCGGGTTCCGCGCGTATTCTGGCCGGGGCGCCCGCGATCTCCCGCGAATTCGCGCTCTATTGCGTCTCCAAGGTGATGGCCGAGCCCACGGGGCGCGCCGGGCTGGATTCCTGCGCCTACGCGGCCTTCGGGCTCTCCTCTTCCGATCCGGAGACGCTCCGCTACTTGCTGCATCTCTTCTACGCGAGCCTGTTCGTGCCCCAGGCCGTCCAGCTCGCCCGACGGCTCCAGGAGGTAGCGCCCGGCGATTCCGAGAGCGCCGCGATCCTGGGCGAGCTCCGATGAAACGATCGGCCCGGCCTTCCGCGCGCTCCAAGGCGAAGCCTTCGTCCGGGGCCCACCGCTCCCTCCTCTGGCTCGGGGCGGTCCTGCTCCTTACCTTCGTTGCGTACTGGCCCAGCCTCAGCAACGGCTTCATCAATTGGGACGACAACTGGTACGTCACCGAGAACTCCCTCATGACGAATCCCACGCTCCACGGGATTCTCACCACCAACGTGGGCGGGAACTACCACCCGCTGACGATGGCTTCGCTGGTCCTGAACTACAAGATCTCGGGAATGGACGCGGGCTCCTACCACTGGCTGAACCTGCTTCTCCACCTCGCGAACACCGCGCTGGTCTTTCTCTTCGTCCGGATGCTCTCGGGCGGACGGCTCTGGACCTCGGTCGTGACGGCGCTCTTCTTCGGGATTCATCCGATGCACGTCGAGTCGGTGGCGTGGGTCACCGAGCGGAAGGACGTCCTCTTCGCTTTCTTCTACCTTCTCGCGCTCATCACCTACGTGCGCTATCTGGACACGGAGCGCTGGTCCTGGCTCCTGGGCACGTGGATCGCGTTCGTTCTCTCCTGCGCCTCGAAGCCCGCGGCCGTCGTGCTCCCGCTGACGCTCCTCGCGATCGATTGGTTCCGGCGCCGCCCCTGGCGCTCGGGCGTGTGGGTCGAGAAGATCCCGTTCTTCGCGGTTGCGATCCTGGCGGGTCTCCTGACGGTCAAGGCGCAGCAAACCGTGGGCGCCACCGCGGCCTCGGCCCTGTGGAGCCTTCCTCAGCGCGTTCTCTTCGCCTGCTACGGAACCGTGATGTACGTGGTGAAGCTCTTCGTGCCCTTCCATCTTTCCGCGGTCTATCCCTTGCCCAGCACCGCGGCGACTCGACTCCGGCCCGAGTTCTATCTCGCCGCCGGGGTCCTCGCGGTGGTCCTTCCGGCCCTTCTCTACCTGTGCCGCCGGGTGCGGCCGGTGGTCTTCGGGATCGCGTTCTTCTTCATCAATATCGTCCTCGTGCTGCAAGTGCTCACGGTGGGCGCGGCGTTGATGGCGGAGCGGTACACGTACCTGCCTTATATCGGCATCCTGTTCGCGCTTGCCTGGTGGCTCGACGAGCCTGCCGGAAACACGCGCATTCCGGTGAAACCGATCGTGGCAGGCATCTTCCTCCTGCTCCTTCCCATCTCCCTCGTCCAGACCTGGAACCGGTGCCGCGTCTGGAAGGACCCCGAGACCTTCTGGAACGACACGATCCAGAAGTTTCCGAAGCAGATCGTGGACGCCTACTACAACCGCGGGAACCACTACATGAGGACGGGCCGCCTCCCGCAGAGCCTCGCCGACTTCGACCAGGCGGTCGCGCTGAATCCCGGGATCCAGCGGATCTGGTACAACCGCGGCCTCGTGCTCGCCGAGATGAACCAGAACGATTCGGCACTGGTCTCCTTCGAGCACTCGCTGCGGATCGAGCCGAAGAACGTGGACGCGCTGAACAATCGTGGAGCGATGAAGTACCGGCTGGGGCAACTCGCGGATGCCGCGTCCGATTTCACGCGCGCGATCGAGCTGAATCCCCGCTACCGCGACGCCTATTCCAACCGGGCGTTCGCCTGTTACGACATGAAGGAGTACGAGAAGGCGGCCGCCGACCGGAAGAAGGCGATCGAGGTGGCCCCGGGGAATCCGGCGAACGACGAGGAATACTTCTGGCTCGGCGTCTCGCTCCAGCGTCTCAACCGCCAGCAGGAGGCGGCGGAGGCCCTGACCGAGGCGATCCGAACCGCACGCCCGGGCAGCGCGCGGCTGGGACGGTACCATCTCTCCCGGGCGTACTCGCGGGAGGCGCTGCACGACCGCGCCGGCGCGGTCTCCGACGTCCACGAGGCCCAGCGGCTCGGGGAGAAGGTGGATTCCGCCTTCCTCCGCGCGATCGGAGGTTGAGCGACCGCTATTTCAGGACGACGATCCTTCCTTCGAAGGTTCCCTCGGTGGAGGTGAGCCGGTAGAAGAGGACGCCCGAGGAAACCGGTTGGCCGCGGGAGCTCTTTCCGTCGAAGAACACCTCATGCGGCCCCGCCTCCAAGACCGCGACATCCAACAGGGTCCGCACGAGACGGCCCTGAAGGTCGAAGAGCTGCGCCCGGGCCGATCCCGGCCGCGTGGTCGCAAAGGTCAGCTTGCTTCTCGGATTGAGCGGATTCGGAGCGAACACCACCGCGTGAGGAGGCCCGACATTCTTTACGTTTAGCGCGACTCCCGCGCAGAAGGTCCTGCCGTCCAGGATCGATCCCCTCAGCTCGGCGTTGACCATCTTGGTTCGATCGACCCGGTCGAAAAGAGCATCGAGGTCGGATCGGGTGAAGGTGATCCCGATCTCGGCGATCCCGTTCCGATCCGTGTCCGAGACGACCGCGTCCCGCGGTACGACGGAGTGGATCTGGCTGAAGGACCCGGTCCCCTCCGAGGAAAGGGTCAGAGAGCTCAGATCCACCTGCTCGTTCGCGTAGGACTCGTGGACCGGCTCCAGACGGATCTCGATAGCGTCACGATCGGAGCCGGCAAAGATCGGCTTCTGCTCCTTTGGAACGAACGCCCGAGCCTCCACGGCCGTGTTTCCCGAGGCGAATGTATTCAGGCGCACGTACAGAGCACCGAAAGAGCC
>VBOR01000043.1 GCA_005893165.1 Candidatus Eiseniibacteriota bacterium | reverse complement strand
GCCTCGCGCGTCGAGCGCCGAGGTCCCCTTCCCCTATCGCGGATTCGCGGCGTGCATCGTCGGCGAGATCCACCGCCATACGCCGAATCGCTCGCTGGAGGAAGCCTCGCGCGCGGCGGCGTCCTTGATCCGGTTATGGGACGGGCGCTGATGGATCCGAGAACGAGCGTTCGCGTCGTGGACGGTGTGGGAGACGTTGCCCGCCAGGGCGCCGAGGCGCTGGTGAGCTGCGTCTCGGGTCGAAGACCCGAGCAACCCTGCCGCGTGATGTTCTCCGGCGGAACGACGCCGGAGCCCATGTACCGTTTCCTCGCTTCGGAGCCGACGCGGAGCCGCATCGACTGGAACTCGATCGAATGCTTCCTTTCGGACGAGCGCCCCGTTCCTCCGGAGGATCCGGACTCCAACTACGGCCTCTTCCGCCGAAGCGTGATCGAGCCCTTCGGGCTCATGGCGCCCCGCACGTACCGGATCCGCGGCGAGGCTTCCGATCTGGATCTCTCGGCGCGCCGCTACGAGGCCCTGATCCGGAGCCGCTTCAGCGTGTTTCCTCCGGACATTCCCTCCTTCGATCTGGTCTACCTCGGCCTCGGCCAGGACGGCCACACCGCCTCCCTCTTCCCCGGCGTGGAGATCCCGGACGACGGCCGGCTCGTGGTCGCGGTCTGGGTGGAGGCACTTCACCAGAAGCGCGTCACGGCGACGTTCCGGCTCCTGAACGCGGCCCGGCGGGTGATGTTTCTCGTGGCCGGCAAGGAGAAGGCCCGGGCGGTGAAGCGCACGCTCGCACCGGGGCGCGGGGAGGAGCCGACGCCCGCGTCGCGAGTATCGCCTCGCGACGGAGAAGTGATCTGGGTCCTGGATCGGGAGGCCGCCGCGAATCTGCCGGCCGCGGTCGCGGGAGCGGGTGGACCGGAGCGCGGCCGCCGGTGATCCTGGCCGGGGACATCGGCGGAACGACAACCCGGATCGCCCGCTTCGAGGTCCGGGGAGGTGTTCCCGGCCCTCCCGTGGACGTGGAGCTCCTCACGAGCGGCCGCTTCCCCTCGATCGAGGCGCTGGTCGCGGACTACCTCTCGCGCCATCCCGGAAAGATCGCCGCGTCATGCTTTGGAATCGCCGGAGCGGTCGTGGACGGCTCCGTCTACGTCACCAACCTGCCCTGGACCGTGAAGATCGCCGCCCTCGAGAAGACGCTGGGGCTGAAGCGCGTCCATCTGGTCAACGATCTCGTCGCGGCCGGGTATGGAATCGATGCGCTGAATCCGGACGACCTCGTTCCGCTCCAGACGGCGCCCCCCTCCGGTGACTACAACGCAGGATTGCTCTCCGCCGGCACCGGCCTGGGGGAGACGATCCTGGTTCGGGTGAACCGGCGTTTTCTCCCGGTGCCGTCCGAGGCGGGCCACACCGATTTCGCCGCTCGCACGGACGAGGAGCTGCGCGTGTTCCGCGCCTTCCGCGCGCGCCATGGACGCGTGAGCTGGGAGCGCGTGGTCTCGGGGCCGGGGCTTGTCGCGCTGGGAGAGCTCTATCACGAAGAGCGCGGGGCCACGGCCGATTGGAAGCGCCACCTCTCGGAAGCCGGCGAGGAGGGCCCGGCCGGTCTCGTGAGCCGCCTCGGCATGGAAGGGACGTGTCCGGCCTGCGAGGACGCGCTTCGCCTTTTCGTCGGCGCCTACGGCGCGGAGGCGGGCAACCTGGCCCTGCGCGCGGTGGCTCGCTCCGGGATCTACCTCGGAGGAGGAATCGCGCCCCGGATCCTCCCCGCGCTCCGGTGGCCTGAATTCCTGGATTCGTTTCGCGACAAGGAAAATCTGAGGCCCCTGCTGGAGTCGATTCCCGTCTGGGTGATTCGAAACGAGCTGATCGGACTGCTCGGAGCGGCGCGCCACGCCGCCATGGGGGAAGGTTGAAGAAGGGCGGGAGCCCGGATTATACTGCGGCGATGAACCCCGAAACCGCGACTGCCCCCAAGCCCGTGACGCCTCCGGCCGGCTCGCGCCGCGCCACCGAGCGGGTCCGCGAGATCCTCTCCTGGTACGGCTCCGACAACCCCGGCACCAAGTCGAACATCGCGCGGCTCCTGAACCACGGCACGCTGGCCGGCACGGGAAAGCTCGTCATCCTGCCGGTGGATCAGGGATTCGAGCACGGCCCGGCGAGGTCTTTCGCTTCCAACCCCGCCGCGTACGATCCGCGATTCCATTTCGAGCTGGCCATCGAGGCGGGGTGCAATGCCTACGCCGCGCCCCTGGGATTTCTCGAGGCGGGCGCGTCTGAGTTCGCGGGCGAGATTCCTCTGATCCTGAAAGCCAACAACCACGACGTGCTTCACGACGAGAAGGATCCGCTCTCAGCGGTCACGGGAAGCGTTCACGAGGCGTTGCGCCTCGGCTGCTGCGCGATCGGGTTCACCATCTATCCAGGTTCCGCCGCCGCGACGAAGATGTACGAGCAGGTTCAGAAGATCGCGGAGGAAGCCAAGAAGAACGGCCTCGCGGTCGTGATCTGGAGCTACCCCCGGGGCTCGGACATCAGCAAAGCGGGCGAGACCGCGATCGACGTCGTGGCCTACGCCGCCCACATCGCCGCCCAGCTGGGCGCCCACATCATCAAGGTGAAGATTCCCTCCGACCACATCGAGCAGGAGGAGGCCCGGAAGGCTTACGAGAAGAACGCGATTCCGATTGGATCGCTGGCCGAGCGGGTGCGCCACGTGGTCCAGGGCACCTTCGACGGGCGGCGCATCGTGATCTTCTCGGGGGGCGCGAAGAAGGACAATGATGAGGAAATTCTGAACGAAGCGCGCGCGATCCGGGACGGCGGCGGCTTCGGCTCCATCATCGGCCGCAATTCCTTCCAGAGGAAAAAGCCGGAGGCCCTGAAGCTCCTCCGGAACATCATCGCGATCTACTCCGGCACCGCCCGGTAGCCGGCCCTAATTCACTCCCGCCGCGGGCGTGGGCATCTTCCTCTTCGGATCCCTGGGGAACAGCGTGTACGAGAGCGACAGCTCGTCGATGTTGGCGGGCATGCGGGGAGAGAGCGCGAAATAGACCGGCAGGGTCCGAACCTCGCGCGGACCCAGCGTCTGGTCCTCGAAGCAGAAGCACTGGATGAGCTGGAACTCCCGCGCGGCGGCCGGTCACTCCCATCAGGGTCACCGTGATGTCTCGCAGCTCGATGGACCCGGTCGTGCTGGAGATCGCGGGATCCCCATCCCTCGCCGTACCAACTCCGGTCGAATCGGCCCACGCCTTGAGCCCCGCCTTCCCTGCCCCTCCGATCCCGAACCGGGCGCAGAACATCTTGAAGAGCGGGACGTTCGCGTAGGCGAAGGAGAACATGAGGAGCACGACCAGCCCCAGGGCACCACCGAAGACCGCATTGCTTGGCTTCTTCATCGAGGAAATCCTGAGCCCTCTAGAGAATCGGGATCCGCCAGATCGCGTCGGCGATGAGCCCGAGAAACAAGACGAAGAGATAGAGAATCGAGAACCCAAAAACTTCCCAAGCCGAACCCACGGTCGCCAGTCGCCTGGCCCGCACCGCCTTCCAGACGAACACCGCCCCCAGCCCGAGCGCCAGCACCGCGTAGATCAGACCGCCGGTGCGCAAGAACGGCATCGCGAGCGTGAGCGCCACCAGGGCCACGCTGTAGATCTCGATCTGCCGGTAGGTCTCGGCGTCCCCGCGAACCAGCGGCAGCATCGGAATCCGGACCTTGCGGTAGTCCTCCTTCACGCAGAGCGCGAGCGCCCAGAAATGGGGAGGCGTCCAGAGGAAGATGATCAGGAAGAGCAGCACCGGCGCCAGGGTCAAGCCTCCGCTCGCGGCCGCCCACGCGATCACGGGCCCCATGGCCCCGGCCGCGCCTCCGATCACGATATTGTGCACCGTGCGCGGCTTGAGCCAGAGCGTGTATCCGAATCCGTAGAAGAGAATCGTCCCGAGCGCGAGCCAGGCGCTCAGTGCGTTGCCCACCCAGAAGAGCATCGCCACCGACGCCGCCCCGATGGCGATCGCAAACACCAAGGCGCTCCGCGCCGTGACGTGCTGGAGCGGAAGCGGCCGGCGCGTGCGGGTCCGCGCCATCTGGGCGTCGAGATCCCTCTCGAAGTACTGGTTGAAGGCGTTCGCGGAGCCCGCGACGAGCGTGATCGCGAAGAGCACGAGGAGGAGGCGCCCCGGCTCCCGGAGGAGCGAGCCCTCCATGACGAGCGCCGCGAGCGCGGTCACGAGCACCAGGAGAACGATGCGGGGCTTCGTGAGCTGGATGTAGCTAGAGACGCGAGAGCTCATGGTTTGCTACCAGTAACGTGCCGAAGAGAGCGAGCGCGGTGGCCAGATGCCCCGCGCTGATCGCCAGGGGAACTCCCAGGACGACGTTTCCGATGCCGAGAATCATTTGCAGCGTCACCAGAATTCCCGCCAGCCGCAAGGGCAGCCGCGCCCGTGGGGGCAGCGGCACCATGGCGGCGCGGATCGAAAGCCCGAGCACGGCCGCGAACACGAGGTACGCGCCGAGCCGGTGGGTGTAGTGGATCCCCACCAGGCCTTCCATTCTGGGGAAGAAGGTCCCCTGGCAGGTAGGGAAATCCGGGCACGCCAGGGACGCCCCCGAAGAGGACACCCAGGCTCCCAGCCCCGCCTGCACGAACACGAGGCCGGCCACCGCGTGGCTCCAGGCCCGGAGCTGCCGGACCCTGCGTCCTGCCCCTTCCGGGCCCCCGTTCGGTCCCACGGCGGGCGCCCCTGCCGCCCCGGTCCCCGAGGCGCCGTGCGCGAGATCCTGCGCGCGCAGGGTCATGCGGAGCATGATCGCGAAGAACACGAACGCGAGCAGGAGGTGCACGACCACGCGCTGCACCAGGAGCGCTTCCAGCACGACGCGGCCGCCCATGAGGATCTGGATCGCCAGAACCAGAAGGGCGATCGTCATCGTGGAGCCGAGGGGCCGCCGGTAGCGGGGGCTTGCGTACACCGCGACCGCGAGGCCGAGCGTCGCCAGGCCGACGAGCATGGCCAGCACGCGGTGAACGTACTCGATGACGGCCCGGGTCTCCGGGCGCGGCACCACGTGGCCGTGCGCCAGGGGCCAGTCCGGAATCGCGAGCCCCGATCCCGTCAGGCGCACGATCCCGCCCCACACGACGAGCACGAAGACGAGCGCTACCGTCGCGATGAAGAAGCCCGGGAGACGGCTCGTGTTCGCGGTGCTCCTCCTCCTACCGGATGGCGGGAAGCGTGTGGAAGTTCTCGGGCGGAGGCGGCGAGGTGACCGTCCACTCCAGAGTTCGGGTCTCGTCCGAATGGTCCCAGGGGTCTTTCGGGGCCGGCTTGCCGCGCCAGAGATGGAGCAGCATGTTCAGCACGAAGATCGTCATCCCGACCAGGAGGACCGCCGCTCCAAAGCTCGCGATGTGATTCCAGATCGCGAACTCCGGACGATACGTGTAGATGCGGCGCGGCATCCCGAGCATTCCCATCATGTGCATCGGCATGAACGTGAGGTTCATTCCGATGAAGGTCAGCCAGAAGTGAACCTTGCCCCAGAACTCGTTGTAGAGCTTCCCGGAGATCTTCGGGAACCAGTAGTAGATCCCCGCCATGATCGACATCAGCGATCCGCCGAAGAGCACGTAGTGCAGGTGCGCGACCACGAAGTAGGTGTCGTGGACCTGCACGTCGAAGGGCACGAGCGCCAGCCAGACGCCCGTGATCCCGCCGATGATGAAGAGCGCGATGAAGCCCACCGCGAAGAGCATGGGCGTCTTGAATCGCAGCGAGCCGCCCCAGATGGTGGCGAGCCAGGACCAGATCTTGATGCCGGTTGGGACCGCGATCACCATGGAGGCGAAGCTGAAGAACTGCCTCAGCCGGAAATCGATCCCCGTCGCGAACATGTGGTGCCCCCACACCATGTATCCGATGATTCCGATGCCGGCCGTCGCGAGCACCATCCCCTTGTAGCCGAAGAGGTGCTTTCCGGAGAACGCCGGCAGGATCTGGGACACCATCCCCATCCCGGGGAGCACCATGATGTAGACGGCGGGGTGCGAATAGAACCAGAAGAGGTGCTGGTAGAGGACCGGATCCCCTCCCGCGGGAGGGTGGAAGAAGCCGGTCCCGAACATACGATCGGTGAGCAGCATCGTGAGCGCGCCGGCCAGAACGGGCGTCGCGAACACGACGATGAGCTGCGTGATGAGCACGTTCCAGCAGAACATCGGCATCTTGAAAAGCCGCATCCCCGGCGCGCGCAGGTTCAGGATCGTCACGACGAAGTTGATCCCACCCAGGATCGACGACGCCCCCGCGAGGTGGAGCCCCAGGATCCAGAAGTCCATCCCCGCGCCCGGCGAGAACTGGCGGTCGGTGAGCGGCGGGTAGCTGGTCCAGCCTGCGGCCGCCGATCCTCCCTTGAGGAAGAGGCTCACCAGCATGAACGTGCCCGCGGGAATCAGCATCCAGAAGCTCACCGCGTTCACGCGCGGGAACGCCATGTCGCGCGCGCCGATCTGGATCGGCACGACGTAGTTCGCGATCCCCGCCATGATGGGAATCGTGAAGAAGAAGACCATGAACGTCCCGTGGAGCGACATGATCTGGTTGTAGATCTCGGGGTGCAAGATATGGAGTCCCGGGGCCATGAGCTGCGCGCGCATGACCATCGCGAAGATCCCGGCGACCGAGAAGAAGAAGAACGAGAGCCAGATGTACATGACCCCGATCAGCTTGTGATCGGTCGTCAGAAGCCACTTGAGAATGCCCGTCCTCGGCTTCGTGACGTGGGCGGCCGCCTCATGGTGCGGGACGGGTCGGGCGAGGGTGCCGGCTTCCATGTTCCTAGACTCCCTTCTTCTTCTGCTCGATCCAGCGGTCGAACTCCTCGGACGTCACCACGTTCACGGTGATGAACATCTGGCCGTGAAGCACCCCGCACAGCTCGGCGCACTGGCCCTCGTACTTCCCGACTTTTTCGACCTGGAACCAGACGTGATTGATGCGTCCCGGATTCGCGTCCATCTTGATCCCGAACGGCGGCACGAACCAGCTGTGGATCACGTCGATCGACGTGACGTTGGCGGCGATCGTTTTTCCCACCGGGAGCACGAGCGGCTCGTTGGCGAACACGACGCCGTACTTGGGATAGCGGTATTCCCAGAACCACTGATGCCCCACCACCTCGATCTGGACGTCCGACTTGGGGATCGTCTCCATGTATTTCATGGTGCTGAACGCGGGCCCCGAGAGGATCACCATGGCCAGGGCGGGAATGGCGGTCCACACCAGCTCCAGGCGAAGGTTCTCGTGCCATTTCGCGGGCGCTCGGCCGGGCTTCGCGCGGAATTTGAGCACGGCGACGAGGAGGATTCCCTCCGCCAGGATGAAGAAGAAGGCCGTGATACCTACCGCCTTCCAGAACAGGTTCCGCACTTCGTGAGCGACAGGGGTCACGGCGTCGAAGAGCCATGCGCCCGCGGGAGCCGTCCAGAGCGCGGCGGCCGCGAGGACGAGCCCCAGCGTGAGAAGCCTCCATCGATTTCCGAGGGTCATGTCAGCTCCGGTTCGCGCCACCCGCCCGCGGGGCCGGTATGGCAGGTGCTTGCGCGGCGGGCGAGCCAGGAGGCGGGTTCCCCTGCTTCGCGCGCAAGCTCGACGTGAAATCATACAGCGCGCGGAGGTCCTCGGACGAGAGGTCGCCGTTCGCCGGCATCAAATATCCCGGAATCCCCTCGAGCACCAGCCTTTCGAAGCGCCCGCCCCCGCCCATCCAGCCCGTGCGATCCGACGAGAGGGGCAGCGTCGTCACGTAGGCGTAGGGCGCGGACCCCAGCATCCGCACGCGAATTCCGCCCTCTCCCGCGGCGCCATGGCACGAAGCGCATCGCTCGCCGTAGAGCGCCGCCCCGCGGCTGTCTGCCGCCGGGGGCGCGACGCCGCCCACAGGCGCGACCGGGGGCGGGGGTTCCGCCATGAGCCGGAGCGCCACCTCGATCGGGATCGTGGGCGTGGGCTTGGCCGGACCTCCGGGGATGCCTCCGGGCGTGCCCCCCTTCTCGGGGGCGCCGCCGATGGGACCCAGCCACGCAAGGTCCTCGGCCTTGTCCGCTTCCTGCTTCGCCGCGAAGGAACGCTCGTAATGGGCGATCGCGAAGCGGTCCTCGAGCGGGATGTTCGTGAAGGCGGCCATCGCGGTGCCGGGCGAGCCGGTCGAGATCGTCTGGACGACGCGCGCGATTCCTCCGCCGTATTTCCAGTAACCCTCGTGGAAGTTCCGAGGTTTCGGATTGAGTGCCGCCGCCGCGGGCCCATCGCCGAGTCCCTGGTTGCCGTGGCAGGAAGCGCAGTTCACCAAGAAGAGCGCCTTCCCCTTGGCGATCAGCTCGGGCGTGGGCTTCAGGAGCGACGCCAGGTCGACATGGGCCCCGGGCTTCGAGGCGGTGGTCGCCTCGCCCCCACCCTCCTTCCCCGCCGAGCGCATTCCGGCGAGATAGGCGAGCGTGGCGACCAGCCCCAGGAGCACCGCCGTGACCGCGAACTGCGCGATCGCGAGCGCGGGGCCCATGTGCTCCTCCTCCGGAGGCTGCGGCGGCATCCCGGAAGGCTGGGGAGCCGGCCCGGAAGCGGGACGATTCGTTTCCGTCATGAATGGAACCTCACGCTCGCGGGGAACAGAGGATCGCCGTGGGGAGCGACGGGATGGCGGCTCAGGAAGGATTGGACCTTCCATCCCACGAGCCCGAGGAACCCGACGGCGACTCCGATCTCATTCCAGCTCAGGACCGCGTGCTCGGGTGAGAACGCGGGGTAGATCACCCAGTACATGTCGAGCCACTGCCCCAGGATCACGCCCGCCGAGACGATGAGCAGCACCGTCTCGTTCTCCTTCATCTTGATCGGCATCAGCACGAAGAAGGGAATCACCCAGCGCAGCACCGCCACGGCGATGATGACCGCCCCCCATCCGGTGTAGATCCGGTGGATCATCCACTCGATCTCCTCCGGAAGGTTGGCGTACCAGATCAGCATGAACTGCGAGAATCCGATGTACGTCCAGAATACGGAGAACGCGAAGATCAGCTTTCCGAGATCATGGTAGTGGGCGCGGGTGACGACGCCGTCGAGCGCGCCCTGCCGCCGGAGCAGGATCGCCACGATCGCGATCGCGGCGAGACCGCTCTGCCAGAGCCCCGCCCAGCAATAGACGCCGAAAATCGTGCTGTACCAGGTCGGCTCGAGCGACATCAGCATGTCGAAGCTCGCCAGCGTGAAGGTCAGCGCGAACGTCACGAGAAAGATCGCCGAGATCTTCGTGCTCTTCTGGGTGAGCCGGTAGTCGCGGGTCTCGTCCTGCCGGGTCGAGTTGCGGACGAAGTACCAGGAGAAGAAGGACCAGAGCGCGAGGAAGAACACGTTCCGGGCGATGAAGAAGTTGGAGGAGAGGTATCCCCCCTTCGCGATCAGCTTCGCTCCGATGCCTTGCGTCGCCGCGGTGCTCGACCAGATGTAGAGGTGCGGGATCCCGACCGCCACGACCAGGAAGAGCACGAGCGCGAGCGGCACGCAGGAGGAGAACGCGTCCGCGATCCGCCGGACCGCGACGCTCCAGGTGGCCCCCACGATGTAGTGGATGGCGCTGAAGAACGTGCCCGCGAGCCCGAGGCAGAGGAACACCCAGTAGTTGTGGAGCCACGCCGCGTAGGCGCGCGTGGGATCCGTGCTCACCTCGAGCGCGAAGGTGATGACGCCGATCGCGATCATGACGCCGAAGAACACGCGGACCGCGCCGGAGACGGAAAGGGGCGCCGCCTTGAGCCGTTCCTGTGCCGGCGCCGCGTGCGCGTAGGTCTCGGCGCTCATGGCTTCCCTTTCGTCGTGTCCGGAGCCGCCGCTGGAGCCGCCGCTGGAGCCGCCGCCGTGTCTGGGATTCCGGCCGCCTTCAAGTCTTCGGGGCGCGGATTCGCGGCGCGCTCGAGGACGCGGACGTAGTGGATCACGGCCCAGCGATCCTCGGGCAGGATCTGGGAGGCGTAGTTGGGCATGAGGTTCTGGCCGCGCGTGATGACGTGGTAGATCCTTCCATCCGCCCACCCGCTCACCTTCGGCGAGAGGAGCGAGGGGGGCATGGGGAATTTCGGCACGATGTAGCCCTGCCCGTCCCCCTTCGGTCCGTGACAGACCACGCAGTAGGTCATGAAGACCCGCTGCCCTCTCCCCAGGACGTCCGCGGTCCGTGGAAGCGGATTCACGAGATCCCGCTGGGCGAGAAGGCTGTCCTGCGCGGCGTAGCGGTACGGCGTGAAGCCGCGCGGCACGGTGCCGGGAACCGGCGGGCGCATGGCGGACTGCCCCGGATGCATGGGGTCCTCGTTCTGGGCCTTCACCGCGGGCGAATATGCCATGTCCGGAAGGTACTCGAGCGCGGGCGTCTGCTTGCGATGCGAGCATCCGGCCAGCATTCCCGCCGCGGCGAGTGTCGCGAGCCAGAGCGCCACGACCCCGAGCCTCCCCCGCCGCGCGCTAGACACGGACCACCTTCACGTCCGTGGGATTGGTCGCGCTCAGGACCCTCAGGATGCGCTGCTCGTTCCATTCCGGGCCGTACTCCGGAATGTAGAGCCCGAAGCGGTCGTTGGTGAGGTTGCGATCCAGGATCGGCGTCTTGAGATCCGGGAGCCCGCAAGCGATCAGGAGCGCCGCCAGGGTCATCGTGCCGCCCAGGAGCACGCCGCATTCGAACGTCACGGGAATGAACGCCGGAAGGGAGATCATGGGCTTCCCCCCCACGTTGATGGGCCAGTCGAAGGCCTGAGTCCAGATCTCGAAGGTGAGCCCCAGCGCGGCGCCGCTCAGCCCCATGACCAGGGTGACGTACGGAATCCAGGACTTCCGGATTCCCAGCGCCTCGCTCAGGCCGTGGACCGGATAGGGCGTGTAGGCATCGAGCCCCTGGAACCCGTGCTCCTTGGCCAGCGCGGCCGCGTTCAGCAGGCGATCCGGATCGTCGTACAGCGCCAGCACGGCGCGGACCGGAGCTTTCTTCCGGAACGGATTAGGGAACATGGACCGTCTCCCCCGCGGGCGCCCGCTCCGGGTGCCGCGCTTCCGCTTTCTTCGCGGTCCAGAGCACGCTCTTCACCTCGGCGTCGAAGATCGTCGGCTTGTAGTAGGACCAGTTGGGCGGCAGGAAGTCGCGGTGGAGCGAGGTCACGATGATCGTGAACCGCTCGAACCACATCCCCACGTTCACGAGAATCGAGACGATGAACATGATCACGATGCTCCGCCGGAGCTTCCGGAACCAGAATACCTGGGGAACGATGACGTTGCAGCTCACCATGATCCAGTAGGACCACGAGAACGGCCCGGTCGCGCGATTGAGGAACGTGAACCGCTCGTAGGGATTTCCGCTGTACATCGCGACGAAGAACTCGGTCGCGTAGGCGTAGCCCACCATCATCCCGGTCGCCAGGATGATCTTGTTCATGTTCTCGAGGTGCTGGAGGGTGATGTACTCCTCCATGTGGAACACTTTTCGCAAGATCACGAGCAGGGTCACGACCATGGCGAAGCCGGAGAAGATCGCGCCGGCCACGAAGTAGGGCGGGAAGATCGTCGTGTGCCAGCCCGGGAGGAGCGAGGTCGCGAAGTCGAAGGACACGATGCTGTGCACGGAGAGCACGAGCGGCGTGGAGAGACCCGCGAGCATCATGTAGGCGCGCTCGTAGTGCTGCCAGTGACGCTCGGAGCCGCGCCAGCCCAGGGAGAGCGCGCCGTAGATCGCGCGACGCCAGCCCGTGGAGCGGTCCCGGATCGAGGCGAAGTCGGGAATCAGTCCCGTGTACCAGAACACGATGGAGATCGTGAGGTACGTGGTCACCGCGAACACGTCCCAGACCAGCGGCGAGCGGAAGTTCACCCAGAGGTGGCGCCAGTTCGGGTACGGCACGAGCCAGTAACCGAACCAGGTCCGTCCCATGTGGATCAGCGGGAAGAGCCCCGCGGTCATGACCGCGAAAATGGTCATCGCTTCCGCCGAGCGGTTGATCGCCGTGCGCCACCGCTGGCGGAAGAGATGAAGGATCGCCGAGATGAGCGTCCCGGCGTGGCCGATGCCGATCCAGAAGACGAAGCTCGTGATGTCGACCGCCCAGCCGACCGGGTGATTGAGCCCCCAGATCCCGATCCCCTTGTACATCTGATAGCCGATCTCAAGCGCGAACTGGAGCGTCAGGAGGGCGGCGATGCCGAAGAAGATCTTCCAGAGCATCCCGGGCTTGCGCTCGATGGGCCGGGACACGTCCGCGTTCACGTCCGCGAAGGTCTTCCGCGGCGTGATGAGCGGCTCGGAGGCGAGCGGCGGAGCGGTGACGAGCTCGCTCACGAGGCGCCCTCCTCCCGGTTCCTCACCTTCGTCTGGTAGGCGATCACGGGGCGCGTGTTCAGATCCCAGAGCACGTGATAGCCGCGGGGCCTCTGGTGCATCTCCTCCACGTGGCTCTTCGGATCGTTGATGTTCCCGAACACGATGGCCTGGGTCGGGCAGGACTGGCTGCAGGCGGTCTCGATGTCCCCGTCCTGGACGGTCGTTCCCAGAGCCTTCGCGTGCTCCTTCGCGTCGCGGATCCGCTGGATGCAGAAGGTGCACTTCTCCATGACGCCCTTCGAGCGCACGGTCACGTCGGGGTTCAGCACGAGGCGGATCGACTTCTCCCGAACGTGGGAGTAATCGAACCAGTTGAACCTCCGGACCTTGTAGGGACAGTTGTTCGAGCAGTACCGTGTGCCCACGCACCGGTTGTAGACCTGGATGTTCAGACCCTCGGAGTTGTGGACCGTGGCCAGCACCGGACAGACCGTCTCGCACGGCGCGTTCTCGCAGTGCTGGCACAGCATCGGCTGGTGCACCGTCTCGGGCGTCTCGGCGTCCCCGATGTAGTAGCGGTCGATCCGGAGCCAGTGCATCTCGCGGCCGCGGAGCACGATCGATTTCCCCACGACCGGCACGTTGTTCTCCGCCTGGCAGGCGACCATGCACGCCGCGCATCCGATGCACGCGTTCAGGTCGATCGCCATCCCCCAGCGATAGCCGGGATATTCGTGGCGGGACCACATCGAGGGCTCCTGATCGGGCTCCTCGTTCCCCGAGGCCGGGTCTTTGAGGAAGGACGCGAAGGTCGTCTCGTAGATGATGGGACGATCCTCGGTGTAGTGATGACCCTGCACGCAGGCGAGGGGGGCGATGCGCCCGGTGTTGGTGATCCTCGCGGGGATGCCGCTCATGCCGACGCGTCCCGCGGTCGCCTGCGCGAGCGCGTAGCCGTTCTGCCCCACCTTGTTTCCGACCCGTCCCGCGGCGGTCCTGCCGTATCCGATCGCGATCGCGATCACATCGGGATGGAGCCCGGGCTGCACGTGGACGGGCAGATCGAACTTCGCGTGGCCCACGTCCACCGTGACGACGTCGGACTTCATCTCGTACTCGGACAGCCCCAGCGCCTTCGCGCGCGAGGGGGCGATCGAAACGTAATTGTCCCAGTCGATCTTCGAAACCGGATCGGGAAGCTCCTGTAACCAGGCGTTGTTCGCGCTCCTCCCGTCGTAGAGCGCGACCGGGGTGTAGAGCACGAGCGAGAGCGCTCCCGCCGCGGGCGACGCGCGCTCGGGCATGGCGCTCAGGGCGCTCGGGCGGAAGGCGCCCGGACCGGAGCCGGCGTCGCTCTGGCCCCGCGCGCGCCACACCCCCTCTCGGAGGACGCCCTCCCAGAAGAGGTCGAATCCGCCGGCCGCGTTGCTTCGCGGGAAGCTCTCCTTGCGCCAGCTCTCTCTCAGGTAGTCGTGCCAGGTGCCCGTGGTCGCCGCCACCGGTGCCACGCCCAGGGAGCGGCCCCAGGACAAGAGCGTGTCCTGGAACGCGCGCGTGTCGTAGAGCGGCGCGATCGTGGGCTGCGCCAGGGAGCGGACCCCTCGACGGGGCTCGTGGTCGTTCCAGTTCTCGAGATAGTGGTGATCGGGCGCCACGAAGTCGGCCTGGCGCGCGGTCTCGTCCACCCGGTCGGCGAAGGACACGACGAACGGAACCCGCTTCATGAGGTCGGCGAATCCGAGGGCCGCCGGAAGCGAATAGGCGGGATTCACGCCGTGGATCAGGAGCACCTGGATGTCTCCGGCGCGCATCCGCTCCGCGAGCGAGAGCATGGCTTCCTCGGAGCCCTGCGCCTGGAACGAGGGGGTCGAGGTGTCCACCGTGACCCCGTCGTTCCCCAGCGCGCTGTTGAGGAGATTCACGGCGACCTGGAGCGCGACGGCGTGATTCGCCGGCGCGGCCTGCGGTCCCGCGAGCACGAGGCTCTTGCCGCGGCTCGCCCAGAGCTCGTCGGCGAGGGCGGCCAGCGTGCCGGCCGGAAGACCGGCCTCGCGCTCCATCCCGTCCGAGCCGGCGTCGCGAAGCGCTCCTCCCACCGCGGCATTCCCCGACATGGGTCCGCGCGGATTCTTGACGTGGAGCTCGTGCGCAAGGGCGAGCGCCACGCCGAGCAGGTGCTCGGGGCGCACGCGATAGCGCGTGTCGGCGTTCGTCCCGGTCAGCGTGAGGATCGACTCGACGGCGACGAGGCGCGACATGCCTGCCTCGGGACGCCGGCGGCTCGAGAAATCGCGGGCGAATTCCGGCGGCGAGAGGAAGGTCCCCAGGGGATCGGCTCCGAGGGTGAGGATCAGATCGGCCCGGTCGAGGCGATACCGGGGAATGAGCCGCTCGCCGTAGGAGAGCTCCTGCGCCTTCGCGATCGCGTCGCACGAGACCGGGTCGTAGGTCACGTGCCCGCCCGAAGGAAACGCCGCCATGAAGTCGGAGACGAGCGCGCGCGTCGTGGGGCTGGTCAGCGTACCGGTCAAGAGCACCACGCGGCCACCCGCGCTCTTGGCCTGCTGGAGTCCCTGGACCACGCGCGCATCCAGCGAGGCCCAGGTGGAGGCCTTCGAGGCCCCGCTCGCCCGGTCCACCGCGACCGGCCCTTGGAGGCGATCGGGATCGTAGAGGTTCAGCACCGAAGCCTGCCCTCGCGCGCAGAGCCCGCCGCGGTTCAGGGGATGTTCCTTCATGCCCTCGACCTTGATGGGGCGGCCCTCGCGCGTCTTGACCAAGATGCCGCACGAGGCGGGACACTCCCCGCACGTGGAGGCGTACCAGACCGCCTTTCCGGGGTTCGCCTCCTCGGGCATCCTGATGTAGGGAAGGATCTTCTCGACCGGCTTCCGGCTGCAGCCCGCGGCCGCGAACGCGGCCCCGGCTCCGATGAGCTTGAGGAAGTCGCGCCGCGAAGGTTCCGTGACCTCCTCCGAAGGTGTCAGGAACTCCCGCTCCCGTAGCTCGCGCACGGCGGGATCGCCGCTCAACTCGGCGAGCGTCCGCCAGTGCCTGCGTGCGGGCGCTGCCGGGTCGGCCGCAGAGCCGGGAGCCGGCGTGGTGTCCCGGACGGCAGAGGGTTCGGTCTTCGGCTCGCTCATATGTGGCAGGTGTTGCAGTCGGTGGGAGCCTTGTTCTGCCGGTGACAGTCGATGCAGAAGCCCATCTTCAGATCCTTGGCCTGCTGGACCACTTCCATGTTCTGGACTTCGCCGTGGCACCTCTGGCACGGAAAGCCTCGGGCGATGTGCCACTGATGGCTGAAGTACACGTAGTCGGGCTCGCGATGGACGCGCACCCACTGCATCGGCTTTCCAGCCTGGTAGAGCTTCGTGACCATCTGGATGTTGGGGCTGTCCGTCTTGACCACGCTATGGCAGTTCATGCAGACGGCCATCGCCGGGATCGTGGCGTGGCGCGAGCGCTCGGCATTGGCATGGCAGTAGAGGCACGGGATCTTGTTGGTGCCCGCATGGAGCTTGTGGCTGAACGGGATCGGCTGCTTGGGACCGTAGCCCACGTTGCTGAACGCATCGAAGAAGGACCATCCGCCCAGGACGGCCAGGGCGAGCACGATCAGAGCGAGCTGCTTTGGCTTGAGAGTGCTCAAATTCCCTGAGACCGCTTTCCTTTGTGGTCAATAAGCGGAATCCAAACTGCTCCCCGCAAGATTGTGAATATAATCACCAACTTTTCGGATCGTCAAGCGGCATCGCAATCAAGAGAGATGACGTGCCATCGCCGCGGCGATCGTCGAGGCTCCGTAATAGATTCCGAACACCACGCTGGCAAGCGATACCGCCCGCGACAGATTCCGGGCGGCTCCGGCTCCCCGAAGGCCCCAGACCGCGAGCGGAATCGAGAGCGTCGTGCTCGCCACCATCATTCCGGCCACGGAGCCCAGGCCGAAGGATCCCAGGTACACGAGCCCGGCCGTCCGCGACGGCATCGTGGCGAGGATCACCAGCGTGAGGGCTCCGCTACCCGCGAGCCCGTGCGCCGCGCCCACGAAGAAGGGCCGCCGGGCCAGGCGGCGCATCGAGTGCGCGTGCCCGTGACCGCCATCCGTCGCGGCGCTGCGGGCGAGTCCCCCCACGCCCAGGAACACGATCATCGCCGCCACCCCGAGCTCCAGGGGCAGATCGAGCTCGTGCGGGAAATGGAGTCCGAAGCCCACGACGGGGATCCCCACCAGGAGGAGCGAGGCGAGGTGGCCTGCCCCCCAGAAGCCTCCGATGAAGCTCGAGCGGAGCGGATTTCGCTCGCGGGTCACGATCGCGGCCACCGCGGCGATGTGATCCGCCTCGAAGGCGTGGCGCAGGCCCAGGAAGAGCCCGAGCAGGAGATGGGAGAAGGAAAGGGAAAGCACGCGCCGGAAGATACGACATGGAGGACGGGATGGCCAGAGGCCGAGAATTGGGGTTCACCGCCCGGCCTCCGCGTCTCTATACTCCCCGACCGTGGCTCCATCCGAGACTCGGTCCTCCACGGGGTTCCTGACGGGCGAAAGCGTGCCCGTACCCCAAAAGAGCCCCTGGGAGTGCCTGACGCGAGCGGCGGCCCGGGCGTACGGACAGGCGCTGTTCCTCTGGGAGGCTCCTCGAGGGGAGGCGTTCGCCGGGATCGGGGCCGCGTGCCGCATCGGGGCCCGCGGCCCGGGACGCTTCGAGGAGATCCGGGGCCCGGATGTTCTGGAACGCTGCTTCGGGCGAGACGATGGAGACTCGATGGACCGCGGAGGGCCCGGCGGCAAAGAGCGCTCCTCCGGAACGGAACCCCGAGGATGGCGCCCTCCCGGGGGGCGAGATGGCGCGCGCCCGCTGGAACGAAGCGGTGCGCTCGTCCCTCGACCGCATCCGCGAGGGCGGATTCTCCAAGGTGGTGCTCGCGCGCGCCGAAGCGATCCCGCTCCGGCAGGACGCGAGCGCCCTCACGATCATGGAGTCGCTCCGGAGCGCCTACCCGGACTGCTATCGCTTTCTCATCGACGACGGCGAGGGAAATGCCTTCCTGGGCGCGAGCCCGGAGCGGCTCGTCCGTCTCGCTCACGGAGAGGTGCTGTCGGAGGCGGTGGCGGGAACACTGCGGTGCGATCCCGGAGACGACGCTCTGGCTCTGGCACAGGAGCTGGCCGGGAGCGAGAAGAATCGGAGCGAGCACCGCATCGTGCTGGACCACCTGCTCCAGACCCTGGGACCCGTCTGCGAGGCGCTCGACGCGCCGCGCGGTCCCGAGGTGATGCGCCTGCCGCACCTGCTTCATTTGAGAACCAAGGTCGCCGGGCGGGCGCACGCCGGCGCGAACGTGCTGGATCTCGTCTCGCGGCTCCATCCCACTCCCGCCGTGGCGGGATGGCCCCGGGCGGAGGCCCTGGCCTGGATCGCGCGGGCCGAACCAGAGGATCGAGGGTGGTACGCGGGTCCGGTGGGCTGGGTGGATGCGAAGGGGAGCGGCGATTTTGCGGTCGGAATCCGCTCCATCACAATGCGGGGCCGGACCGCCAGGCTCTTCGCGGGCGCGGGGATCGTGGAGGGCTCCGACCCGGACCTCGAATGGAGCGAGATCGATCTCAAGATGAAGGGAATTCAGGATGCCATCGCGCGTGACTGAGCCCCTCGGCACCCGGGACGCCGCCGCCCCTGCGTCGGAGGCGCACGGCGCCGAAGTCCGCGGCGCGGACGCACACGGCGCGCTCAACGTTACGTGGTCCGACCGCTTCGTCTCGGCGCTCCATGCGGCCGGCGTGCGCGATGCGGTGGTCTGCTCCGGCTCGCGCTCGGCGCCGCTCGCGATCGCCTTCGGCCGCTCCCCCATCGAGACGCGCGTGTCTCTGGACGAGCGCGCGGCCGGATTCTTCGCCCTCGGGCTCGCCAAGGCCGCGCGCCGCCCCGTCGCGCTCGTGTGCACGTCCGGGAGCGCCGCCGCGAACTTCTTCCCCGCCGTGGTCGAAGCCTCCTCCGCGCGCGTGCCCCTGATCGTCGCGACCGCGGACCGTCCGCCCGAGCTCCGCGACACCGGCGCGCCGCAGACGATCGATCAGATCAAGCTCTTCGGGGGCCTCGTGCGCTGGTTCGTCGAGGTGGGGGTTCCGGAGGACGCCCGCGCGATGCTCGACTACGTTTCCTCGCTCGGGACCCGCGCCGTCGCGGAGGCGTGGCACGCGCCCGCGGGACCGGTGCATCTCAACTTCGCGTTCCGCGAGCCTCTCCTTCCGAGCCCCGAGGCGCTGCCGCCCGCTCCCGCCCCGGCGCCGGAGACGCACGTCGCGCCCGAGCCGCTCCGGGCGCCGGAGCGCGCGATCGAGCGGCTCGCGAAGATGGTCCGCTCCCTACGCCGCGGTCTCATCCTGTGCGGGCCCGACGAGGGCGCGGCCGATCTCTCCCACCGCGTCGCGAGACTCGCCGAGGTCACAGGCTATCCCGTCCTCGCCGATCCCGCCTCGCCGGTCCGTTACGGACACGCGGCACCCAGCCCGGTGCTCGGAGCCTACGACGCGTTCCTGCGCTCCCCCACCTTCGCGGACCGGTTCGGGCCCGAGATCGTGATCCAGCTCGGCGCCGCGCTCACGTCGAAGGCCTTTCACGGATACGCGGCGCGCCACCCCGGAACGGTTCACGTGATCGTGGACCCCGCCCAGGGCTGGCGCAGCCCCGCGCGGCGCGGACGCGAGCGGATCGCGGCCGACCCGGGCGAGGCCGCGGCAGCGCTCCTCGAGTCGCTCGAAGGATCCGCGGACCCGCTCCCGAGCTGGCGCCAGGAGTTCGAGCGGGCCGAGGGCGCGGCGCGCGAGGTGATCGCGCGGCATCTCGGCCGCGCGGAAGCGTTCGAGGAGGGTGCGATCTTCCCCGCCCTGCTCGACGTCCTGCCCGAGGCGGGAACCCTGTACGCCGGGAACAGCATGGCCATCCGGGATCTCGACACGTTCGCTCCGAGCCATCCCCGCCGCCTCCGCGTCCTCACGAACCGCGGAGCGAGCGGGATCGACGGAGTTCTGTCGAGCGCGCTCGGGGCGAGCGCCGCCTCCGAGGGCCCCTTGCTCCTCGTCCTCGGGGATCTTTCCTTCCACATGGATCTGAACGCGCTTCACATGGTGCGGGGCGGCGGAGTCCAGGCCACCGTGGTGATCGTCAACAACAATGGAGGCGGCATCTTCTCGTTCCTTCCCGCGGCGCGCCACGCCGATTTCGAGCGCTGGTTCGGCACGCCGCACGGCCTTAGCTTCGAGCCCGCGGCAGCGCTCTACCATCTGCCCTACGCACGCCCACGATCGTGGGAAGAGCTGAAGCAGCGCGCCGGAGCCTCGCTCCTGGCGCGCACGACCGAGGTGATCGAAATCCGCACGGAGCGCGAACGGAACCGCGCCTGGCACCAGACGGTTTGGGACGACCTCATCTTTGTCCTGGGGAGGACCTTCGCATGAATCTCGACATCCGCGGCGTCACGTACCACATCGAAGCGGAGGGAACGACCGCCCACGAGCGGATGGCCGTGCTGCTCCATGGCTTCAGCGGCTCGGGCCAGGACTGGACCGAGATCGCGCCGAAGCTCCGCGCCATGGACCGCGCGGTCGTCGCGATCGATCTCGCCGGACACGGGAAGACCGAGTCTCCGGCGGATCCCGCGCGGTACACGATGAGCGAGACGGTGCGGGACCTGGACCAGATCGCCTCGAGACTCGGGATCTCCGAAGCCGACTGGATCGGCTATTCGATGGGCGGACGCGTGGCGCTCCACTTCGCCCTCGCGTATCCTACGCGGGTGCGGTCCCTGGTGGTGGAGAGCGCGTCGGCCGGCATCGAGGAGTCCCAGGCGCGGGCGAAGCGCCGCGAGTCGGACGACGCGCTGGCGAAACGGATCGAGGAACGCGGCGTGGAGTGGTTCGCGGACTACTGGAGCGCGCTCCCGCTCTTCGAGACGCAGTGGGAGCTGCCTCAGGCGACCCGCGCCGCGCTCCGGCAGCGCAGGCTCGCGAACCAGCCTCAGGGTCTCGCGGACTCCCTTCGCGGCATGGGTCAGGGGGCGCACGAGTACCTGGGCGACCGTCTCGGCGGTCTCCGCGGCGACGTGCTCCTTCTTGCCGGCAGCCGGGATCTCAAGTACGTCGAGGTCGCCAGGCGCCTCGCGGCCCTGATCCCAGGATCCCAGTGCGTCGTCGTTCCGCAGGCGGGGCACGCGGTGCACCTCGAATCGCCGGAGGCGTTCGCCGAAGCGCTGGCGACCTACTGGAACGTCGCGGTCCACGACATGGAAGCTTCCTCGGCCACTTCCTCATAGGAGCATGACCCTCATGACTCAGGCCGTCGGCGTCGCGTGGAAGACCGCGCGCGCCTTCACCGACATCCTCTACGAGAAGGCGGACGGGATCGCGAAGATCACCATCAACCGTCCCGACGTGCGGAACGCCTTCCGTCCGCTCACCGTGCGCGAGATGATCCAGGCGTTCGAGGACGTCCGCGAGGATCCCGAGCTGGGCGTGGCCATCCTCACCGGCGCGGGCACCGAGGCGTTCTGCTCCGGCGGCGACCAGAGGGTGCGCGGCAACGCCGGGTACGTGGGTGAGGACAAGGTGCCCCGCCTGAACGTGCTCGACCTCCAGCGGCAGATCCGCTCCCTTCCCAAGCCGGTGATCGCCATGGTCGCGGGCTTTGCCGTCGGCGGAGGGCACGTGCTCCACGTGGTGTGCGACCTCACCATCGCCGCCGAGAACGCGCGCTTCGGCCAGACGGGCCCCAAGGTGGGCTCCTTCGACGGCGGCTTCGGCGCCTCCTACCTGTCCCGGATCGTCGGTCAGAAGAAGGCGCGCGAGATCTGGTTTCTCTGCCGCCAGTACGATGCCCAGCAGGCGCTCCAGATGGGGCTCGTGAACGCGGTGGTGCCGGTGGAGCGGCTCGAAGAGGAGACCGTGGGCTGGTGCCGCGAAATCCTGACCATGAGCCCGCTCGCCCTGCGCTGCCTCAAGGCCGCCTTCAACGCGGAGCTCGACGGCGAATCCGGGATCCAAGAGCTGGCGGGGAACGCCACGCTTCTCTACTACATGACCGAAGAAGCCCAGGAGGGGCGAAACGCCTACCTGGAGCGCAGGAAACCCAACTTCTCGAAGTTCCGCCGCCTTCCCTGAGTCGATGACGAAGGTCCGGGCCGTGGGCCGCGCCCAAGCGTGGATCCACGCGGCGCGCATTCCGACCCTGGCCGCCGCCTTCGTTCCGGTCGCGGTGGGGTCCGCCCTCGCCGCGCGCGATGGTGCCTTCCGGCTCGCCCCGGCGCTCGCCGCGCTCTGGGGCGCCCTCTTCATCCAGATCGGAACCAACCTCGTGAACGATCTTGGCGACTTCCGCCGCGGCGCGGACGTGGGCCCGCGCTTCGGCCCTCCGCGCGCGCTCGCGATGGGCTGGCTCACGGTGCGGGAGGTCCGGGCGGGCATCCTCGTCTCCTTCGGGCTGGCGGCGCTCGCGGGAATCTTCCTCGCGCGCGAGGCCGGGCCGGTGGTGATCGCGATCGGAATCGCTTCGATCCTGGCGGGGGTGGCTTACACGGCAGGACCCTGGCCACTCGCGTATCATGGATGGGGAGAGCTCTTCGTATTCCTCTTCTTCGGAGTGGTCGCGGTGTGCGGAACCTACTACGTCGAGACCCGATCCTGGTCCCTGGACGCCTTCCTCGCGTCGATCCCCGTGGGATCGCTCGCGACGGCGATCCTGGTCGTGAACAACGTGCGCGATCTCGAGGGAGACCGCGACGCCGGGAAGCGCACGCTCGCGGTCCGCATGGGCCGAAGGGCGGCCCGCGCCGGCTACCTGCTTCTCCTCGCCGCGGCCTATCTCACCCCGCTGGCCCTCCTCCTCACGGGGCGGGCCGCGGCGTGGGCGCTCCTTCCCGTGCTCACGCTGCCGCTCGCGCTCCGGGAGAGCCGCCGCGTGACGCGCGAGCAGGGCGCGCCCCTGAACGCGGCGCTCTTCGGCACGGCGAGACTTCACGTTCTCTTCGGTCTTCTCTTCGCCGCGGGGCTCGCGCTCGCATGAGCATCGTCCGGGCGCGCCTCAAGCCCTACTCCCTTCCCCTGCGGGATCCCTGGCCCAGCGCGGACGGGGATGTCCGGGAGCGCAAGGGATGGATCCTCGAGCTCAAGGACGAAGCCGGCCGGGTGGGGCTCGGCGACGCCGCGCCCTTTCCCGGATTCGGTCTCGAGACCCACGCCTCGGCCGGAGCCGGGCTCAAGCTCGCGATGTCGTACCTGGTCGGCTTCGAGCGGGACCGCTACGCCGCCGCGCTCGTCGATCTGCCGCTCCTGGCACCGGTCGCGGCGGCTCCGACCGCCCGGTCGGCGATCGATTGCGCGCTCCACGATCTGATCGCCCAGGGGGCGAACGTGTCGCTGGCGCGCTACCTCGGCGGCGCGGGCACGCTGCGCGAGGTTCCCGCGAACGTCACCATTCCACGCGTGCCGCCGGAGCGGGCCGCGGAGCTTGGGAAGAGGGCGGTCTCGACCGGCGTCCGCACGCTGAAGCTCAAGGTGGGAGGAGCGCCGCCGCGCGAGGACGAGGCTCGCCTCCGGGCGCTGCGCGAGGCGGTGGGACCCGAGGTCCACGTGCGCGTGGACGCGAATCAGGCTTGGACCGCGGACGAAGCCATCCAGGCCCTCTGCACGCTCGCCGCCTACGACCTCGAATACGCGGAGCAGCCGGTCGGCGCCGACGACCTCGAAGCGCTGGTCCGCGTGCGCGAGGCTTCCCCGGTGCGGATCGCCGCGGACGAAGCGGTCCGGGATACGCGAACGGCCGAGATGCTCCTCTACCGGTCCGCCGCCGACATTCTCATCCTGAAGCCCATGGCGCTCGGCGGGCTGCGCGAAGCGCGCTCGGTCCTCAACACCGCGGAAGAACGGCACGTCCCGGTGGTCGTGACCTCGCTCGTGGAGAGCGCGGTCGGACGCGCCGCCGCGCTTCATTTCGCCGCGTCCCTCGGCTCCACGCTCTACGCGCACGGCCTGGCGACGGGTGAGGCGCTGGGGCGGGACATCACCTCCGCCCCCGCGCTCCAGCACGGCTCGATTCCGGTCCCGGAGAAACCCGGGCTCGGCGTCGAGCTTCCCGAGGATTTCTGGCGGGACGCCTACACCGTGGAGGTGGAATGAGCGCGGGCACGACAGACGATACGAGCGCGGGCACGACAGACGCCACGAGCGCGGGCACGACCTGGGATCCGGTCGCCTTCTGGGCCCGCACTCAGCCCGACCGTCTCGCGCTGCGGATAGGCGAGGAGCGGTGGACGTACGGCCGTCTCGAAGAGGCGGTCTCTCGAGCCGCCGTCTCGCTCTACGAGCAGGGCCTGGTGTCGGGGGAGCACGTCTCGCTGGAGTTCGGCGCGGAACAAGGGCTCCATTTCGCCGCCACGTTCCACGCGCTCCACCGCGCGGAGCTCCTCCCCGTCCCGATCGGCCAGCGCCTCTCCGAGCCGGAGCGCGTCGCCCTCCGCACCCGGGCCCAGGCCGATTTCGCCCTCACGAGCTCCCCCGAGCCCTCGGCGCTTCCCGCGCCGAAGACGTCCACGGCGAAGCCGCCGCTCTTCACGCGCCGGCTCGATGCGCCCGCGGCGATCCTCTTCACGTCGGGCACCGAGGCATCGCCGCGCGCGGTCGTGCTCACGCATGGAAACTTCCTCTGGAGCGCGGTTGCCTCGGCACGGAATCTCGGAGTGCGCGCGGAAGACCTCTGGCTCCTCACGCTGCCGCTCCATCACGTCGGCGGACTCTCCATTCTCACGCGGAGCGCCTATTACGGAACCGGCGTGCTGATCCACGAGCGCTTCGATCCCGTGGCCGTGAACGAGGCGATCGACCGCGAGGGGGTCACCCTGGTCTCCCTCGTCCCTCCGATGCTCGAGCGCATGCTCGAGGCCCGCGGGTCGCGCCCCTACCCCGGATCGCTGCGCGCGGCACTCCTCGGCGGGGGCTTCGCGCCCCCGGCCCTGCTCCGGCGCGCGGCGGATCTCGGCATGCGGGCGCTGCCGACCTACGGGATGACCGAGACCGCATCCCAGGTCACGACGGTCTCGCCGCGGGAGTGGCCCGACGGATTGGAGACGGCCGGGAAGCCGCTTCCCTTCGTGGAAGTGGAAGTGCGCGGCCCGGAGGGGCCGGTCCTGGCTCCCGACGAGGAAGGAGAGATCTACGTTCGCGGCCCGGTGGTGGCCCAGGCGTACTTCGACGACGAGGAGGCGAACCGGACGTCCTTCGACCGGCGGTGGTTTCGCACCGGAGACTACGGCGCCTGGGACGAGAGTGGACGGCTACGCGTGCTGGATCGACGCGTGGACCGGATCGTGGTCGGAGGAGAAAACGTCTCCCCCGGCGAGGTGGAGGAGGTTCTGAGGGGCCATCCCGCCATCGCGGACGCGTGCGTCGTGTCCTTCCCCGCGGGCTCATGGGGACAGGGCGTGGCCGCCGCTCTGGTGCCGCGGCCCGGCGCGGAAGTCACGCCCGAGGAATTCCGCGAATACGCCGGCCGGCGCCTCGCCTCCTTCAAGGTGCCGCGCTGGATCTGCTTCCGGGAGACCCTTCCGCGCAGCGACGCGGGGAAATTGCTACGCCGAGAGATTCGGAGCTGGCTCGCGGAGCAGGTGACGGAGAAGAATCGAGCGTAGCGGATCCGGGATCGGAATCGGGCGCATCGAGCGGCGGTCCACGAAGGCGTGGACCGTCGAGGCCTCCACCCTCAGGTCTCCGGGGTCGAGCCCGGTGACGTGATAGCGCAGCGTGAACGAAGCGCGTCCCACGCGCGTCACGTCCACCCGGATCGTGATGCGGTCCCCGTGGCGGATGGGCCTCCGGTAATCGGCCTCCGAGTGCGCGATCGGCACCAGGTATTCCGCCCCCGCGAAGAAATGCGCTCGGTCGACTCCCTCCGACCCCCAGAATTCCTCGTACGCCTGATGGCAGTAGTCGTAGATGCGCCCGAAGAAGAGCACGCCCCCCGCGTCCACGTCCTGGAACCGCACCGGGAGCGAGACGGAGAAGCTCACGATGCCGCTCCCCCGCCAGCGGTGGCGCTCACCGGGGCGCCCACGGTGCCCACGTACACGTACGCGATGCCGCCCGTGAGGCCTCGCCCGCTCACGTGGGAAAAGCGCCCCGTGCCCTTCATCATCTCGAGGAACGCCGTACCGCTGGGAAATGCGGAAGAGGTGCGGTGAAGGTATTCGTAGGCGCGCCGCTCCCCGGTGAGCCAGCCCCCGACGCGGGGAAGGACGCTCGCGCTGTAGAAGCGATAGAGGGGGCCGAAGAGAGGCCCTCCGGGCTGACCGAACTCGAGCACCGCGACCGATCCTCCGGGGCGCACCACGCGTGCCATCTCCTCAAGCCCTCGTGCGGGATCGTCCACGTTCCGGATGCCGAAGGCGATCGAGGCGACGTCGAAGGACCGGTCCGCGTAGGGAAGCCGGAGCGCGTCCGCCTCCTCGAAGCGCGTCCCGAGCCCCTCGCGCGAGGCCTTCTCCCGCGCGACCTCGATCATTTCGGCGCAGAAATCGATTCCGATCACGGAGCCCTTCTCCCCCACCGCGCGCTGGAACTCGAACGCCAGATCGCCGGTCCCGGTGGCGCAGTCGAGGACCCGGTTCCCCGGCGTGGCGCCGCTCAGGCGCACCGCGGACTTCCTCCAGCGATGGTGGAGGCCCATCGAGAGCACCTGGTTGCCGTGGTCGTACCGCCTCGCGATGGAGGCGAACATGTCGCGCACCTGGGAGCTCATTCCGCCGAGAATACCATGCCCGTTTGACCCTCGCCCGGCCCCCGCGTAGACTGAGCCCATCATGACGAGCTCCCAGGAAGGGTCCGGCGGTCCGCGCGCTTCCACGAAGGTCCGCATCGGACCGGTCACGATCGGCGGCGGCAGCCCGGTCGCGGTCCAGTCCATGACCAACACCGATACGGCGGACGCCAGGGCGACCGCCGATCAGACGATCGCGCTCGCAGAGGCGGGATCGGAGCTCGTGCGCGTCACCGTGAACACGCCCGAGGCGGCCAAGGCCGTGCCGGAGATGGTGGGGCGCGTGCGCGACGCGGGGGTCCTGGCGCCCATCATCGGAGACTTCCATTTCAGCGGCCATATCCTCCTGACCGAGCATCCCGAATGCGCCCGCGTCCTGGACAAGTACCGCATCAATCCCGGGAACGTCGGGGCCGGCGCGCGTCATGACGCGCATTTCAGGCGGATCATCGAGGTCGCGGTGGCGAACGGAAAGCCGGTGCGGATCGGGGTGAACTGGGGCTCGCTCGATCGCGAGCTCCTGACCGAGCTGATGGATCAGAACGCCCGGCGCGCGGAGCCGCTCGACGACCGGGAGATCACCCTGGACGCCATGTTCCAGAGCGCGGTGCGCTCGGCCGCTCTGGCGGAGGAGTTCGGCCAGTCGCACGACGCGATCGTGCTCTCGGCCAAGGTCTCGGGCGTGCGCGACCTGATCGCGATCTACCGGCGGCTCGCGTTCGAGACCGATTACGCGCTCCATCTCGGGCTCACCGAAGCCGGCATGGGGATGAAGGGCATCGTGGCCTCGACCGCGGGGCTCTCTTCGCTCCTCCTCGACGGGATCGGGGACACGATTCGCGTGAGCCTCACGCCCGCTCCGGGCGGGGACCGGCGCGAGGAGGTCCGGGTCTGCCAGCAGATCTTGCAGTCGCTGGACATCCGGCACTTCCTTCCACAAGTGACTTCCTGCCCCGGATGCGGCCGCACGACCAGCACCTATTTTCAGGAGCTGGCGGAGACGGTGAATCTACACATCCGGGAAAGGATGCCGCACTGGAAGGCCCTCTATCCCGGCGTGGAGGAGATGCGCGTGGCGGTCATGGGGTGCGTCGTGAACGGCCCCGGGGAATCGCGCCACGCGAACATCGGCATCTCCCTCCCCGGAACCGCCGAGGAGCCCAAGGCTCCGGTGTTCCTCGACGGCCGCCAGGTCACGACGCTGAAGGGGCCGGAAATCGCGGCCGAGTTCCTGAAGCTCATCGACGAGTACGTCCTCACCCACTACGGATCCAGGCTCCACGCCGAATCGCCGCACCGCTGATCTCGCGCGCTCGAGGCGCTTCTCAGGCCGCCCGGCGGCGCCGCTTCTCCGGTACGGTCCTCGACACCGGGCCGGACTTCGCCACAGGCGCGGGCTTCGACACCTGGCCAAGGACTCTCAGGTGCTGGCGATACCGGTCCATGACCCACCACGTGAACCCCACGTACAGGTAGACCACCGCGAGCAGCGCCAGGTGGATTCGCGTGAGGACCGAGATCGGGACCGCGAGCGCCAGACAGTAGGCACTCTCCAGCATGACGCTCGGCTGGAACGCTCCCCAGTGCGGCGCGTCGTGGCCGCGCTCGAGGCGGATCGCGACGCTGCGCAGTACGAGCTGCGCGAAGAGGACGACCACCCCGAGGAAAATCTCCACCGCGATGAGCTCGGGAGGAGGCACCGGTGGATCGCCGCTCCTCGGGCCGAGCTTCATGAAATAGGAGCACGCGCCGAACGCGAGGACGGTGGCCGAGAGCTGCAGGAGGATCTTGTGCGGCCGCGTTCCCTTGACGATTCCCGCGAGCGCGATCGCGAAGGCGATGCAGGCTACGAGGGGACCGGCGGGGATCAGGTACAGACCCGCGATGAAAAACGCGAGCCCCGGACTGTACACGCTGCTTCCCCGCCCTGGATTCGGCACGAGGAGCGGCCGGATCTGGAGGGCAGCGGCGCTCAGCCCGAAGAGGCCGGCCAGAAACCAGGCCTTCGCATCTCCCTCCAGCGCGCAGATCGCCCTGGCGGAGAGCATCATGGCGAGGACGGCCAAAGTGAGACGAACGAGAAGCGAGCTGAAGTACCGACGGTCCGCGGCCAAGAACCCTCCCTAGCGGTCGTCAGGTAGTATCGGCAGACGGAACCGCGTGCTTTAGAGCGTATGTGTCAGCAACATCGTTGGTTACGCGAGCTGTGGGTGCGCGCCCTACAGACTTGTCCGGAGGTTCCGGTAGCTGATACGTTCCACGGCGAATTTCATCCCTGGCCCGAGTAAACGAGGAGGCGACATGCGCGTATCGCGACACTCCCGCCAAATGGCTCCGTGCATTCTATTGGCGGCCGCCCTGTTGATGCTTCCGGGATGCAAAGGGGCGACATCCATCAAGTCGCTCCTGGACGAGCCAGGACGCTACGACGGAAAGGAAGTGCGGATCAGACCGAGACCGCAGCCGTCGTCGTGGAGACGGACCGCCGCACTCGATGAGACCGGCCACGCGGCAACCTGAATCGTAGCGAAGAAGCCCGCGCTGACCAGCACAGCGCGGGCTTTTCACCAGGTGGAGCGGGAGGGCTCGCCTGGGTTCGCTACTTCACCACCGTCGTACCGCGGCGAACTCCGCTACTCCCCTTTCTTCAAGAGTCGCCGACGCTCGCGTTCCTTCGTCAGCTCCTCGGTGTTCAGCACCTTGAATTCCACCCGGCGATTCTTCGCCATCCCCTCGACCTTCTTGTTGGACGCGACGGGCTTGCGCTCTCCATAGCCCTTCGCGGTGTACTGATCGCGATTGATCTGCGGGAAATTCGCGAGCAGATAGTCGAGCACCGCCTGCGCGCGCTTCTGCGAGAGATTCAGGTTGTAGGCGTCGGATCCGCGCGCGTCGGTATGCCCGCCGATCTCGATCTTGAGCTTCGGCCACTGGATGAGGATCTTGCCGATGTCGTCCAGGACCGGGCGCGACTCGGGCAGGATGTCCCACTTCGCGGTCTCGAAGTGGATCTCGCGCGTCGTGATCCGGCCCTTGTCGAGGAGCTCGGTTTCCTTCTCGTTGAGCTCGATCGGGCAGCCGTCCGCATCCACTTTCACGTTCGGAAGCGTGTTCGGGCAGAGATCCTTGTCGTCCGGCACGCCGTCACCGTCCGAGTCGACCGAGCAGCCGCGGGCGTCGACCTTGGTTCCCGGCGGTGTGTTCGGGCACTGATCGATTCCGTCGGGAACGCCGTCGTTGTCCGAATCCACCGGGCATCCGGTCGCGTCCACCTTGGCGCCCGCCGGGGTGTTCGGGCACTTGTCCACGCCGTCCGGAACACCGTCCCCGTCCGAATCCAGCGGGCATCCTTTAGCGTCGACAATGGTTCCTGCCGGTGTGCCGGGGCATTGATCGATCCCGTCGGGAACGCCGTCGCTGTCCGCGTCGCTCGTGCAGCCACGCGCGTCCACGATGGCACCCTTGGGCGTGTCCGGACATTGATCGAGGCCGTCAGGAACGCCGTCGCCGTCGGAGTCGATCGGGCAGCCCGAAGCATCCACCAGGGCGCCCTTGGGAGTGTTCGGACAGCGGTCGTTCTTGTCGGGGACTCCGTCCTTGTCGGCGTCTCCGCCGTGCGCCGAGCCGCCCAGCGTGAGTTGCAGGCCGCCCGTGTAGCTGAGGTTGTTGATCGAGCTGCTGGAGGGCGGAAGCTTCCAGAGCTTGTCGCGAATCTCACCGCGGAGCGCGATCTTGCTTCCAAGCCCGAGCTTGATCCCGCCGCCGAACTCGAGACCGTTCTCCCAGTCCTGGATCTTGCTCGGGACGTCGGTTTTCGATGTGATCTTCTCCTCGTGCCAGCCTCCAAGCACGTACGGATCGAAGGCAATCGAGGGAAGCAGATTCAGCGTGAGGTCGCCGCCGTATCCCCGGAGCTCCATTTCTCTCCCGGCGCCAGGGGTGCCTCCGGGCAATGTGAAGAGAGGGTCGTTGGCTCTTGTCTTCAACCAGCTGTAGTAGCCCTCGACGCCGAGATAACGACCGAAGCCGAGTCCGACACGCCCGCCGTAGAACGCGTGTTTGTCGAATTTGATTTCCTTGCCCCAATCCCAATAGCCGCCGAACGGGGTGAGATTCAGATGGAGTCCACCTGGCTCGCTTCTGGCGGTCCGGGTGGGCGCCAGCGTCGCGACCACAACGACTGCCAGCACAGCTAGCATCCGCAGCGCTTTCATCGTTCGCCCTCTCTTGGCAATTTGGAAGGGTGCGCCGTCGCACGAGTAATTTCCAGGCTCCCGCAAAGCAGGCAGCGTGCCATGTGCTTATTTCCCATGGCTCACGCGAGGAACTTACGTTCCTCCATGCAACGGCAAGAGCCGGTTAAGAAATTTACCGCGGGTACGCACACGGGCACTTCACTTACGTGTTTGCAAGAACCTATGTAAACCGTGCAAGGGAAACCCTGACGGTAAAGAACACATGACAGTGGCGCGCGGGCGTCGCGACAGCGCGAGGCATGGTACGGCCATTTCGTCTGGTTGTCGAGTGCCGCTAGTTCTTCGCCGCGTCCTTGACCGGGGAGCCGTTCGCGGGGCTGTTCCGGGTGCCGTCGAGAAGCGAGCGAATACTCTCCAGCTCTACAGGCTTCACGGTGTGCAGATCGAATCCGGCCTCGAGGCTCTTCTCGCGATTCGCCTCTTCTCCATAGCCGGTCACGGCCACCAGCTTCAACGGCCTCGATTCGGCGGCCGCCCGCAGTCGCCGCGCCACCTCGTAGCCGTCCATCAGGGGAAGCCCGATGTCGACCAGCGCGATCGTCGGCTTGAACTTGGCGGCGATCTGGAGCGCCCGCGGCCCGTCCAGGGCCACTTCGACCTTGTGCCCGAGAAGGCGAACCACCGCCGCAAATCCCAGGGCGACGTCGGCGTTGTCGTCCACGATGAGCACGCGTTCCCCCTGGCTCGAGGGATCCGGATCCGTTACGCCTGAGAGCGTCATAGGCCCCTCCACGACGTGCGAGCTCGCCATTTCGATGGCGGGGCGACAAGTCTTGCCCCTATGACCCCCGTTTACGGCACCAGAAATCGTGAAGAGATTCACGAGCCCGGTCAAGCAGGGGCTTCCCTACGGGTGGAAACGCGAAGCCTTCCCTAGCTCGAGCGCAGGAGCACGGGCGCCGATGCCCGGGGCGGCAGCACGCCGCGAAACCGCGGGTCATCACGAAACGGGTCGAACGAAGCGTCGTACGCAAGGAGCAAGCGTCCGATGAGCCCGAACTTCGGCCCTCCGGACAGAATCCTCAGAAGCCCATCGCGATCGTCCAGGCCAAGATAGGCGTACGCGAACAGCTCCCACGCGACGTACTCGCGTTCGGACCTCTGTTCCAGCTGCCGCAGCGATGCTCGAGCTTCATCACGTCTTCCCATACGCCCGAGCACGTACGCGCGCATCGAGATCGCCTCGAGGGTATGCGGCACCCTCGAATCCAGCGTCTCGATCGCGGCCAGCGCTTCCTCCAGCCGTCCCAACGCGGCAAGGCAGAGCAGGAGCCTCATATGGATCCAGGGCATGTTCGGCTCCAGCTCGAGCCCCCTCTGGTAATGCTGGATCGCTTCAGGACCGCGGCGCGCGAACCACATGATGTTTCCCAGCACGATCTCTACGGTTACCGAGAGCGGGTCGAGCTGCTGCGCCCTGCGCGCCAGAGAGAGGGATTCCTCGAAGCGCCCTTCGCTCACCTCATAGATCGCGTTCCAGTAGAGGGTCGGGACATAGTTCGGATCGATGTCGAGCGCGCGGGCGAACTCGGGCTTTGCCTCCGCGCTCCTGCCCGCATGGGCCAGGATGCTGGCGTAGGACGCATGCGTTTCCGCCAGCTGGGGCGCGAGGTCGACGGCACGCCGCGCGGCCTCTACCGCGATGGGATATACCTTTTCGGGAGCTGCCTGGAAGTACGTGATCTGGACGTTGTGCACGTCGGCGATTCCCGAATAGGCGCGGCCGAAATGGGGGTCGAGCTCGATCGCCTTTTCGAACCATCGGATCGCGAGGCGAAGCCCCTCCGGCGTCCGGCGGTTCCAGTGGAATCGCCCTTTGAGGTAGGCGTCGTAGGCCTCGCTGCTGGCCGGCTCGGCCTGAGCTTCCGGCGCACGGCTCGCGGGCGAGACCAGCTCCATCTCGAGCGCTTTGGCCACCGCCGACGCGACCTCATCCTGTAAATCGAACACGTCCGCGACGCGTCGGTCGTAGGTCTGGGCCCAGAGCTGGCTCTGGTCCGCGACCTGGATCAGCTGCGTGGTAATGCGAATCCGATCCCCGGCGCGCCGCACGCTTCCTTCCACGACATACTCGACTCCAAGCTCCCTCCCGACCTCCTCGATCGATTTGTCGGTCTTCTTGTATCGCATGGCCGAGGTGCGCGCGATGACGCCGAGTCGCTTGGGCTGGAGCTTGCCCAGCTGCGTGATCAGCTCCTCGGTCATCCCGTCCGTGAAGTATTCCTGCTCCGGGTCGGCGCTGCGGTTCTCGAGAGGCAGGACCGCGAGCATCCGCCGCCCTTCTGCCTGACTGCCGGGCGTGCCGCGTCCCGGCGGTGTCAGTGTCGATGAGATCGCGTCTCCGAAGGCGGCCATGCCGGGATAGCGGTCGGCGGGATTCTTCGCGAGCGCGCGGGCCAGAGCTTGCGACAGGTATCCCGGAGCCGTGGGTCGAAGGGCTGTGACCGGCCGAGGATCCAGCGTGCGGTGCTGCAGGAGGACGCTGTCGCCGGTGGGTCCGCTGAAGGGAGGCTGTCCCGTGAGCATCTCGTAGACGACGCAGGCGAGGGAGTACTGGTCGGACCGGCCGTCCATCGAGACGCCCGAGGACTGCTCCGGGCTCATGTAGGTCGGAGTCCCGATCGTCGCGAGGGTGTGCGTCTCCGGAGAGGGCACCGTGTCCGCGGAACGGGCGATGCCGAAATCCAGGATGAGCGCGTGCCCTCCGGCGAGGACGATGTTCTCCGGTTTCACATCGCGGTGCACCAGCCCTTGCCCGTGCGCGTAGTGAAGCGCGTCGGAGATTTCGCGCGCGATCCGGATCGTGTCCTCGATGGGGAGCTGGCGCTCGCGCAGGAGCCTCTGCCGGAGCGATTCCCCCGTGAGGAGGGGCATGACGTAGTAAAGGAGGCCGTCGGCTTCGCCGGAGTCGAAGAGCGGAACGATGTGCGGGTGTGAGAGCCGGGCCGCGGTCCCGATCTCGGCCCGGAATCGCGCGGCGCCGATGGCCGCCGCCAGCTCGGGATCGAGAACCTTGATGGCTACCGAGCGGCCGTGCTTCTCATCGCGGGCCTCGAAGACCTTCCCCATCCCGCCGCGGGCCAGCTCATGCCGGACGTCGTAGCGGCCGGAGAGGGCGGACTGGAGGCGGCCGAGAATATCGTGGGACACGACGGGAATTTACCATAGGTGGATGCGAGGGGCGTTCCTGAGGCGCGGACCATCAAGGACGCAGGAGCGCGCGAAGCTCCAAGGCCAAGGTGAGCGCGAGCATCACAGCGATCGCGAGGAAGGCGGCCATCCGCGTCGCGGGGACGGCAGTGGGCCGTGGGCTCGAGGCCAGACGTGCCGCGCCGAGCGCGGCCAGGGGCATGAGCGTATGGTGATAACGGCTCCCGCCGAACGTGAGGAAGTGCGCCATCACCCACGCGGCGAGGATCGCGGCAGCGAGCCAGGCGACGCGATCGTCGGGTGCCAGGATGAATCCGAGCCATCCCGAGAGGAGAAGCGCCGCATAGGCGACCGTGAGCCCGATCGCGATCGCCGCGGGCAGCTCGCGCGCCTTCTGCCGGAACCGCGTGCTCGGGTCATCGGGATCCTTGTGGAACGCGGTCACCGCAAGCTCCACTTCCGAGGCGAAGAGGAGCGCCGTCTTCTTGATTCCGAGAGTCGCGAAACGGAGCGGATTGGCGGATATGAATCGAGTGGCACCGCGAAACGATTCCCTGGAAGCGGCCACTTCTCCGGTGCTCCGCGGGAGCATCGAATCGGGAACGTCCGGCGAGTATCCCCCGGTCGCCCTGGGATGATTCCCGATCAGGAACACCGGGCCAGCGCTCGTGACCAGTACCGGAGCGCCCATGACTCGGGTATTCCGGATCACCCACGGCATCAGCGCGAGCGCCCCACCGAGAAGGAATAACGCGAAAACCCTTGCGTGAGCGCCGCGGATGAGGGCGCCCGCGGGCACGGTCAGAAGCAGGAACGCCGCTTCCGTCTTCACGAGCGCGAGGAGTCCCACTCCCGCCCCCAGGGCGATCTTCTCCCACGCCTTCTCCCGGCGAAGCCGTGTCGCCAGAAGGAGCCAGAGGAGGAGGAGGAAAATGAAGAGCGACTCGGGATAGAGGAGGCGGGCGTAGACGACCGCCGGAGGATAGAAGGACCAGATCGCCGCCGCCAGCAGCGCCGCCGTCGATCCCCACGGAAGCGCGATCAGGTAGAGGACGCATGCCGACATCTCATCGAGGACGGCCTGAGCGATTCGCGCCGGGCCGGGATCGGACCGATGGGTCAGGATCTGAGTGCCCGCCAGGAATGCCGGATATCCCGGCGCCCGGTAGGCGGTCGGTCGCCCTCCGTCCGCGTAGCGGCCGGTCTGTGCCAGGGTAGTGCTGAGCGAGGAGTAGTCACGCTCGTCGAACACCAGCGGGCGCTCGGGCGAGCGTATCGCGAGGAGCCGCAGCACGAGACCGAGGAGCAGCACCGCCCCGAGCCGGACACCCGGATTTGCCATGAGCCGGCGCATTGCCAGGCAACTATAGGGCGGCTCGCGTTATCATGCATCGGCTTCTCTACAAGGCTCGCACCCCGGAGGAACGACATGATCCCGCGCTGCCTTCGATCCTCCGCGTTCCTCGCGCTCTCGCTCCTGGCTACAGGGCCCGTCGATGACGCCGCGGCTGCCGAGCAAGTTTCGGAAGCCGAGCACACGCGACATCATCGCTCTCTCTGCTGGCGCGGACATCCCTTGCCCGAGTGCGGCGCCTTCGTCATCACGGAGCTGGGCGCCTATGCGCGAATCGACGATGACCCCACGCACGCGTCCGAGGGGCCGCTCTACTTCACGCTGGACGTGGGCCCGATGTGGAACCGCACACCACGGAACGCCGTGGGACTCACCGCCTATCTCGCGACCGGGGACGCCCACGCCCGCCTCGGGGCCCGGGTTCGCTATCGCAGGTGGATCTCCCGGAATCTCTCCGTCGATGTGGCCCCAGGAGTCATCCTCTACGGCTCGGAAGACGGAGGCTACACCTACCAGGCTCCTGGTTTCGTGGGCGCGCTATCGTTCAGCGTGGGAGATCTCGTGGGGGTCGCTCTGGAGATGGAACATTCAGGATACCGGCCGTATTCGCTGGCGATTCCCCTGATCGGGTCCGACACCACGTGGCGCGTGGGCGGAAAGCTCGGATCGGGCTTGGGGGTGCTTGGAACCGCGGCTCTGGTTGGGTTCGTCGTCTACGTGGTCGCTGCTGCCGGAGGATGAGGTGCGTCCGCATGGGAGAAAAAGTGGAGGCGGCACCGAGATTTGAACTCGGGAATAACGGTTTTGCAGACCGTCGCCTTAGCCACTTGGCTATGCCGCCATCCAATGACACTGCAGCGTGTTCGCTGAACTGGCCCGACAGCGACGCCCACTCACTGAAGGTTATGTGAAGGTTACAGATGATTGTAGGGCAAGGACAACCAAGGATGCCCCGGCGCGGCCCCGAAGGCAAGCCCCGAAGCGAAAAGCTCCCGGCGAGTCCCAGAGGGAACCATCGCCGAG
>VBOR01000122.1 GCA_005893165.1 Candidatus Eiseniibacteriota bacterium | reverse complement strand
AAGTGTTTGAGATCCTTCTTGGTAAGCAACGGCTCACCCTCCTTTGTGTACCCGCTCGATCCCGACGCGGGCTCGCTCGCCGTCGAACGTCCACTCCTCCGAGGGGCCGTTGCCCGGAACGCGGGGCACGACCTCCTCCGCCAGGACCTCTTCCTTGATGAAGCCCTCGTGCCGGGCGCAGGCGCTCGCAAGACCTGGGCTCAGCTCCCAGAAGAGCCGGATCCGGTCGGTCACCTCGAACTCGGCGCTCTTGCGCAGCATCTGGATCCGGTGCGCGAACTCGCGAACCAGCCCCTCCGCCCGAAGCTCCTCGTCGAGGGTCGTGTCCACCGCGACGGTCATCGCGGCGTCCGCCTGCGCGACCCAGGGCGCCCGCGAGGACTCCTGGATCGTCACGTCCTCCTGGGTCAGCGTGAATCGCTGCCCACCGGCCTCCACCTCCCAGCCTCCGTCCGCCACCTTGGCCCGGACCTCATCCGGGGGCGCGGACTGGACCTTAGACGCCAGTTCCTTCATCGCGGCTCCCGCCTTCTTCCCCAGCACCGGATAGTTCGGCTTCACAGCCACTTGGAGCAGATCGCCGCGATCCCGGGGGAACACGATCTCTCTCACGTTCAGCTCGTCCCGCACCAGGTCCAGGACTTCGCCGATCCGCTCGCGTTCCTTCTCCGTGAGACCCGCGACCGCTAGCCTTCGAAGGGGCTGGCGGACCCGAAGGGAAGACACGTTCCTGGCCGCGCGCCCCAGGTTCACGATCCTGAGCGCCGCGTACATAGCCCGTTCCAGACCCTCGTCCACGGCGGCCCGATCCGCGACCGGGTAGTCGCACCAGTGCACGCTTTTCGGCGCCTCCGGCCGCGCGGGGCGCACCAGGCTCTGGTGAAGCTCCTCGGCGACGAACGGCGTGTACGGCGCCAGAAGCCGGGACACGGTTTCGAGGCAGCCGAGCAGTGTATCGTACGCGGCTCTCTTATCGGCAGGATCTCCTGATTTCCAAAATCTTCTTCTCGAGCGCCGGACGTACCAATTCGAGAGGTCCTCCAGGACGAAATCCTGGATGGCCCGGGCCCCGCGGGTGAGGTCGTAGCCTTCCAGGGCCTCCCGGCACGTCGCGACCAGGGTGTGGAGCCTCGAGAGCACCCAACGGTCCAGAAGGCTGGGCTTGGAGCGCTCTTTCCGGGCAGGCTCGTACCCATCGATGTTCGCGTAGAGGGCGAAGAACTGGGCCGTGTTCTTGAGCGTGCCCATGAGCTTCTTCGCCACCTCGGTCACCCCCTCCGGATCGAAGCGGGTCGCGGTCCAGGGAGGGCTGGTGGAGATGAGGTAGAAGCGAAGCGCGTCCGCGCCGCGCAGGTTCAGGACCTGGTCGGGATCGACCACGTTCCCGCGCGACTTGCTCATCTTCTTGCCTTCCTTGTCCAGGATGAGCTCGTTCACGAGCACGTGCTTGTAGGGCGCCGTTCCCTTCGCGAACACGCCGATCGCCATCAGCGTGTAGAACCATCCCCGTGTCTGGTCCATGCCCTCCGAGATGTAATCGGCGGGAAAGTAGGACTCCAGAAGCTCCGCGTTCTCGAACGGGTAATGCCATTGCGCGAAGGGCATCGAGCCCGAATCGAACCAGACGTCGATCACCTCCGGAACGCGGCGCGCTCTGCCGCCGCACTTCTCGCAGGGGAACGTGATCTGGTCGACGTAGGGCCGGTGAAGGTCCAGGGGCTCGGGGGCGCCCTCCCCTTGAAGGAGCTCGGCCACGCTCCCGACGCAGCGGTCCTGGCCGCAGCCCTCGCAGCGCCAGATCGGAAGGGGCGTTCCCCAGTAGCGGTTTCGCGAGAGCGCCCAGTCCACGTTGTTCTCGAGCCAGTTCTCGAAGCGGTTCGCCCCGATCTCCCGGGGGTGCCACTGGATGCGGCCGTTCGCCTCCAGCATGCGGTCGCGGTAGCGCGTGGTCGCGATGTACCAGGTTTTCCAGGCGTAGTAGAGAAGCGGGGAGTCGCACCGCCAGCAGAAGGGATAGCTGTGCGTCGTCATCTCCGCGCGGTAGAGGAGCCCGTGCTCCTTCAGCCACGCGATGATGTCTTTCTCCACTTCCTTGACGTTGCGCCCGGCCCAGGGCTTCACCTCCGCGGTGAAGCGCCCCTGGGGATCCACGGTGTGCTTCTGGGGAAGATCGAGCCGGAGGCCAAGCTGGTAGTCGTCCTCCCCGTACATCACCGCCGTGTGAACGACCCCGGTTCCGTCCTCGGTTGTGACGAAGTCCGCCTCGCAGATGTAGTAGCCCTTCTTGCCGGTGAGGTTCTCGAGGTCGATGAAGTCGAAGAGCGGCCGGTAGCGGCGCCCGGCGAGCTCACGTCCCTTGAATTCCTTCTCGATCACGTACTCCCCTTCGAGCTGGGGGAGCCGCTCCTTGGCGAGGTAGTAACGCTCTTCGTTGGGGCCGCGCTTCTGCCGCGCGCGCACGTACGCAATGTCCGGTCCCACCGCGAGCGCGACGTTGCCGGGAAGGGTCCAGGGCGTGGTCGTCCACGCCAGAACGAAGGCACCGGGCTCATCCACGAGGGGGAACTTGACCGTGACCGAGGGCTCGGTCACCTCCTCGTAGCCCAGGCTCACCTCGTGGCTGCTGAGCGGCGTGCCGCACCGGGGGCAATAGGGCACGATCTTGTGCCCCTGATAGAGGAATCCCTGGTCCCAGTACTGGCGGAGGAGCCACCATACGGTCTCGATATAGCTGTTGTCGAAGGTGTAGTACGCATGGTCCATGTCGAGCCAGTAGCCGATCCGCTCGGTCAAGCGCCGCCAATCCGACTCGTAGCGCAGCACGCTCTCGCGGCAGCGCCGGTTGAACTCGGCGATCCCGAACGTCTCGATCTGGTCCTTGCCGCTGATGCCCAGCTCGCGCTCGACCGCGATCTCGACCGGGAGCCCGTGGGTGTCCCAGCCCCCCTTGCGCGGAACGTAGAAGCCGCTCATCGATTTGTACCGGCACACGATGTCCTTGAGCGTCCGCGAGAGCACGTGATGCACGCCGGGAAGCCCGTTCGCGGTCGGCGGACCCTCGTAGAAGACGAAGAGAGGCGACCCTTTGCGCCGCTCGAGCCCTTCCTCGAACGCCTTGATCTCGCGCCAGAATTGGAGGATCCGCTCCTCCGTCTCGGGCAGGTCGAGCCGGGTCGAGACCGGTTGGAAGAGGTCGGTCTTGGAGCTCATCTCCCTTTCCCTCGGCCGGCGGAGGGCGCTCCGCCGGCGGGCGCGGCCGAAGCCGGGGCACCCGCATCGGGCAGCCGCTCGAGGACCTTCGTGACCAGTCGCGTGAGCGCGGGCTCCGCCTGGGCGGCGGTCGCGAGGACCCGGGGAACGTCGACCGGCTCGAGCGCGTCGGGCAGGCAGAGATCCGTGACCACCGAGAACGCGAGCACGCGCATGCCGCCGTGCACCGCGACGATCGTCTCGGGGACCACCGACATCCCCACCAGATCGGCGCCGGCCCAGCGAAGGAACCGGTACTCGGCCCGCGTCTCGAGATTTGGGCCCGCCACGCCCGCGAAGATCCCTTCGCGGAGCGGAATCTTCTCCTCGCGCGCGGTCCCCCGCGCGAGCGCGATCAGCTCCTGGCTGTAGGGCTCGGACATGTCCGGAAAGCGGGGCCCCAGCGAATCCTCGTTCGGACCCACGAGCGGGTTTTCTCCCATGAGATTGAGCTGATCCACGATCACGACCAGATCCCCCGCCTGATAGAGCGGGTTCATCCCTCCCGCCGCGCTCGTGAGAATCAGCGTGCGAACCCCGAGCGCGCGCAGGAGCCGGACCGGAAACGCCACGTCGCGCATCGAGTGGCTCTCGTAGAAGTGGACGCGACCGTTCATGACCGCGACCGGCTGTCCGGAGAGCGATCCCGCGACCAGCTGCCCATGAGGGCCGGCGGCGGCCGCGGGGAAATTCGGAATCTCGCCGTAGGGAATGGCGGCGGCGCTCTTCATCGCGGCGGCAAACTGCCCCAGCCCCGTGCCCAGGATGATCCCGATTTCGGGCTTCACGCCCAGCCGGGGCGCGAGCGCGTCGCGCGCCTCTTCGATGGCCTGGAGCTGACCTCTTGCCTGACTCATCACCACGCTCATGTGCGGTCCGTTCCCAGCCGCCGCGTGAGTTCCGCGGCGTCGATTCCGTCCAGCTCCACCCACTTGTCGCGCGAGGAGGCCCCGGCCTTGAGCCGGACCGCGCTTCCTGGAAGCCCGAGGACCTGGCGCAAGAGCCGGATCACGGCGTCGTTCGCCTTTCCGCTCTCCGGAGCCGCGGATACGCGGACGTGGAGCGCGCCGTCCTCGCGCATGCCGACGATCTCGTCCGCGCGGCTCTTCGGCGTCACGCGGAGCTTCAGCCTCACGCTTGGCGGCCGAAGAGCGCCGTCCCCAGCCGCACGATCGTGGCGCCCTCCTCGACGGCGATCTCGAAATCGTCCGACATGCCCATCGAGAGATCGGCGTCCTCGGGAAGGAGCCCGGCTCGCGTGCATTCCGCCCGGATCGACGCCAGGTCCTGAAACGCCCGCCGCGCCCCCGCGGGGCCGCCATGAAGAGGACCGATCGTCATGAGACCGCGAAGATCGATCCCGTCGTGGGCGCCCGCCGCTTCGAGGAGCTTTCTCACGCGATCCGGCGGCACACCGAATTTGCTTCGGTCCCCCGACGTGTTCACCTCGACGAGGCACGCGATCTTCTTCCCTGCTTCCAGGGCCCTTCGCGAGACTTCCTCGGCAAGGGGCTGGGAATCGATCGAGTGGATCACGTCGAAGAGCTGTGTCGCCCGCTTCGCCTTGTTTCGCTGCAGATGGCCCACCAGATGCCACCGCGGGCGCGGGGAGATGGACGCGATCTTCACCTCCGCCTCCTGAACCCGGTTCTCCCCGAATTCACCCAGCCCCAGCGCCATCGAGTCGCGGATGGTCCCGGCCGGAAACCCCTTCGTGACCGGCAGAAGCCGTACCGTATGGGGATCGCGGCCCGATCGGGCGCAGGCGCGGCCGATCCTTTCTCTCACGGATTCCAGTCGTTGCCGGAGACTCGGAGCCTCATCCATGGAATTCCCTGGAAAAATCCAAGCCGTGCAGTATATGCGTCGGGAGATCGGAGCAACAAGGGCAAAGGGACGCGGATGGGGTGAGAAAGGGACGCGGATGGGGTGTCCCCTATCGAGGGTGACGTCCGGCGGGGGGCGATGATTCCCCTGAGGGCTCTTTCTGTCGCTGTCGAGACCGAAGGGGAGTCATCGCTTCCCGCCGCAAACACGGACGACGAGGGACGTCCCTAGCGCGCCTCCTTGTACTCGGAATCGGTGCGCGTGAGATGCCCGACGCAGCCGCGATTCCGGCACGGCACGCGCTCCGGCGCCACGATCAAATCCGCTTCCTTTTCCCCTGTCTGTGCGGCACGAAGCTGAACGAGAGCCTGGAATTGTTGCGGGGTGTACATGTAGCCGCACTTCACGCAGCGATACCAGAAATCCTGGTCCATGGGTCACTCCTGTAGCTTCCCACAGGAAATAACCCCTGCGATCGGTCCGGAATAGGCGGCAGCGGTTTCGACGGGAAACGAGACGCGGGCGAACGCGCCGAGCTTCGAAGACCAAGCCCAACTACAGTGTAACTCGTAGGGGTTTGCCTGACAACAACAAATGTGCGTGCTAGGATGCCCGGGTTGGAGTGCTTTCCGTCCGCCGTCTCAGCGAAGGGACCACGATGGCCAAGGCGATCCTTCACCTCCTGCTCAACGCCGGCGTCTTCCTGCTCTTGTCCCACATTCTGCCCGGATTTTTCGTAGAGGGCTGGCCTGCCGCGATCATCGCGTCCCTGGTGCTGGGCCTCGTGAACGCCACGGTCGGCCTCGTTCTCAAGATCCTGACGTTCCCGCTGATCATCCTCACGTTCGGTCTCTTCTCCTTCGTCGTGAACGCGATCGTCATCCTTCTCGTGGCGGCGCTCGTGCCGGGAGTGAGCATCAACGGGTTCTGGCCCGCGCTGATTGCCGCGATCGTGATCTCGGCCTTGAATCTTTTCTGGAAGATCGCGACCACCGAGCGCCAGGAGCCCTAGCGCGTTTCTCGGGCGCCGTCACATGACGACCCGACGACTGCCCAGCGAATTCACGCCGAACGAGATCACGGCCCTCCTCGAGGAGAAGCACCGGGCCGGCGAGACGATTCTCGATCTCACGGAGACGAACCCCACGAAAGCCGGCCTGGGGGGCGCGGGTCCGGCCGAGCTGCAGGCGCTCGCGGACCCCCGAGGCTCGGTTTACGAGCCCTGCCCCAAGGGCGCTCCCGTCGCGCGCGAGGCGGTCGCGAAGTTTTACGAGGAGCGGGCACGCGGAGCAGGTGCCCCGAAGACACGAGGCGTCCCGAGGATCGCTTCGGACGACCTCGTGCTCGTGGCGAGCACCAGCGAGGCTTATGCTCACCTCCTTCGCCTGCTATGCGAGCCCGGGCAGGAGATCTTGGTGCCGCGCCCGAGCTATCCTCTCTTCGAGCCGCTCGCGGCGCTCGAAGGCGTGCGCGTCGAGCACTACCGTCTGGCCTACCACGACCGCTGGCAGCTCGACCTGGACTCCCTGGAGGGCGCTCTCTCCAAGTGCACGCGGGCCGTGGTCCTGGTCCAGCCCAACAATCCGACCGGGTCCTGTTTCTCCGCGGAAGAGACCGAAGAGGTGGTGGCGCTCTGCGTGAACCGCGGGATCGCGATCATCTCCGACGAGGTCTTCGGGGATTTTCCCTGGCCGCCTTCCACGAGTCTCCTGCCCACGATGCTCGGGGAGCGGCGGGCGCTCACGTTCGTGCTCGGCGGCCTCTCCAAGCTCTGCGGCATGCCGCAGATGAAGGTTGCCTGGATCGCGGTGAGCGGTCCGGAGCGGGCGAAGCAGGAGGCGCTGAGCGGCCTCGAGTGGATCGCCGATCTCTTCCTCTCCGTCTCCACGCCGGTCCAGGTCGCGCTCCCGGCGCTTCTCCAGTCCCGGCATCGTTTCCAGGCCGCGGTGCGCGGGAGGCTCGAGACGAACCTGTCCCGTCTCCACGCGCTGGGAAATGGGAACCACGGATTCCGGGTATTGCGAGGGGAGGGGGGCTGGAGCGCCGTGCTCGAAACACCTCCGGTCGCGGGGGACCTCGCCCTGGAGGCGCTGCGGAAGCACAACGTGCTGGTCCATCCCGGGCACTTCTACGATATGGCCCAGGATGATAGCGTGGTCGTGAGCCTGCTCCCGGAGCCCGGGATCTTCGAGAAGGGGGTCGCGTGCCTCACCCGCCTGACATAGACCGGAGGAATTCAATGCCCCGTATCGCCCTCTCCGCGATCGCCTTGATTCTGATCTGGCTCGCCCCGGTGGCCGCCGCGCCGCCCACGACGTGGACCGCGACCCCACCGATCCAGCCTTCGATGAAAACGATCCCCCCTCCCGCGCTCGAGACTCTGCGCCGCTCGCTGAAGGAATCCGCCGGGCTCCTTCCCGCGCCCGACAAGCCCTACGTCCTTCTCGCCGAGGAAACCAAGATCGAGGTGGATCCGGGCGCGCCGTGGCACCCCAGGCTGAAAGTGTGGGAGCGCCCCGCGCATGCCACCGCGGTGCGCACGTACGATGTGCCGGCGGACGCCCCGGGAATTCCCGAGGAGCTTCGCCGGCTCCTGGGTCCCATCGAGGTCACCGTGGAGCTGAACGGCGATACTCGCTTCGCCGAACTCGCTTCCGAGGGAGGCGCTCCTTCCCTGATTCCCGTCAAGGACGCCACCGCGGTCCGGGTGGCCGCGATCGCTCCCGACGCGATTCAGGGCCGCATGGCCACGATGACGCCGCGGCAGGCGAAGTACCGTCTCGCCGCGCTCACGATCTTCGTGGGCGATCCCGCGGCGGAGGCGAACATCCGGAGCGCGGTCAAGCTCCGCGCCTCGCCCAAACCCGCCACCGCGCACACCACCGACCCCTCGGAGCTTCAGCTCATCGCGGTGCGAATTCGCGGGCCTCTCGAGCCCGCCGAGGAGCTGGCGCACCGCATTCCCGCCGGCGCCTTGAGGCTGCTCCTCCGCCACTAGAACTCCCGTCCCGGCATAGGCTTCCGGGCCGCGAATAGATTTCTCTGGCATTGGCGCGGCCCCGGTGTAGGTTCTATGTCCGCGCTCCGGCGCTCTCCCGGCGGAAGGCTCGGGAAAGCGTCGCCACTGTGTCGGGCGGAAACTCACCCATCGTTCCAATTCACGAAAGGGGTAACGAACATGAAGGCGCGTCTCGTCCTTGTTGTTCTCGTCGTCTCCTGCTTCGCGCTCGCGGGCGCCTTGATGGCCATGGAGACGAAGTCCGCCGCCAAGCCCTGGGCCATGAACGCCACGATCATCGAGGCGTGCAGCTGCCCTATGTTCTGCCAGTGCTACTTCAGCACGGCGCCCGCTTCCCACGCGATGGCGGGGATGGAAGGCCACTCGGAGGCGTACTGCAAATTCAATAACGCGTTCCGCGTGAACCGCGGCACCTACAACGGCGTGAGCCTCGCGGGCGCCAAGTTCTGGGTCGCGGGAGACCTGGGCTCGGACTTCGGCGGCGGACAGGCCGATTGGGCGGTGCTCACCTTCGATCCCTCGGTCACGCAGGCGCAGCGCGAGGGGATCGGAATGATCCTGGGCAAGGTGTATCCGGTGAAGTGGGCTTCCTTCCAGATGGGCGCCGACGCGCCGATCTCGTGGCAGCACCAGGCAGGGAGCGACGACGCGCACGCGATGCTCGACGGAGGCAAGGGCGCCGAGGTCATCCTCAAGAATTCCGTGAACAAGAACGCCGCGGGTCCGGTCGTGATCAAGAATCTCAAGTACTTCGGCGCGCCGCGGAACGAGGGGTTCGTGCTCATGCCGAACACGGTCGAAGCGTATCGTCTCGGCGCGAAGCCCTACGAGTTCAAGGGCACGAACGGCTTCATGATCACCCTGGACATCACGTCGAAGGACGTCGTCAACAACTAGGAATCGTCGTTCCAGAGCCACGCGAGGCACCTTCGGCGAATGCCGAAGGTGCCTTTGCTTCCCCGGCCGCTTCCAGGGCCGAGGAGGAAACGGGCGCAAGGAGGACCTCATGAACAAAGCTCAGCTCGGAAAGCTGTGGGAGCACTTCCGCACGGTGAACGGGATCACGCTGCGGGCGATCGAGGAAGTTCCGGCGGACAAGATCGACACCCGGCCGTGCAAGGACATGCGCACTCCCAAGGAGCTGGTGGTGCACATGTACAACGCGATGCGGACGGTCGCGGACGGGACCGCGCGGGGCGAGATCAAGTGGTCCGATGAGGAGGACAAGAACGCCGGACAGGGCATCCGCTCCCATGCCGAGCTCCTCCGCTTCGCCCAGGATTCCTGGAAGGCCACCGACGGGTCGATCCGCTCGCTGACCGACGAGAAGCTCGCGGGCCTGGTGAAGACGCCGTGGGGAGAGAGCTTCCCCGGCTCCGGGTGCGTCCAGATCATCTACGACGAGCACCTGCACCACCGCGGCCAGCTCTACGCCTTCCTCCGCCAGCTGGGGGTCGAGCCCCCGCTCATGTGGGACTTCGAGCACAACGCTCCCGAGTTCCAGCCGCGAACGGCAGCCGCGCAGCAGATCTAGCCGCTGGCATCCAACCCGTCTCATCCGAGGGGGCCGGACGCGCCGAGCGCCGGCTGGTGCTGGGGACCACGGCGATCTCCTCGGGGCTGGCGGGGCTCTGCCTGGATCGCGTGACCGCGCCCGTCCTCTTCGGATGGATCGGGCTCCTGGCCGCCCTGACGGGGATCCTAGGGTTTGCTTCGGGGAGGCTGCGGATCCTGTAGCGGAGCCTGAGGCGGGGGCTCCGGCGGCGCCTTCAGCTCGGCGACCTTCCGCCGGGCCGTTTCGTCCGTGGGATCGATGGCGAGTGCGCGCTCGTAGAGCGCGAGCGCGGCGGACCCGTCCCCCGCTTTCTCGCGGAGCACGGCGAGGTTGGTCAGCGCGAGCGCGTTCTCGGGATCGGCCAGAAGCGCGCTCTGGAAGGAGCGGTCGGCTTCCCCCGTGGCCCCGCGGGTGGCCTCGATGACTCCAAGGTTCACCCAGGCTTCCGCGTAGCGCGAATTCTTCCCGAGCGCGGAATGGAAGCGCTCGATGGCTTCCTCCACGCGCCCCTCCCTCAGGAGCCTCGTGCCCAGGCTGTACTCGGCATCCGCGTTCATCTCCCGGGGCATGGGCCCCTGGCCCAGATTTCCGAGAAGAAAGAGCGCGATCGCGCCGGCGAGTGAAGCCGCGCGCGCGAGGAGCTTCGCGTCCCGGAGCCACCACCGGACCCCTTCGGCGCTGAAGATCGCGAGAAGGGGAACGAGAGGGACCCGGTAACGCGCGGTGATGAAGAAGGCGAGAACGGCGGCCGCGTACGCAAGGACGACCGCCGCGAGAAGGGGCGCGCGTCTGCCGGCCACCGCGAGCCCGGCGATTCCGAGGGGCATGAGAAGCCCGAAGGGAAACGCGAGGCCGGGGATCTTCCAGAGCAGGAGCCGGAGGACCGGAGAATAACTCCGCGCGGGATAGATCTCCTGGTTGCGGGGAATCTCGTTCCCGGCGAGAAGGAGGTAGAGCTTCTTCGCCTGAAGCCGCGCGAATCCGAGCGGATCGGAGGCCGCGTAGCTCAGGGCCCTGGCCGCGAAGTAGCTCGAGGCCGGCCCCGCTCCCCGGATGCCCGCGCGGCGCGGCTCCTGGACGAAGTACTTCCATTGCAGGTCGGGACGGATGGCCACGGTCTCGTCGTAGCGAGGGTTGTTCCCAATGTAGAGATTGATCCCGGCGTTCCAGGAGATGGGTACGAATTCGCCGCCGCGGTTGAGATTCCGCAAGGTCACGGGCAGGATCGCGAGCGCCGTTCCCAGGAGCAGCACCCAGGCCCGGCGTCTCGCGTACACCGCGAGCGCCGCCGCGATCACCAGGGAGGGCGCGGTCACCACGGAGGCGAGGCCGATGCAGAGCCCGGAGCTTCCCCAGAGGAGACCCTCGCGACGGGGATGCTCCCGGGCCATCAGGGCCAGGGCGATCGCGGCGAGCTGAAGCGCGATGGTGAGGGTCGGGGTGAGGAGCTCGCCGTCGTAGTAGACCAGCATCCCATAGAGGGCGACCCCATAGCCCGCGAAGAGGCCCACGCCCCGGCCAAAGGATCGCGCTCCGATCCATGCGGTCAGGACCGCGCTCCCGGCACCCAGCAAGGCCTGAGCGATCCGCGGAGCGAGATAGCCCGGCCCGGCCACCGAGTAGATGAACGCCAGAAAGTAGGAATAGCCGGGCGGCTGCCAGAAGATCACGTCGGGGTGGCCGTGCCCGGCGGCGATCGCGCGGGCCGCGTCATCGTAGGTGGCAGCGTCGATGACGGGGTTCGTGAAGAATGGACTCGCACGCATCGCGAGCACGTGGACGATCCTCACGAGGAGGGCTACCGCGAAGAGCACCCACAGGGACCGCGACGAGGGCGCGGCGGGGGTTTTCGCGCGCCCGGGAAGCGTTCCCGCGCGCTTCAGACGGCCGCGCGGCGTTTTCGAGTCCAGATGTAGGAGAAAGGAAGCCCCAGCGCCGCGACCAGAACGCCCGCGGCGGCGCGCCATCCGCTCGAGCTGAGATCGCTCGCCACGATCGCGACCGTGACCAGGATGAAGACGAGGGGCGTCAGCGGGAAGAGCGGGGTGCGGTAGTCGGGACGCGCGATGAGCCAGGGCGCCCTGGATCCAGAGCGCCACGTCGGGCGTCCCGCGCTCCACGTTCACGTGGGCCGCCCGCTTCCAGAAGAGACCGTCGGCCGCCATGGCGAGCGTGACGCGCGGGCCGGTGAGGATCGAGGCGTTCACCGTTCCAAACGTACTGACCGCCACCAGCACCGCCAGCGCGCGCCCGCCCCAGTCTCCCAGGATCCGCCGCATCGTCTCCGCCCCCACCGCCTCGTAGCTCGCGATCTCCCCGGGGCTCAGCACCGAGTAGTAGGCGACGTTCGTGATCACGTAGACGAGGACGACGAGGACCGTGCCTCCCAGGATCGCGATCGGGAAATTGCGGACCGGATTCACGATCTCGCCGCCCACGTAGGTGGAATCGGTCCAGCCGTCGTACGCGAAGAAGATCGGGATCATCGCGAACGCGAAGGCGAGGAGGAACGGATGTCCGCGGCTCGGCCCCGCGAGCGACGCTCCGGCGGGAGCGCCGGCGTGCGGCAGGAGGAACGCCGCGGCACAGAGCGCCAGGATCCCCAGCACCTTGGTCGTCGTGAGCACGGTCTGGGTCCCGGTGCCCTGCTTCACGCCGAGCAGGTTGACGAAGGTGAGGAGCGCGATCGCGCCGAAGCCCGCGAAGAACTCGGTGCCCTTGGGCAGGCCGACCGCCTGGCAGAAATAGGTCGCGAACACGCTCGCGATGGAGGCGATCACCGTGGGCTTGATGACCCAGAGGCTGGCCCAGCCGAAGATGAACGCCAGGCGGTTTCCGAAGCTCTCGCGGATGAAGACGTAGAGGCCGCCCGTGCGCGAATGCGTCACGGCCATCTCCGCGAGCGCGAGGGAGCCGCAGAGGGAGAGGACGCCGCCCAGCACCCACGCGAGGAGCGCCCATCCGGGGCGGGTCAGCTCCTGCGCGACGGAATGTGGCGACCGGAAGATGCCCGATCCGATGATGCTTCCGACCGTGATCGCGGTGGCGGCGTAGAGCCCGATCTGACGCTTGAGAGGAGGCTCGCCGCCTGGAGAGACCGCCGGGCCCGCCATGGGGCGTGACGCTACCCGGTCCGGTACGACGTGTCCACGGCAACCGCATGGGACGCAGCACCCCGGGCGGCGGGCCGCTATACTGTGGAACGGAGCGTCGGTTCACGCGCGGCCGGGGGGTGATATGGCAAAGGCGGCAAACGGGTCTGCCCGCTCCATGCTGCTGGCGCTTCTCGTCGTGGCGCTCGTCCTCGTCTGGCTCGTCATCCGTCCTTTCGCGGCGGCGCTCTTCATGGCGCTGGTCATGGCGGTGACGTTCTATCCCTGGAGAAATCGTCTCGCGGCCCGGCTCGACGGCCACCGAACCCTCGCCTCCTTCCTCATCACCTTGGGTCTCCTCATCGCGCTCGTGCTGCCGGTCCTGACGCTCGGCGTCGTCGCGATCCGGGAAGCGGCCGACGGTCTGGATTACATGCATCAGGTGCTGGCGGAAGAGGGTGTCGAGGGCTTGATCCGGGTCGTCCCGGAGCCGTTGCAGGCTTGGATGGCGCGGGCGTGGGAGCAACTTCCACGGAAGGATCAGAACGCGGAGTTCATCTTCGATCTCGAGCGGCGCGGCGCCGGGCTGATTCCTCGCGCGCTCAACTGGGCGGGCCAGATCGTCGGCCAGACGGCGCTCATGATGATCGGGCTCTTCTTCATGCTCCTCGATGGCGGGAGGCTGGCGGGCTGGGTGACCGAAACCTCGCCGCTCCCGCGAAAGCAGATGCGCGAGCTGTACACGGAATTCCGCAAAGTATCCGCTACCGTGCTCCTGGGCTCCGTGGTGACCGCCGGGGTGGAGGCCGCGTTCGCCTTCGTGGGCTATCTCATCGCGCGCGCCCCGAACGCATCGTTCCTCGCCCTCGCGACCTTCTTCCTGGGGTTGATTCCGATCCTCGGCGCCGGGGGGTTCTCCTTCCTGGTGGCGGTCTTTCTCTACATGACGGGACACCTTGGATCGGCGGTCTTCCTCGCGGCCTGGAGCCTGCTCGTCGTGGGGACGGTGGACAACGTCATCAAGCCCATGATCATCAAAGGCGGGATGGAGCTCCACGGGGCGATCGTCTTCTTCGCGCTTCTGGGGGGCCTGGCCGCGTTCGGGCCGGTGGGATTGGTGCTGGGGCCGCTCAGCGTGAGCCTCCTGCTCGCGGTGCTGCGGATCTACCAGAGGGACTTCGCCGCGGACGATGCCGCGGCCGTGGCTGCGGCGCCGGGCGCGGGTGCTTCCGAATCAGGGGGACCTCCCCCTTCAGCGTAGGAGCGCGAGCCTCGTCTTGACGACGGTTCCGCCGACGTCGAGCGTCGCGAAATAGACTCCGGTCGCGGCGTTGCGCCCACGGTCATCCTTCCCGTCCCACCGCGCGGAATGCTCCCCGGCCTGAAGCTCTGCCGAGACCAGCTCCCGCAGCATCCTGCCGTGCACGTCGCGGATCGTCAGGTGCACCTGGGAGGCGCGAGGGAGCGTGAAGGAAAGCTCGGCGCTCCGCTCGAAGGGATGGGGCTTCGGCTTCCGCACGGAGAGGAGCACCGGTCCGCCCGCGGTCGCCTGGACCGAACCGACGAACGTCTCGTGCCCCGAGGCCTCGACCGCCGTGGAAGCGCGCTTCACGATGGAGAAGCAATCGAACACGGTCCCGTTCGGAAGGACCGCCTGCACGTACATCGAGTCTCCGGCAACGTCCACCGCCACCGTGTGAAAGACGCTGAACGCGGAGCGGATGAGCGGATCGTGCCCGGTGAACGGGTAAAGCACGCGCCCCCCTCCACCCGCCACGAGGTAGATGACACCGCCTGGATTGTGGTAGCTCGACCCCTGGGCGGTATCCACGGCCGTCCCGTTCCGAATCGGATAGGAACGGCAGTAGTTGTGGTTGTGCCCCTGGAGCACCAGATCGACGTGGTGATACACGAAGATGGGCTCGAGGTAGAGACGAAGATTGAGGTCGCTCGTGTGCGTGCTCGGCTCCGTGTACATGGGCTGATGGAAATACACGATGTTCCATCGCTTCGTGGTCGCGGCCAGGTCCGCTTCGACCCAGTCGTACATGTCGGCGTTGAAGTAGTCGTTTCCGTCGAGCGCGACGAAATGAACGTTCGCGTAATCGAAGGAGTAGTACTTCTCCGATCCGTCCTTGCTGTTCGTGGGGAGGTAGAAGGCGTCGAGGAACGGCTGCCCGCCTCCCGTAATGATGTCGTGGTTCCCCACGACCGGGTAGAAAACCGCGTGGTTGATGATCGAGGCGTAAGGGGTGAAGTATCTCGGGGTGAAGTTGGCCGCCTCTCCTGCTTCATAGATCACATCCCCCAGGATGAGCCCGAGGTCGGGATTCAGCGAGTCGACCCTGGCGGCGACGGCGTACTGATTCGCGTCCGCCACGCCACAGTCGCCGAACGCGACGAAGCGGAACGGAGTCACGCCCGACGGAGCCGTACGGAACCTGAGATGGGTGGTGAGGAGTACGTCGTCGATGACGACGCGGTAGTCGTACTGGGTCGCCGGTTGAAGCCCGTGGAGCGTCACCGAATGCTCCGTCCCGGTGGCCGTGTCGGCCGCCGCGGTCCAGGCTCCTGGATGGGTGGAGTAGAGGACCTTGCCTGATGAAGGAGTGTCGGTCTGCCACGCGATCAGGATGGAATTCGTCGTGACCTTCCAGAGCGATGGGCCACGCGTGAACAGGGCGCCGGAGGCGCTGTCGGTAAGGAGCAAGAGGAGTGCGAGTGAAAGCAGAACCGGGAGGGGCGGTCTTCTCATGCGGTGCCTCTGGATGGGGTGGGCGCGGGGGCCGTCGTCTCCGCCGCTTTGCGACGCGCAGAGAATGGGGCACCGCTCTTCGGGAGTCAACTCCCGGCAAGGGACTTGTCCTTCCGCCGGGGAGGGCTATGCTCCCACCCATGACGGCCCCGCTCCGCATCGAAGCGCTCGCGAAATCGTACGGATCGCGACCCGCGCTATCCGGTGTCTCGCTCGCCGTGAAGGAGGGAGAGATTCTCGGCCTGCTCGGCCCGAACGGCGCCGGCAAGACGACCCTGATCCGGTGCGTTGTGGGCAGGGTGATGCCGAACTCGGGATCGATCTCGATTTTCGGCGAGGCGGTCGGGAGCCCGAACGCCCGCGCGCGCACGGGATACATCCCCCAGGAGATCGCGCTCTATCCGCGGCTTTCGGCAGAGGAGAACCTTGCCGTATTCGGACGCTACGCCGGTCTCGGCGGCGAGGCGCTCGCGACGGCGTCCAGGTCGTGCCTCGATTGGGCCGGACTGGCCGAGCGCGCG